>NZ_BLZR01000001.1:2842579-3158421 GCF_014193895.1 Clostridium fungisolvens | reverse complement strand
GATATATTAACTAGTATATAATTCATATAATTTCATAAATTTGTATATAAAAGTTTTAATTGTCCATTTTTTAGTGTATAATATTTAATGTTAAATTATAAGGAGGGATAATAATGACATACAGTGAAAAATACGAACAATGGATACAATCACCTACTATTAATGAAGATATAAAGAATGAATTAAGAAGAATAACTGATGAGAAAGAAATTGAAGATAGATTTTATAAAGAATTAGATTTTGGTACAGGTGGGCTAAGAGGCGTTATTGGTGCAGGAACTAACAGGATGAATATATATACTGTTGGAAAGGCTACTCAAGGGCTTGCTGATTATATAAATGAAGCATATACAGAAGGTAAATCAGCTGCTATTGCATATGACTCAAGAAATATGTCAAGAGAATTTGCTAAAGCTGCAGCTTTAACTTTGTGTGCAAATAACATAAAAGTATATCTATTTGAAGATTTAAGACCAACACCAATGCTATCATATACAGTTAGAAAATTAAACTGTAAATCTGGTATTGTAATAACAGCGTCTCATAATCCTAAGCAATATAATGGATATAAGGTATATGGCGATGATGGTGGACAAGTTACAGATGAACCAGCAAAGAAGATAATAGGATACGTAAATGCTATATCTGATTACGCTGATATTAAAACCTTAAGCGAGGAAGAAGCGTTAGAAAAAGGACTACTTGAATATATAGGTGAAGATATAGATAAAACTTATATAGATGCAGTTAAAGCTTTAACAATAAGAAAAGAGTTAGTTAATTCGAATGCTAAAGATTTAAAGATAATATATACTCCGATTCATGGGTCAGGCAATATTCCTGTGAGAAGAGTTTTGAATGAGTTAGGTTATGAGAATTTACATGTAGTAAAAGAACAAGAAAAACCAGATGGAAACTTCCCGACTGCATCATATCCTAATCCTGAAGAACCAGCTGTATTTAAGTTAGCTTTAGAACTAGCAAAAGAAGTTCAACCAGATATAATCTTTGGAACAGATCCAGACTGTGATAGAATTGGAGTTGTTGTTAAGGATAATGAAGGTGAGTATAAGGTTTTAACAGGAAATCAAACTGGAATGCTTTTAACTCATTATGTACTAGATGCGCTTAAAGACACAAATAGTTTACCTAGCAATGGTGCAGTAATTAAGACGATTGTAACAACTGAAGCAGTAAGAAAGATGGCTGCTCACTATAATGTTACGTTAATAGATGTATTAACAGGATTTAAATACATTGGAGAAAAGATTAGAGAGTTTGAAGAAACAGGAAGTCATAAATATCTTTTTGGTTTTGAAGAAAGCTATGGATACCTAGCAGGAGAATTTGTAAGAGATAAAGATGCTGTTATCGCATCTATGTTAATTGCAGAAATGACTCTTTATTATAAATCAAAAGGTAAGACATTATACGATGGCTTAATCGAGATTTATAATGAATATGGGTTCTATAAAGAAAACCTAGTTTCTCTAGAATTAAAAGGAAAAGAAGGTCAAGAAAAGATAGCAAGTTGCATAGATAATATGAGAAATAATCCAGTATCTAATGTAAATGGAGTTAAGATAGTTAAGAGATTCGATTATAAGAAGAGTGAAGAAGTAGATGTTGTAAGTAATTCTGTAAATTCTATAGATTTGCCTAAATCTAATGTTCTTAAGTATATATTAGAAGATGATTCTTGGTTTGTAGTTAGGCCTTCTGGTACTGAACCAAAGATGAAGGTATACTTATCCATTGTTGGCAGCAGCTTAGTAGATGCAGAAAATAAGATAAAGAAGTATACTGAAGAAGTGATGAAAATTATAAACGAAAAATTAAGTTAAATTTGAAAATATGATTAAGGATAAACAAGTTGTTTAATAATGATATATTTTGAGTTTCTATTTGAAGATTTTATTGATAAAATTGAAAAGATAGAATTTTATTAAAAACTAGTTTACTTAAAAGGTACCACTTCAAGCTGCAAACTATTTTCAAAACTCCTCTGGTTTCTGAGAGGAGTTTTGAAAATGTAGATTCTAAAATGAAGTGGTTTATCTATATATAATATATTATGCTACTTGATGTACACATGAAGAATATTATTGATTATTTTACAATATTATAGAAAGAATTAAACAATGGGGTGAATGTATTGGACTATAATTCACTTTTTAAGGATAAGCTATCTAAATTATTATTTTTAGAAATAAGAAATGTTGAGGCTTTTTTAAAAAAGATAAGTGATAAACAAGTAAAGTTAAAAAATAAAGAGTTATTTATTCCGGTAAGTATGGAATTTTTAGCGGAAAAAGTAAAACAAAATCAAGAACTTAAAGATATACCATTATATGAATTTATTGAAGGAATGTTTTATGCTATAGGTGCAGATGAGAAGTTTTCCTATAATGAAGATTATAAAAGTATCTTGGATTCAATAAGCAATTCAAAAGAAGCTATTAAAGGAATAGTTGCATCAAAAGTTAAACAAGGAAATTATAATGATAGTTATGTGCTTTTAAGAGGACTATGTAGGTCGTACGGGGAAGAGGAAATCTTTGAAAAGCTATTAGTAGTAGGAAGTACAATAAGAGAAAATAATAGAGATTTTAAAAATTTACATCTCGAAGATATAGAAAATTACAAAAAGGTTTATCCTAAGAGCGCTTTACCATATATGTATGAGGCGCTGACGCTTAAAGATGAAGGAGAATATTCAAAGGTCTTAATGTCTCTTAACGAATATATAAGACTTGGTGGAGAAAGATCAACTGAGATCGAACAACTTTTCTTAGAGGTTTCTGATATAGTTGCATATGAGAAAGGAAAAGAAGAGATTGATGTTAATCCTTTAGAAGCCATAAAGAAACTTCTGCCTTTATTAGACAAATTTGAAGATAATCCACTCATATATTATTATATTGGTTTATCATATAGAAAGCTTGATAACTATGAAAAAGCAATATATTATTTAAATGAGAGTTTAGAAATAGACAGCTCTATTGTAGAGACTGTAAATGAATTGGGAATAAATTATGCTGCTATCGGAGATTTTGAAAATGCAATAATGTATTTTAGAAAAGCTTTTGAAGCAACTAAAGATGTTGAGATATGTACTAATCTAGTAATGTGCTATTACAATATTGGAAAAATGGATGATGCAAAGATCCACTTAGATATAGCTAACAAGCTTGAGCCAAATGATGAAATTGTTAAACAGCTAAATAAAATAATAGGGGGATAATTAATGGAATTAAAAGAATACTTTAACATTGTGAGAAAAAGATTATTATTAGTTATTTTAATAACCTTAAGTTGTACCTTGATAAGTGCAGTAGTGAGCTACTTTGTAATAAAACCAGTTTATAAAGCTGATATATCTGTACTGATTGGACAAAATCAAAAGAGTGACTCTGCTACAAAGGAAAACTATAACGATGTGATGATGTATCAAAAGATGGTTAAAACCTATAGTATCTTTGTTCAGACTAAAACTGTTGCTAATGATGTAATAAATGAGTTAAATTTAGATATGAATGCAGATCAGCTAATTAAGATGATTTCTGTTGCACCAAAAGGTGATACTGAATTTTTAACTATTACAGTAAAATCAAAGGATAAAAGTCAAGTTGCAAAGATTGCAAATCAAATTGCTAAATCCTTAAAAAAGGAATCAATTGAAATTTACAATCAAGACAATATTAAGTTGGTTGATGATGCTGTAGAACCAACAAGTCCAGATAGTCCAAGACCGCTTTTAAATATTGCTGTAGCATTGTTTGTTGGTCTTATGTTGTCTATAGGTATTGTTTTCTTAATAGAATATCTTGACAATACAGTTAAAGATGAAGAAGAATTGACAAGATTACTTGGGGTTCCTGTAATAGGTGTAATTCCTACAATTGAAGAATAATGGAGGAAGCCAATGGATAAGAATTTAATTTCTTTAGTTAATAATAAATCTAGAGGGGCTGAGGCTTTTAGAACTCTACGAACAAATATACAATACTCTTCTCTTGACGAAGAAATGCGTGTGATTGTAGTCACTTCATCAAGTCCTTCAGAAGGTAAGAGTACTGTTATATCAAATTTAGCTACTTCAATGTCTCAAGCAGGCAAAAAGGTATTGCTTATAGACTGCGATTTTAGAAGACCTACTATTCACAAAAAATTTGGTATTCCTAACTCAAAAGGATTAGCAAATATAATAATAGGTGAAAACAAAATAGAAGAATGTTTAAAAGCAACAGAGATAAAGAATCTTTATATACTAACATGTGGTACTTTGCCACCTAATCCATCGGAACTTTTAGGTAGCAAATCAATGACTAAATATCTTAATGAATTCAAGGAAATATTTGATATAGTTCTAATTGATGCACCTCCAGTTTTAGCAGTTACTGATGCTCAAATTCTTTCTGTTAATGCTGATGGAACATTACTTGTAGCTTCTTATGGAAAGACAGAAAAGAAAGCAATTGCAAAATCAAAGGAAATGTTGGACAAGGTAGGCGGAAAGCTAGTTGGTGTAGTCTTAAACATGGTTCCAACTAAAGCAAACGAATATTACTATAGTAAGTATTATGGTTATTACGAAAAAGAGTAGGTGATATGATGATCGATTTTCATAGTCATATAATACCTAATGTAGATGATGGATCACAGTCTTTTGATATAACAAAAGATATGCTTAAGAATTCTGCTTTGGAGGGTGCAACACATATTTGTGCTACTTCACACTATATACCTGGTGAATTCGAGCAACAAAAAGATACTTATGATAGTACGTTTTTAAAGGTTAAGGAAATAGGACAAGATATAGGTATAAATGTGATTAAAGGGTTAGAGGTTTATATAACTCCTAACCTTTTAGATCTTTATAACAATGGTTTGATTTGGTGTCTGAATGACAGAAAATATATGCTTATAGAACTTCCTATGAGAGAATTTCCTCTGTATACTGAAGATGTGTTTTATGAACTAAGGCTAAAAGGTGTTACTCCAATATTAGCTCACCCGGAACGAAATTTTAAAATTTCAAATAATCCAGAAATATTAAAAAATCTTGTTGAGCAAGGGAACCTTGCGCAGGTTAACGCAGGAAGCTTAACTGGTGCTTATGGAAGTACGATAAAGGAAGCTGCAGAGCAATTAGTTAAGAGAAATTTAGTTCATATGGTTGGAAGCGATGGACATAACAATGAGAGAAGAAACACCTTTGTTAAAAAAGCCCTATCTAGTATAAAAGAACTTAACCCTGAATTACATAAGTGGATTAAAGAAAATGAAATTAATATATTGAACGGGGAAGAGGTTTCTCCGTTGCCAGTAAGAGAGTTAAAGAAAACAAGTTTGTTTTCTAGATTATTTAGTAAGAAGTAATTAGTACATCTAATTGCTTCTTTTTTTCTTACTTTTATAGATGAACCACTTCGTAATAGAGCTTATATTTTTAAATTCTCTCACAAGAACCCGTGAGAGTTTTAAAAATAGATTTCGGATCGAAGTGGTTTATCTCTATATATAATTTGACTTTAAAATATATTGAGTGTAAAATTATTAAGAGTTTAAAAGTTTTAGAGGTGACTTATGAAGAGAAACAATATAGTTACAGAGTTTTTTAAATTTGGTACTTATTTTATAGATGCAGTTTTAGTTGTTTTTTCAGTTTATCTGTCTTTTTTAATACAGTTTAAGTCCACCCCACCAGATTACAACTTTAATCCATTCATTAACATAATACCTTTTATAGTTATAGCTTATTTAATATATATGTATGTGTTTGGTCTTGGTGATTTACTAAAAAAGAGTATTACGGAAACTATATATTCAATAGGGCTGACAGTTGTTGCGTTATTTATAACAACAGCAGGAATAACTTTCTTTGCACGTGGCTTTGCCTATCCAAGAATGGTTCTTGTTATAAGTACTATTGTGCAATTTGTAATTTTATCTATTTGGAGAACTGTTGTGTGGAAGATAAACAGATCTTTTCATGGGGTAAAAGAGTGTTTAGTTATAGGAGAAAGTTCATTAGAATATTTAACTAAGAAGATATTGTTAAAGCAAAGAGATCTATATAAAATAAAATATATATGCGGTAGTAAAAGCAAGAATATTGATCACTATTTAGACAACGTAGATGTGGTTTTTATATGTAATGATGTAGAGTTAAATATTAAAAAGAAAATAGTAGACAGTTGTCTTGCAAGTAGAAAAAGTATATATATAATTCCTGATATCTACGAAATTGCGATACTTAACTCAAAGTTAAACAGAGCGGATGATATACCGATGTTTAAAGTTCAAAAGTTAGGATTAACCTTGGAAGCGAGATTTTTTAAGCGCTTACTCGATATACTTGTATCTTTAGTAGGAATAATACTTTCTAGCCCTATTATGCTTATTGTAATAGCAGCGATAAAGTTATCTGATGGAGGAACAATATTCTACAAGCAAGAAAGAGTTACTATAGATGAAAAAAGTTTTTTTGTGCTAAAGTTTAGGACTATGGTAATGAATGCTGAAAAACTAACTGGCCCAGTGCTTGCTGGAGAAGCCGACCCTAGAATAACTAAGATTGGAAGAATTCTAAGAGCTACAAGGCTTGATGAGTTGCCACAATTCTTTAATATACTTTTAGGGGATATGAGTGTAGTTGGCCCTAGACCAGAAAGACCATTTTTCGTAGAACAGTTTAAAGATGAAATACCGGATTATAAATATAGGACTATTGTGAAAGCAGGGCTTACAGGACTTGCTCAGGTACTAGGTAAATACTCAACTACGCCAGAAGATAAGGTTAGATATGATATATTATATATCAAGAATTACTCTATACTTCTTGATTTAAAACTAATCTTACAGACTATAAAAATAATGTTTATGAAAGAAAGCTCAGAAGGCTTAAAGGATGATTTGCCTTTGACAAAGCTCATAAAGACTACTAATGCTGAAATAACTATAGATAAAATCGAAGACTAATTACCAAATAGGAGGCTTTTTAGTCTCCTATTATTATAGGGGGAAATACTACAATGAAAGATTTAACAAATATTTTATTCTGCATTTATATATTTTTAATACCATTGATTCCTTCAGAGATAAACGGGAAAAATTATAGTAATCTCACACAGATAGTATTGTTTTTATCAGTTATTCTATACGTCTTTCAAATGATAAAAACAAAAAAAGTAAATAAAATAAAGCAGAATATCGTGGAGTTCGTAACAAATAAAATCTATATAGCTTTAATAATATTCCTAGGAATAATGGTGCTATCAGCCATATATGCTGCTGATAGGTCACTTGCAGTAAAAGAGAGTATTAGATTCTTTACTTATATTGTAACGATGTACTTGATCAGTCAATGTTTTGATGAAAGAGAAAAGGAGAGAGTTATCTTTACTTTTGTACTTACTACCTTTGTAGTTTCAGTTTTAGGGATAATACAATACTTTACTGGAATTGGAGCAGATGTTTTTTTAGTAACTGAGTCAAAGTTTAGAATTCAAGCTACTTTAGATAATCCTAATACTTTAGGTGCATTTGAAGTTCTTATGTTCTTTCCGTTACTATCTATGATAAGACTTAAAAATAGTCACAATGTGTTTAGAGTTTTTGCTATTATAACTTCAGTTCTAGCCTTAATAAACTTAGTTATGTCTATGTCAAGAAGTGCTCTGTTGGGATTTGGAGCAGGATTAGTACTGTTAACTATAATTTTTGGCAAGAAGATATTGTTGTTGTTTGTACCAGTTGCAGCTGTATTACTGGTTTTACCTAGCACAATTAATAGAATAAAACAAATAGGTGATAGCAGTCAAAACGATTCAAGAGTAAAGATATGGAATATAGCTGCAAAAATGATAAAGGATCATCCTATAGGTGGAGTAGGTAATGGTAACTTTATAACCAATTACCCTAAGTATGTAAAAATGTATCCTCAGTTTAAAGAAGAAGGGGTAGATGTTTTTCCAAGTCACAATTCATTTTTAAAGGTTGGAAGTGAACTTGGATTTGTTGGAGAGTTAAGTTTTATTGTAGTTCTCCTATTAATTTTAAGAGAAGCCTTTTATTTTATAAAACACAAAAGTGAATCGCTAAACTCATATTTTTTAGAAGGTTTTGTTGTTGTTATTGTACCTTTTCTAGTTATGAATTGCTTTGATAACATTCTATTTGTTCCAAAGGTAGCAACATATTTTTGGATAATGGTCGCAATACTTTTTTCCTATAGGAAGAAAAGAAGTACTTTTTAGGAGCGTGAAGAAATGTCATATAAAGTAGCTCAAATAATTACTCAGGCAGAAATGGGCGGAGCTCAAAAACATCTTTTGATTTTAAGTGACGAATTAAAGAAATTGGGCAATGAGGTTAAGGTATATGCAGGAGAAGGATCAGGTTTAGAATTGCAACTAGAGAAACTAAATATAGATTTTAAAAGAGTATCAAATTTAAAAAGGGAAATATCTTTAGTATACGATTTAAAGGCTATAATAAGCTTTATAAAGATATTTAGAAAAGAAAAGTTTGATATTGTGCATTGTCATAGTTCAAAAGCTGGCTTGGTTGGAAGAATTGCAGCAAGAATTGCAGGAGTAAAAATTATAACTTATACAGCTCATGGCTTTGTATTTAATGAACCTATGAGTAACTCAAAAAGAAAAATATATATAGCTATTGAAAAAATAGGTGCATTATTTGGAAATAGACTGATAGCTGTTTCAAAGAAGGATTATCAGTGTGCTATTGATTATAAATTAGGACGTAAGAAAGATATTTATTATATACCTAATGCAGTAAATGAAGTTGACAGAAAATCTCTTAAAAGCTGTGATGTTTTAAAACAACAGCTTCAAGTAGAAAAGGATTTTGTATTAGGAGTTGCTGCTAATTTCTATGAAACAAAAGGCCATCGTTATTTGATAGATGCGTTGATTAAGTTAACAAACGAAGGTTATAAATTTTCTTGTCTTCTAATTGGAGATGGAAAGACTAAAGAAGAAATGATGAAAAAGGCAGAAGGATATACTAACATAAAGTTTTTAGGTTTTAGAAAAGATAACTATGATTTAATAAACTGTATGGATTTGTTTGTACTTCCTTCTGTAAAAGAAGGAATGCCTTATGCAATCTTAGAGGCAATGACTTTGGCAAAACCTATACTATGCACAAAAGTTGGTGCACTTACTGATATGATAGAAGATGGAAGTAATGGTTTTATAGTAGACCCAGAAAGTGTAGAACAGCTATATGAAAAGCTTAAGTATATATTAGATAACAAAGATATGCTTATTAATGTAGGGAAAAGTGGTTATAATTATTATAAGAAGAACTTTACAGTAGATTTATTTGTTGAAGATGTACTTAAAGTCTATGATAAAACAATGGAGAGTAGATAAAGTGTTCAGTAATATACTTGGATATAAGATTTTTAATCAAAGTAAGAGTGAATTGATAAAATTGGTTTTTGCTAAGAAAAAGATATGCATAATATCGGGCAATCCAGAAGTTTTGCTTAACGGTATGAGCAATAAAAATCTTTTTCATAGATTTAACAGTGATGATTTTATCATAATACCAGATGGAGTTGGGACGGTTATATCGGCCAAAATAGCTGGACAACCAGTCCGAGAAAAGATTGCAGGAATAGAAGTGATGGATGAACTTTTAAAGGTATCAAATGAAAAAGGATATAAAGTTTACCTATTAGGAGCTTCAGAGGATATAATTCAGAGATGTAAAAACAATATCATTAACAAATATAAGAATATTGATATATGCGGATGTAGGAATGGATACTTTAAAGATGACAGCATAAATGAAATTGTTGAGGATATAAAAGTTTCTCAGGCTAACATTTTGTTGGTAGCATTGGGATCGCCCAAACAAGAAAATTTTATTATTGAAAATATGTCACAATTGCCATGTAATATATATATGCCAGTTGGAGGAAGCTTTGACGTTTTTGCTGGAAAGTTAAATAGAGCTCCTAAAATTATGATAAAATTAGGTCTTGAATGGCTATACAGAGTTTGGAAAGAGCCTTTTAGAATAAAAAGATTAGGGAAAATCCCTAAATTTATATTTATTGTTTTTCTAAATAGAATTGGTCTGTTTAAAAAGACTGAAAGTAAGTAATTGTGATAAATGTTAAGAACTATAATGAAATTAAGTGGTTATTCATCCGATGCTTTAATGAGCTTACGCAAAGAATTAATATGATAACCACTTAATTTCAAAAATGTATTTAAAGATAACCTTAATTTAATAAGAATAAAGCCATGCATAATAGAGAAAGTAGCTCTCTATTTATACATGGCTTTTGTATTGTTTAGGACTTTTATATACTTTGTAGTAGTTATTTTTCTTTGATATATAAAACTTTATTAATACCTAAACTTAAGGTTTTACCTTATAGTTTCTCATAAACTAAAGTCATTATTACTTTTTTTAGTTCTGCGGCTTTCTTCAATAGATCATTGCAATCTTCTTTTATTTGGTTGGTATCATTACTTTCTATAAACTTTAAGTTTACCATTACATTTAGTATTGAACTTTCTATTGATGCATAAGCAAGTATAGCAGAAACACCAGCATCTGAAATTACATTTGTGTTACCATATATAGCTGCTGTTTTAATATTTTCCATTACGTCAACTAGCTCCGTTGCAAGGCTTAATGGAACTAACATAGCATTTTGAAGACCAGCCTGGATTTGTTCTTCTCTTACGGCAAGATTTTCTTCTGTATCCTTAGGCAATTTATAAGCTGACATCAAACTTGAAAAAGCTTCTCCATCCTTATCAATAAAGTTTAGAAAATCCTCTGTCTTTTTCTTACAGTTGTCCATTGCAGTAAATACTGTATCCTTTTCATTTTCACTAACACTGGCAAATGCCTTTTTATTTACTGTAAGATTAAATACCATACTGCTTAGAGCTGTTGATAGTGAAGCTGATACTGCAGCTGCACCACCACCACCTGGTACTGGACTACTTGAACTTAACTCATCTATAAAATCATTAATGCTCTTATCTTTAAAATACATATAAAAACCTCCTAAGCTTTTGTACATCTAAAATTTAATTTTAGTATTTCAATATAATATAATTATTTAAAGAATTGATTAACCTCATCCATATCTATCTTATTAGTATCAGCTTTTAGGCCTGCTAGATAAGTTTTAAAGATAGATATCGGTTCCTTTTTTATAAGCATTCTTCCTACTGTTTCAATAAGGATATAAAAAGAAAAAATTATCTTATGATAAAATTTTGCATTCCTTCTCATAAATACAATTCGGTTTCTATTTAAGAAGAAATAACTTAATCCTTTGTACTTAGAAATTGTAGCGGACTGTTTATGATAAATTTTGCTGTCAGTAACGCAAATAAGATCAAACCCTGCTCTTTTAGTTTTTAAGCAAAATTCAGTTTCTTCAAAAAACAGAAAATACATTTCAGGTATTAATCCTATTTCTTTAAAGACTTCAGTTCTTGCAACGAAACATGCACCACCAAGATAATCAACGGACAAAGTTTTATCTGTTAAGGAACTGTATGGAGCATTTTTTCCTTTTGCTTGTGCGAGACCCGTGAATAAATTAATGTTCGCTCCCATGGATTGTATTTTATTTCTTTCCTCAAAATCACAGATACATGGCCCAGCTATTCCAGCATCTTCGTTTATCTCCATGTAAGAGATTATTTTTGATAGAAAATCTTTTTCTACTTCTACATCATTATTTAAAATACACACATAATCAGGATTTTGTTTCAGTGCATATTCTATGCCTATGTTATTGCCATGGGCATAGCCTAAGTTTGTAGTATTAGTTAATAGTATGAATTTGTCAGCGCTTTGGCTTAATACTTCAACTGAGTTGTCACTTGAATTGTTGTCTACAACAATAACTTTATAATTATCATAATCTATGTTTAGGACGCTATCTAAACATCTAAGAGTTTCTTTATAAGAATTAAAATTTAATATTATTATAAATACTAAAGGTTTCTTGTTCATAAAATCTCCTTGCTATTTGGTAATTTCGTTATATAGATTCATTACTACTTTATCCCAATCATAATTTTCTTGTATAAGATTTACATTGTTTGATGAAAGTCTTTCAATATCTCCGTTGGAAATGTAGTAAGAAAGCTTATTTGTTAAATCTTCAATATTTGAATCCTCTATTAGACTTCCGCCATTATATGCCACTAGTTCATTTGCAATTCCGACATTAGTAGAGACGATTATATTGCCAAGAGCTGCTGCTTCTATAAGCACAATTCCAAAGCTTTCAAAGTGAGAAGTTAAACAGAAAATCTTTGATTTTGCATAAATATCTATAAGTTCTTTTCTGTTTGATATTGGACCAGTTTGTTTAATTTTATCTCTTAAACTTGGATGTTTTCGAATGCAATTTTCTACATATTGAGTGAATGCCTCAGTACTTTCGCCTACAAGTATCAAATTCCAAGGTAAATCATTATTGATTTCATTTAGTTTAACAAATGCTTCAACTAACATTTCAGAGTTTTTTTCCTCTGCGCCTAGTCTTCCAACATGTAGAATGTTATTTTCTTTATTCTCAAATTTAATATTTCTTGATTTAAACAAATCATAATCTATACCATTTGGTATGTATTTAAATTTCTCTTTAAAATTAGGTAATAACAGTTGCATTTCATTGAAAAGTTTTTTTTGTTCTACTCCGATTATGTCAACTTTCTTAAAAAAGTAATTGAAGAATTTACGCCCTGCTGTACTTAGGGATTTTATTTTGTTTAATAAGTTTTCAGTACAGTCTAATTTAAGAAAGATTTTACCGTTCCTATTATAATGCTTATAGACCATTGCATATACCACAGATCTAGCAGTTACATGAAATAATTGCAGCACGTCTATAGTTTTAGCATTTTTTCTTAAATATAAGGAACCATCGATAATATCATTATTATGCTTCTTGTTTATAAAATCTAGTTTTAGTCCTTTTAAGTCACCATCTATGTAATCATATCTATCATTATTGTAGCAGGCTACATAACTTTCAACAGAATATAATTTATGAAGTTTGTAGGCAATCATTCCTACATCTTTGATTAAATGTACATTTTTTGCTTGAGGAAATAAAACACAATACTTCAAAATTTTCACCTTCTTGTACACAAAATAATTGAGTTATTTACAATTATAATATATATATTACATAATTAAAACCATATTTGGAATTAGGGGTGTTAAAGGTGAAAGTTATATGTAGAAAACTATATTAACTCTTTGGAAACTCATTAAAGCATGGCAGTATAAACTTATTAAGCTAAACTTAGCTTTTAAGAGTAGTAAAATTAAATAAACTACTTCTCAATGGGCTTTTTTAGTGCAAGCCATATGTTGAAGTAGTTTATTATAATAATTCGTATCTAGTGATACTTTAAGATTACATATTATATGAAGTGTCAGATAAATTTATGTACTCATATGAATTCAGCATTAAATGTAAGTTTTATTTTAAATCATCCAAAGATTTAAACTCGTAACCTTGGGACTTCCATTCTTTTAGCAGCTCATCTAATATTTTTGTATTAGTATTTGAAACTGCATGTAAAAGTACTATACATCCATCGCTTGTTCTTTCTAAAATTCTTTTTTTAGCTGCTACTGGGTCAGGTTGTTGATCAACTAACCAATCTTTATAAGCAAAACTCCAAAATATTGTTTTATAACCTAAATCCTTAGTTTTAGCTAAAGAAGCTTCACTATATCTTCCCATTGGTGGTCTAAAGTATGGTGGCATTTTTTTGCCTGTTAGTTTCGTATATTCTTCCTCAACTTCAGTGAATTCTTTTTTGAATTTTTCTGGATCAGTTACTGAAGCCATGGAAGGATGGTGTGAAGAATGATTGCAAACAAGGTGTCCTTCTGATTCCATGCGTTTTATTAAATCTGGATTTTGAATTATGTAAGGTTTCACAACGAAAAAAGCAGCAGGAACCTTATTCTTTTTTAGTACATCTAATATTTTGCCTGTATTTCCATTTTCATAACCTTCATCAAAAGTTATATATAATACTTTTTTAGAAGTATCTCCAAGGTAGTAACTATCATAATTAAATACGAAGTTTTTTGTTTCTTTTGGAGCGTCAGGGGTAGAATTTTTATTCCACATATAATACCAACTGTATTCTTTGTTACTTAAAGAATGTTCTGTATGTGTGTTGAATTTAAAAAAATCAAATTTACTAAGATCGAAGTTAACATTTGTAGTAGCTATGGATGTAATCAGTGAAATATTTATTAAAGTGTTTTTTAAAAAAGAAAAATTCATTTAAATCACCTCAATTATATTGTTTTCATAAAATTTATTAGGATACTGGTGTTATATAGCCATTAATTCCACATAATATAACTTGTTGAAATGTTGTCTTTACTAAGGTATAATCTTATAAGTGTTATTTATTAGTTTAAAGTTACCACTTTATTTCAATTTTGAATTAAATGCCTTATTATTTATGAAACAAAAAAATTAAATATTTTTAATTAAGGCTTTTCAATATTTAAAACTATTACGTGGTATTAAAGTTAGAAAGGATGTACATAAATGAAATTAGGTATTGTTGGATTACCAAACGTAGGGAAAAGTACTTTATTTAATGCTATTACTAAAGCAGGAGCTGAATCAGCAAATTATCCATTTTGTACTATAGAACCTAATGTAGGTGTTGTTAGTGTTCCGGATAAAAGATTAGATGTACTACAAGAAATGTATAATTCTAAGAAGAAAGTTTTTACTTCAGTGGAGTTTTATGATATTGCAGGCCTAGTAAGAGGAGCAAGCAAGGGTGAAGGACTTGGAAATAAATTTTTATCTCATATAAGAGAAGTTGAAGCAATTTGTCATGTTGTTAGATGTTTTAACGATGAAAATGTTGTTCACGTTGAAGGTTCAGTAGATCCTATAAGAGATATAGAAACAATAAACTTAGAACTTATATTTTCTGATCTAGAAATTCTTGAAAGAAGAATGGAAAAGGCAATGAAACTTGTAAGATCAGGAGATAAAAAAGCAAAAGAAGAGTATGCTTTAATGGAAAGAATGAAGGCTCATTTAGAATCAAATAAGCCAGTTAGAACTTTAGAAGTTACTGAAGAGGAAAATGAATTTGTTCAATCATTGTTCCTTATCAGCTCAAAATCTGTTCTATATGTTTGCAATATATCAGAAGATGACATGATGGAAGGCAATCTTGATAATGAGTATGTGAAGATTGTTAAAGAGCATGCGGCTGGAGAAAATGCAGAAGTTGTTGTTATTTGTGCTAAACTAGAAGAAGAGCTTTCTTCATTAGAAGATGATGAAAAGAAAGAATTATTAGAAGAGTATGGTTTAGATCAAGCAGGATTAGATAAGTTAATAAATGTAAGTTACAGACTACTAGGACTTATCAGTTACTTAACAGCTGGACCACAAGAAATAAGAGCTTGGACTATCACAACAGGAATGAAAGCGCCACAAGCAGCTGGTAAGATACACTCAGATATAGAAAGAGGATTTATCAGAGCCGAAGTAATAGCATTCAATGATTTGGTTAACTGTGGATCAGAAGCAGCAGCTAAAGAAAAAGGACTATACAGATTAGAAGGTAAAGAATATATAGTAAAAGACGGAGACGTTATATTATTTAGATTTAATGTTTAGTTTTATTTAATTTGTTAGTTTTTTATATCTATAAGAAAAGAATAAGGTTCATTTATCTGTCATATTTTACTCACATATGTTTAAAAAGGCAGATGTGCAAAAAAAATCGCTAGGGGAGAAAACTCTGGCGATTTTTTTTTGTTCCTATTCATGGCGGTAAAGTGATAATTAAAGTTGTGATTGTTATATTTTTGTAAGCTTAATCAATAATAGCCAAAATAAGGATTATATCTATGGCTAAATATTAATTTTATTTTGAAAAAAATTAAAAAATCTATAAAAAAGGAGGGATTTTAAATTTTTTATAGAATAATAAAGTTAAAGTGGTGAAAAGTGGTGTAAAGTGGTGACACTTTCCTCACTTATACCTAGTTTGAGGTGTGGGATGTTTATAGGAGAATACCAACATGGGTTGGATAATAAAAACAGAATAATCATGCCTTCTAAATTTAGAGAAGAACTAGGCAATAAATTCATCATGACTAAAGGACTAGATGGATGCTTATACGTTTATCCATTGACAGAGTGGAAGGTGTTAGAAGAAAAACTTAAAAGTCTTCCTCTAACGAATAAAGATGCTAGAGCCTTTGTGCGTTTCTTTTTCTCAGGTGCAACTGAGATTGAAACTGATAAACAGGGAAGAGGTGTCATTACTCAAAATCTTATTGAATATGCAGCAATAAATAAGGAAATAGTAAGTATTGGGGTTTTAACTAGAATTGAAATATGGGGCAAAGAAAAGTGGATAGACTACAATAATTCTGATATAGATTTTGATGCTATAGCAGAAAAGATGAGTGACTTAGGAATATAAGGAGAAACGATATGGAATTTAAGCATGTATCAGTGTTGTTAAATGAATGTATAGAAGCGTTGAATATAAAGGAAGATGGAATTTATGTAGATTGTACCTTAGGCGGTGCTGGACATTCTTCAGAGATAGTAAAAAGGCTATCTGCTAAAGGAAGACTTATAGGCATTGATCAAGATAAAGATGCTTTAAGTGCCGCAGGTAAGAGACTTGAAGAGTATGGTGATAGAGTTACATTGGTTCATGATAACTTCTATAACATAGATTCTATATTAACTACTTTAAATATAGAAAAAGTTGATGGGATACTTATGGACTTAGGTGTTTCATCATATCAGCTAGATGCTGGTGAAAGAGGTTTTAGTTATATGCAAGATGCTCCTCTTGATATGAGGATGAATAGAGAAAATAAATTTTCAGCTTATGAAGTAATAAATGGGTATAGCAGTGAGGAATTATTCAAAGTAATAAAAAGATACGGAGAAGAAAACTTTGCTAGTAGAATTGCTAACTTTATTGTAAGAGAGAGAGAGAAGGGACCTATAGAAACGACCTTTCAGTTAGTTGACATAATAAAAGCAGCAATACCTGCTAAGGCTAGAAGAGAAGGACCTCACCCAGCAAAGAGAACTTTCCAGGCTATAAGAATCGAGGTAAATAAGGAGTTGTTTATTCTTGATAAGGCAATTACAGATGGTGTAAGAAGATTAAATGATGATGGTAGAATGGCTATAATAACTTTCCATTCTCTTGAAGATAGAATAGTAAAAACTGTTTTTAAGGAACTTGAAAATCCATGTACATGTCCTAAAGAATTTCCAGTTTGTGTGTGTGGTAAGATTTCAGAAGTGAAAGTATTAACTAGAAAACCTATAGAACCATCAGATATTGAAGTTGAGGAAAATCCTAGGAGTAGGAGTGCTAAATTAAGGGTTGTACAAAAAAATAAATAAAATAGTTATATTATGGTAGGGATGTGAATAAGTTGGTAGTGAAGGAATTCGATTATGTTAACGGTAATACAGCGTTAAATCCGAAAAGAAAGGTCAATGACCCACAAAGAGATAAACAATATGAGGATCTTAAAAAGTCTAAAATCGATAGAGATAGGAGACTAAAGGAAAGACAAAAAAGAAATAGAAGAGCTGCCACTCAGGTTATTGTAATGCTTTTTGTTTTAGGAATTGCAACAATTTGGAGAGATGTAAAGGTCTATACTGTTCAAGCTCAGCTAACTCAAATAAACTCAGATATAAAGGAGATTAGTGCTGAAAATGAATCGTTAAAGGCTGACATACTTAAATCTTCTTCGTTAGATACAATTAAAACTACAGCTGAAAGTAAATTAGGAATGATTATCCCAGGGGATGGGGACGTCTTAAGAACAAATTCTAACGAAAATTATTTTGCAACAGATGTAAAGGACAAGCAGGTTACTAATAATGGTTGGGGTCTTCTAGCTAAGATTAAAGAATTTTTATTCTAGTAGGATGTATTTATCTAAGCTGTGTTAGTATGTTTAATTTGTTCTTTGAATTTTAAAAATCCATGATGAATATTTTTGTATAAAATTCGGGGTAATTTATAATCTAAATTAGTCTTGGTATATTTATGTATTTTGGTAAACTACTTCAAGCGTTAATTGAGTAAGATAGAAGTTTTTATTAAGGTTCCTATCTTACTCTAATGATTGAAGTAGTTTATGTTCAAAATAAAAGATTGCTTAATACAAAGAATATTTGAAAGCACTATTTATTTGTAAGGGGATATATTTATTAATAAATAATGCATCTGGAAAAATAAAGTTCAATAGAATAGTTAAATATTAAGTAAGTTAATATTAAGAATAACTTTATTTCTGAATGATCGAGCAATGTTTTTGGAGGTATAGTTATTGATTGAGCATAATTACAGGGATAAAGCTACCACTAAGAAGAGAATGTGGATAACAGTAGTTTTTTTAACTATATTATTCTTTGGATTAACTTTAAGATTAGCGTATGTAATGATAGTTAAGAGTAACGAATATTCAACTAAGGCGGTTGAACAATGGACAAGTAAAGTACAAATAGATGCTGTAAGGGGAAAAATTTTAGATCGCAATGGCTCAGAATTGGCTGTTAGTGGTAATGTCTATAGAGTAGATTTTGACTTAAATGCTATTAGAGAGTACTTAAAAAAACATAAACTTACAAGCCAGGATATTGCTCCTAAAATAGCAACTGCATTAGGTCTTACTGAAAAAGAAATATTGGATAAACTTAATACTAAGCTACCTAGCGGAGCAGATGCTGGAGCAGCTCATGTGGTTAGAAGAATAGAAAAGGATATAGCTGATAAAGTTAAAGCACTACAAATAAATGGGGTAATGGTATCTCCTGATACAAAGAGATATTATCCTAACAATAATCTATTATCTCATGTTCTAGGAAACACAAACTCTGATGGTAAAGGACTAAATGGAGTAGAACTTCAATACGACAAAGAACTTTCAGGAACCCCTGGAGTAAGAATAGCAGAAATTAATAGAAAGAGTGAAGATTTACCATATACTATTTCAAGTTTCACTGCTCCAATTCCAGGTAAGGATGTAGAGTTAACTATAGATAGGCAAATACAAATGTTTGCAGATAAAGCTGCAGCACAAGCTTTAAGTGACAATAAAGCAAAAGCGGTAAGTGTTATAGTTATGAACCCTAAAACGGGAGAAGTATTAGCTATGGCAAACAAGCCAGATTTCAATCCAAATACTCCTTATGAAGGAGCTGAAAACTTCGATGGAGCAACAGCTACAGACAAGCTTCAGAAAATGTGGAGAAATAGAGCTGTAAGTGATTCTTTTGAACCGGGATCTATATTTAAGGTTTTTACTGCAATAGCTGCTATGGAGGAAGGAGTCGCTGATAAAGGGGAGACATACTCATGCGCAGGTAGTGTTAGAGTACTAAATAGAATTATAAAATGTTGGAAAAGAAGTGGACATGGAACAGAGACTTTTGGAGAAATAATAAAAAATTCATGTAACATGGGATTTATAGAAGTAGGTAAGAAGTTAGGTAAAGAAAAATTAGCTGAATATATAAAGAAGTTTGGTTTTGGAGCAAAATCAGGAGTAGACCTTCCTGGTGAGGCTAAGGGTATAACTAAATCAGCTGCAACAATAACTGATATTGACCTTGCAACCATTTCTTTTGGACAAACTAACACAGTAAACCCAATACAATTCATGGCTGCATTTAATGCAATTGCTAACAATGGTACATGGATTCAACCTCATGTGATGAAAGAAATCAGTCATGTAGACGATCAAGGTAAGCGAGTAGTTGATAGAAACTTTGATCCTAAGACAAAACAAGTAGCAAGTGCAGAAAAGACAACAAAACTAAGGGATTATCTTGAAAAGGTTGTTTCTGAAGGATCTGGAAAGAGGACATATATTGAAGGTTATCATATTGCAGGAAAAACTGGAACAGCTCAAAAGGTAAATCCAACAAATGGTACTTATGAAAGTGGAAAATATATTTCGTCCTTTGTAGGAATGGCTCCTGCAAATGATCCAAAGCTTACTGTTATGGTTTCTATTGATGAAGCTAGTGCAGGAGAGTATTATGGTGGTGTAATTGCTGTACCAGTAGCAAAAATAGTATTTAACGACATATTTAATTATTTAGATCCTTCTGCTATATCAAAGGACACAAGTAGCATTGTAAGTGCTCCTGATGTAATTGTTCCTGAAGTTAGAGGCATGGAAATAGATGAAGCAAAGAAAAAACTTAAGGAAGTAAAGCTAGATTTTGATATAGAGGGACAGGGAGAGTATGTGACAGATATCAAGCCTACACCTGGTTATACAGTAAAGGAAGGCAGTAAGGTCAATCTTTACAGTGGAAGTTCAGGAAATTATAATAAAGATGTTATTGTTCCTGACATAAAGGGCTATACTAAAGAGGGAGCTACTAAAATTCTTGAAAAAGTGGGCCTTAAAGGTGATTTCTCTGGAGAAGGTCTTATGGTTGATGAACAAAGTATTCAGCCAGGAGAAGTTGTGAAAAAAGGAGATTCTATTAGGCTTACCTTAAGTGATGATGTAGATGATTAATTAGCATGTGGCTTCTAGCCACATGCTAGTATTTTGTTATATTGCTGCAATCTTTATGCAAGTAGCATTTGATGAATATTAATTAATATTTGATACTTTGTTATCAGAATGTATATCTATATATCATTTAGGAGGATTTAATAGCATATTATTTAAGGAGATGAGTGGACAATGCTTCTAAGAAACTTATTAAATGAAATAGAATTTGAACTTATAAAAGGAAGTTTAGATCAAGATGTAAATAAGATTACCTATGACAATAGGAAAACTGAAGAGGGAGATATATTCTTCTGCATTAAAGGATTTGCAAGTGATGGACATAAGTTTGCAAACAGTGCTGTAAAAAACGGAGCTAAGGTAGTATTTTGTATGGATGATTTAAGTATTAGTGAAGACATTACTGTACTTAAGGTAAAAGATACAAGAAAGACCATGGCATTGATAGCTTCAAATTATTATGAAAGACCTACAGAAAAACTGAAGGTGATAGGAATTACTGGAACAAATGGTAAGACAACCTCTGCTTTTATGACAAAAAAGATTCTTGAGGATAGTGGTTATAAAGTTGGATTAATAGGAACTATAGCGAACTATATCGGAGATAGGGTGATTAAGACAGAAAGAACTACTCCTGAATCCTTAGAACTTCAAGAACTTTTTAATGAAATGGTTCAAGAGAATGTTGAATACTGTGTTATGGAGGTTTCCTCGCATGCTCTAGAACTTGATAGAGTTTATGGAGTAAGATTTGTAGGTGCAATATTTTCAAACCTAACAAGAGATCATCTGGATTTTCATAAGACATTTGAAAATTATTATAATGCTAAATTTAAACTGTTTGAGAGAACAGATAGGGCTATAATAAATTTAGATGACGATTATGGAAAAAATATAATTTCGGATTTGAAAAGTAAAAATATAAAAACAGATATATTTACCTATGGTATCCATGAAAATGCTCATATAAAAGCAAAGGATATTGTTAACTCATCAAAAGGTGTTAAGTTCAATGTAACTTTAGATAACGAAGAGTATGAATTTAATCTTCAAATGCCTGGTTTATATAATGTTTATAATGCACTTTCAGTAATAACTTTAGCTAAGAATTTGGGAATTTCCTTAGAATCAATAGTTAAAGGACTAAATAAGGCAGTTGTTCCAGGAAGATGTGAGAGGACAGCTATTGAATACGATATTCCGTATGAAGTAATAATTGATTACGCTCATACTCCAGATGGATTAGAAAACATACTTAAAACTGCTAGAGAGTTTACTGCGAGTAGGCTAATATCAGTATTTGGATGTGGCGGAGATAGAGACAAGGTTAAGAGACCTATGATGGGTAGGATTGGCACAGAGCTAAGCGATATTGCTATTGTTACTTCTGATAATCCTAGAAGTGAAGAGCCTATGTCAATAATAAATGACATTATATCAGGTTTGAATACCAATAGTTATGAAGTTGTTGAAAATAGGAGAGAAGCTATTAAAACTGCACTTGAGATTGGTAAGTCAGGAGATGTAATAGTAATTGCAGGTAAAGGACACGAAAATTATCAAATTTTAAAAGATAAAACCATTCATTTTGATGAGAGGGAAGTAGTGGTAGAAATATTAGAGCAATTAGGAGTGAAAAAATGTTAGACTTAACCTTAGAAGAAATCGTAAAAGCTGTAGATGGTAATTTTATCACAACAAATAAAAATGAACATTTTGAAAAAGTTAGTACAGATACAAGAAAAATTGAAAAAGATAGTATATTCTTTGCACTTAGAGGCGAGAATTTTAATGGTAATAATTATATAAAAGAAGCAATTGATAAAGGCGCAAGTGTTTGTATAGTAGATGAAAATAAAGAAGAATTTTTAGGCTACGAAGCAAATGTTATAAAAGTAAAAGATTCGAAAAAAGCACTTCAGAAACTTGCAAAATACTATAGAGAAAAATTAGGGTTAAAGGTTATAGGGATTACAGGTTCAAATGGTAAGACATCAAGTAAAGATATCTTAGCAGCTATATTAGGAGAAAAATACACTGTATTTAAGACTAAAGGCAATTTTAATAATGATATAGGATTGCCACTTATGATACTTGAACTTGATGGAACTGTGGATATTGCAGTGTTAGAGATGGGGATGAGTAATTTAAATGAAATTCACCTTCTTGCAGATATAGCGAGACCAGATACTGCGATAATAACTAATATAGGATTATCACATATAGAAAACCTCAAGACTAGAGAAAATATTTTGAAAGCAAAGATGGAAATAGTTGATTATTTCAATGAGAGAAATACTTTAATTATTAATGGTGATGATGATCTTCTAGATAGCGTAACTAGTGATAGCTACAAGATTATTAAAACAGGTCTAAATGATTCGAATAACATCATTGCTGAAAATGTAGTTTTATTGAAAGACCATAGTGAATTTGAAGTAAACTTTCAAGGGCAAAAAGTTTCTTTTGAGCTACCGATGCTTGGAAAACACAGCGTGCAAAATTGCTTGCTTTGCATTGCAGCAGGAAACTTGCTTGGTTTGTCACTGGATGAAATGAATAATGGATTAAAAAATATACAATCAACTTCCATGAGGTTGGAGATAATAGAAACTGATAAAATTACAATTGTTAATGATTGCTACAATGCAAGCCCGTCATCAATGAAAGCTGCTATAGATGTTATGAAAAATATTGATGGCTGTAGAAAAATTGCTATACTTGGAACTATGAGAGAACTAGGTGATGAATCACTAAATGCGCATATTGATACTGGTGTTTATGCAAAGAATAATGGTATAGATTTATTATTATGTTGCGGCGAATACTCTGATGGTTTTAAGAATGGTTTTTCAGATGAAGGGTGTACAGTTTTTCAATCAAAGGAACAATTAATTAAAGCGTTAGAAGAATTAATTAAAGAAAAAGATGTTGTTCTTGTCAAAGCATCGAGAAGTATGAAGTTTGAAGAAATAGTCAACGAGCTTAAAAAAATGAATCTATAACCAAGGAGGTGAGCTGTCTAATATAGACGGCAATATATGGGGAATTTAGCTAATACAGCGTTAATAATATCAATTTTAATAAGTTTTATTGTGGCATCAATAATAGGTCCAGTTATAATACCTCTTTTACATAGGCTTAAATTTGGACAAAATATAAGAGAAGATGGTCCAAGAAGTCATTTGAAAAAGGCAGGAACACCAACAATTGGAGGAATAATATTTATATTAGCCACATTAATTACCATGCTTGTCATGATACCTAGTTTCACTGATGAGTCTATGGTAGTGTTATATGCATTTATCGCCTTTGGGTTTGTAGGCTTTTTGGATGACCTATTGAAAATTATTCATAGAAATAACCTGGGCTTGAGAGCATGGCAGAAGATGGTGCTGCTTCTTATAGTTTCTGGTGCATTAGCTTATTATGCGTATGTGAGCATAGGAACTTCAATAAATGTACCATTTTCTAGACAACAATGGGAGATGGGATGGTTATTTATACCTTTTATAATAATCTATTTTGCAGCAACAACTAATGCAGTAAATCTTACAGATGGATTGGATGGACTCGCAACTTCGATAACTATATTAGTAATGACTTTCCTATCTATCTTAAGCTTAAATATGGGGCATTATAGACTTTCTATATTCTGTGTAGCGCTAGCTGGTGCTTTACTGGGATTTTTAAGATTTAATGCATTTCCGGCTAGAATATTTATGGGAGATACAGGCTCGCTTGCTCTAGGAGGAGCTGTAGCTGCTATAGCAATGATGCTTAAAATGGAACTTGTTATAATAATTGTAGGTGGAATTTATGTTTTAGAAACTCTTTCGGTTATAATTCAAGTGGCATCTTTTAAGCTTACTGGAAAAAGAGTATTTAAGATGGCTCCGATACATCATCACTTTGAGCAAATAGGATGGAGTGAAACAAAGATTGTTTCGGTATTCTCGATTTGCACCCTTTTACTTTGTCTTATTGCCTTTTTGTCTTTGTAGTAATTATAGGAGGAATTTGAATGAAAAAAAACAAGCCTAAAATGGGACAAATCGATTATGTAATGTTCTACACGATTTTCTTCCTGTTGGCGATTGGTGTAGTAATGGTATATAGTGCTAGTTCATACTACGCAATGTATAAGAATAATGATAGTATGTTCTTTTTAAAGAAGCAGCTACAGTGGTCTGTTCTAGGCGTCGCGGTTATGTTTTTTATGATGTCTGTTGACTATCATAAGCTTAAAAAGTATACAAGAATAATGATGATTATATCCTTACCTTTGCTAATAGCTGTTTTTTTCTCAGCAGACGTAAATGGTGCCAAGAGATGGATACAACTAGGTCCACTAGGACAGTTTCAGCCGTCAGAGTTGGTTAAGTATGTTGTTGTTTTGTTTATGGCTACCAGTATGGAGAAAAAAGGGGAGAAGATGAAAACCTTCAAAGAGGGGATACTGCCTTATTTAATAGTATCAGGATTTTTTGCAGGTATGATTCTTTTGGAGAAAAACTTAAGTATTGCATCTGTAATAATGATAGTTACATTGATAGTAATGTTTGTGGCAGGTGCTAAAACTAATATCCTTGCTTTTGGAGTAGTTCCAGCAATGTTTGCAGCTGCAACTTTCTTTATATTTAGTGAACCTTACAGAAAAGCAAGATTATTAAACTTCTTAAATCCATGGCAAGATCCTGCTGGTGACGGATATCAACTTATTCAGTCTTTTTATGCTCTTGGTGCAGGGGGAGTTACTGGACTTGGTATTGGGCAATCAAGACAAAAGACTTTGTATATGCCAGAACCACATAACGACTTTATATTTGCTATAATAGGAGAAGAGTTAGGACTTATAGGCTGTGCGCTAATAATACTTTTATTCATCATCTTCGTTTTTAGAGGGATTAGAATTGCTATGAGCGCTAAAGATGCCTTTGGAACCTTGTTAGCGACTGGAATAACATCTATAGTTGCAGTTCAGGCTATTATCAATATAGCCGTTGTAACTGGATCAATGCCTGTTACAGGAGTACCATTACCGTTTATAAGTTATGGAGGAAGCTCTCTGGTCATTAACATGGCCGCCATGGGAGT
This sequence comes from Clostridium fungisolvens, assembly GCF_014193895.1. Classification (NCBI taxonomy): domain Bacteria; kingdom Bacillati; phylum Bacillota; class Clostridia; order Eubacteriales; family Clostridiaceae; genus Clostridium; species Clostridium fungisolvens. The sequence continues at coordinate 3,132,714 of NZ_BLZR01000001.1, read as the reverse complement.
TCTGCTTAATATATCGAGACAAGTAGAGAAAAAGAGAATGATATAAATTTATTATGAAATGGCACATCTAAGGATGTGACAATTCAAACAGAAAACAATTTTCAAAACTCTCACGGCTTTTTGTGAGAGAATTTGAAAATATAAATTTATTGTGAAGTGGCACATCTAAGGATGTGACAATTCAAACAGAAAACAATTTTCAAAACTCTCACGGCTTTTTGTGAGAGAATTTGAAAATATAAATTTATTGTGAAGTGGCACATCAACAATAGACAAATTAAATTGAATAATATAAAATAAAATAGCTGAGCCTATGAACGGCCAGCTTTTTGTTTTGATATATTAATTCTAGTTATATATTAATATATCAAAAAAGTGCACGATAATAAAAGAAAAGTTTATTTTTAGTTTAAATAATTAAGAGTAATATATTTACATAATAAACAATATCTTTTAATAATTTTGTAATGAAAAAACATAGATATAATGGTATTATATAAATTGTAATATAACCATAATTTTAGTAATTATATCAAAAGTTAAGAAGGTATTATATGAATAATGAAATAAATGAATATATAAAAAAGCACAAAAAGAAAAAAGTTAGAAAAAAATTGGTTTTATTTTTTGTTTTCTTCTTTTCTATAACTATTCTTATATTATTAAAGGCTCCATTTTTTAATATAGCTGATGTTAAAGTTGAAAATAATAAAATAATAGATAGCAAAGAAATTATAAGTAGATCAGAGCTACTCGGGAAAAATATTTTTTACATAAACCAAAAAGATGTTAGTTATAAAATTACAGCAAATCCTTATATTGAGAAAGTTAATCTCAAAAGAGTATTTCCGAGTGGAATCATTATAAATGTAGTAGAAAGAAAGGCTGTATATTTTGTAAAGGGTTCTGATGGAATATATGTACTAAATTCTGAACTGAAAATTCTAGAAAAAAGGGCTAGTATAGATGGATTAAATCTTACTGAACTTACAGGGGTTTCTCCGACTTCTACTGATGTAGGGACATACTTCAACAGTGATGAGAAAATAAAAAGAATAGCTGACAATATAGGTAATCTACTAGAAGAAAATAAGAGCGATGTAAAGTTCAATTTAGTAAATTTAGAAAATACCACCTCATTAAATATTTTAGTAGGTGACGTAAAGTTATTGTTGGGTAACGATGAAAATCTTGAGATTAAACTTAATAATTGCATAAAAATATTAAAAGAAAGTAGCATTGGAATTACAAAAGGCTATATTGATGTTAGTTTTGATGGAGATCCAGTTATAAAAAAGGAATAAGGAGGAAGTGCAATGAAAAAGGTAACTTCGCAGATAGTTGTTGCTATTGTATGTGCATTATTAGGGTTTTTATTGGCATATCAATTTAAATTGATAAATAACAAAGAAAGTGCTGTTAAAGATAATGTGGATAAAACAGATATTACAGCTGAAATAGATGCTCTTAAGAAAGAAAAAGATGAACTTGTAAAGCAGAATAACTCTTTGACTGAAGATTTAAAGAAGATAGAAGAATCAGCAGCTAAAAAAGGTGATGTAAATACAGAAGTAAAGCAACAGCTTGATAAAACCAGAATGATACTAGGTACTGTTGATGTAAAGGGTCAAGGTGTGATTTTTTATCTTACACCAAAGTCCTCTATTTTTTCTAGCAATAACGCAGACTATATATCTGAAAATGAACTTATTCATATTGTTAATATCTTAAACTTTTCCGGTGCAGAAGCAATATCTATAAACGAGAAAAGAGTTACCTCTCAGACAGGTATAAAAAATGCAAGTAATTTTATTTGGATTGGCTCAAATGAAAGAATATCACCAAGCGATAAAATAGTCATAAAAGCCATAGGTGATAAAGCAAAGCTAGACGCAGGATTAACTTTTCAAGGCGCTTTAGATTACGGTGTTCTATCTAATTATGAAAGAAAAATAGAGAAAAGCAATGAGGTAGTTATACCTAAATCATCTCAAGTTATTCATAATGATTTTATTAAACCTGTACAGTAGGAGTGATTATTAAATGATAGCATTCATAGGACTTTTGATTGGAATTATAGTTGGAATAGTTTGGAAAGTGGATATACCTGAAAAATTTTCGCCATATATGTCAGTTGCTATACTAGCTTGTTTAGATTCGGTTTTTGGAGCTATTAGAGCTAGTTTATCAAAGAATTTTCAAGCGGATATTTTTATTTCAGGCTTTTTTGGAAATGCCGCACTTGCAGTAGCTTTAGCTTATTTAGGAGATAAACTTGGAATTCCTATTTATATAGCGGCAGTAATAGTTTTTGGTGGAAGAATCTTTGATAATTTTGCTATAGTGAGAAGGCTTTTGATTGAGAAAGCAAGATCCCGATAGAGGGGTGTATATATGAGAAATAACGAAGCATCGATATTTGTTTTTATAGCTTCAATTATAATAGGAATTCTTATCGCTCTTAATATAAATTTAAAGGGAACTACGAGAAGTTTTCAAATGAGTGCCAAACAGTATCAAGATGCATATAATCAAAAAAATAAGTTATATGGAGAGGTTTCTAACCTTAGAGATTCTAATTCTAAAATGATAGAAAAGATGAATAAATATAAATATGACGACACTAAGAGTGAGAAAATAACTCAGGACATTAATGATGAATCAAATAGTAATAAGATGGAAGTAGGTTTTAGTGGAGTAAAAGGTAAGGGCGTAAAGATAACCTTAAGGGATGGTACAATTGATACAACAGAAGGATATGAATATGAAAATTCTCAGCTTATACTACTTCGAACTATACACGATGATGATATGATAAGAGTTGTAAATGAATTAAGAGTTGCTGGTGCTGAGGCAATATCTATCGGGGGACAGAGAGTTCTTCCTAATACGGCAATTTTGTGTAAGTGGGCTTTTTTAGATATTAATGGAGTTCAGATACCAGGACCTTCTTTTGATGTGTATGCTATCGGAGATCCAGACACACTTGACAGTATACTAAAAAGAGATGATGGATTTATAAGATCCCTAATGAATAGGGGAGTTGAAATATCTATAGAGAAGAAAGATAATATAAATATAGATCCTTATTTAGGGGATGCGAACTTTAATGATCTTACACCTAAAACAAAATAGGTGTAAGATTTAAATATTTTGAAGGATTTTTTAAGTTTATGAAGAATATATATTTTAAAGAAGTGGAGGCATGATTATTTTGAGTATAAAAAAGAATATAGAGCAGATAAAAGAATCTATGCCGGAAGATGTGACTTTAGTTGCTGTTTCCAAGACTAAGCCTATCGAGTTTCTGGAGGAAGCTTACACGGCAGGGATTAGAGACTTTGGTGAGAATAAGGTTCAAGAACTAATAGAAAAATTTGAACTTTTTCATAAGGACGTAAGATGGCACTTCATAGGACATCTGCAGACCAATAAGATAAAGTATATAATTGATAAAGCTTTTCTTATTCATTCTTTAGACAGCACAAAACTTCTTAAGGAGCTTGAAAAACAATGCTCTAAAAACCAAATGCAGATAAATACACTTATTCAAATTAATATCGGCAAGGAAGATACCAAGTATGGTTTTTACGAAGAACAGCTAAATGAGGTCTTGAATGAGGTAGAAAGATGTAATTATGTAAAAATTAAAGGAATAATGGTTATTATTCCTAAAGGTAATGAAGAAAGTAACCGATATTATTTTAAAAGAACAAAAAATATTTTTGAAAATATTAAGAAACAGAAATACCAAAATGTAACTATGGAAATACTATCTATGGGAATGACTCACGACTATGAAACTGCAATAGAAGAAGGAGCCACTCTTGTTAGGATAGGTGAGGGAATTTTTGGTAAGAGAATATAAATAGGAGGATTAACTATGGCTGCAAAAATGTTTAATAAGATGAAAGAGATTTTAGGCTTTGAGGAATACGATGAAGAGTACGATGAATTTGATGAAGAAGAAGAATTAGCTGCAGATGAAACCCTTGAACCAGTATTATCAGGTAAGAAAAATAATAAGGTTGTAAATATTCATTCTGCTGCATCAGCTAAAGTTATGATAACAAAACCATCTGCTTATGAGGATGCAACTGAAATTTGCGATGCACTTAAGAGTAGAAAGATTGTAGTTGTAAATACAAGTAACTTAGAAAATAAAATAGCTCAACGACTTTTAGATTTTATAAGCGGTGCTTGCTTTGCACTTTCTGGTGAATTGCAAGAAGTTGAGAGAGGCGTATATATACTATCACCATCTAATGTAGAAGTTACTAGTGAACTTAAGAGTGAACTTTCAACAAAAGGACTATTTAATTGGTCAAAGTAAAGGTGTGCTGTTCAATTCTTAAAAAAATTCAAAACTATCTTATTCATTAAGAGAAAATTTGAATATATAAAATCAATTATGAAGTAGTACATCTATGAATCGGAGGAGATTTATATATCTTTAATAGAAGAAATTTTAACATTGTTATTTGACTTTATACAATTTATGATTTTTGTGGATGTTATACTTTCTCTTGTTTTCATGGGGAAAGAAAATAAATTAACTTATTATGTGAGAATAATTACTGACCCAATATTGTCGCCTTTTCAAAAATTACAAAGGAAAATAGCACCTAATTCTCCTTTGGATTTTTCACCAATACTGGCTATAGTTGCGCTATCTATTATCCAAACTATAGTTTTTGCAATAGTATAGTATGAATAAAAAAGAATTCATTTCAATACTAGGATTAGACGACGTAGGTGAGTATAGTAATTTATATAATAAGCTAACAACTTCCATTGAGAGAGATATTCCTATTGTAACTAATGAGTTTTACGCCCCTATTGTATGGAATAGATTACAAGAATATTTTAAAGGAATAGGGGTAAGTGTTCTTGTTGAAGGTGGCTTTGAAGATAGTGAACGCAGAATGATAGCAGTTAATTCTTTTGATATTGATTGGCCTTATGAAATTCTTCAAATAAACTATAACGGTAAGTTTGGAACTTTAGGACATAGAGATTTTTTGGGAGCGATCCTATCTCTAGGAATAAAGCGTGAAAAAATTGGCGATTTAAGAGTAAAAGATTTCAGTTGTTTTGTTTCTGTACATAAAGATGTGTATGAATATATTATCTCCAATCTTACAAAGATAGGAAGACATAGCATAAACATAAAAACTATTAAGGATTTAGAAATTGTACCTAAAGTTGATTTCGAAGAAGTAAATATACAAGTCGCTTCTATGAGATTAGATGCCATAGTTGCGTCAATAAGCAGAAAATCAAGAAATGATGCAATGGATTTGATTTCTAATGGGAGTGTACTTTTAGACTACAAGGAAAATAGGAATAAGAGTACAGAAGTAAAGTTGAAAAGTACAATAACAATAAGAGGAATAGGTAAATTTATAATTGAAGATATTGTCGGTAAAACGAAAAGTGATAATTTAAAACTAATGGTAAAAAAATATAAATAGCAGAGGTGATTCGCATGAAACTGACTCCCATGGAAATAAACAACAAAGAATTTAAAAGAGGCCTAAGAGGATATAGTTCTGATGAAGTAGATGAATTCTTAGAAAAAGTAGTTGAAGATTACGAAGATTTATACAAAGAAAATTCACTATTAAAAGAAAAGCTAGCTTCAGTAGGAGAAAAAGTTGAGCATTATGCAAAAATAGAAAATACTATACAAAATACTTTATTATTAGCTCAAAATACAGCTGAACAAGCAAAATTGAATGCTCAAAAAGAAGCTGAATTGGTTGTAAATAGTGCCAATGAGACTGCTCAAAAGATTCTTGATAAGGCGCATAATGATGTAATTCAGATTAATGATGAATATGATAGAGTAAAGCAAGAATTTGTAAAGTTCCGTGCTCAATTTAGAAATTTCATGAAGACTCAGCTAGAAACTTTTGATGACCTTGAAAAGAGCTTTATCAAAAATTTTAACATATCTCATCCAATTGAAGAAATAAGTGAAAAAGATATACATAATGGCATAGAGGAAAATGCAATAAGTAATTATAAAAACGAACAAGTAGAAAAAGATGATATGGAAGAAATAAAGAGTTTTTTCGCTAACAGATAGTTTTACTTCTGATTTTAAGAATCCATTGATTATTTTCTATGAATAACCACTTCATTAATTAATATTTCAAACTTGTATTGAAGGAGAACTTCAAAGTTTGCTTATATTAAATGAGTGAGGTGGTTTATTTTTATTTCAGCCTATGTTGAAAAATATTATTGAAATTAAACTTATATTATCTTTTGTTAATCATATTATATTTATAACTTTGTTATAAAAAGTCTATCTTTTGAAAGAATAATAATATATAAATCACTTTTGAAAACCAATTCTTTTGAAAGGAAGCGATAATATGGATAGAAAGGATTATGATAGATATCGTATTAAATTAAATAAGGAAAAAGAGAGGGTTCTAAGCTTAATAAAAGAACTAAAAGAAAATGAAGCCGTAGATTCTCATGCAGAAATGGCTTCGGAACTTTCTTTTTATGATAATCACCCATCAGATTTGGCTACTGAAACTTTCGATTTTGAAAGAGGTAAGGCATTAAAAGGTAATGAACGTGAGATACTTAGTAAGATTGATGAAAGTTTGCAATCATTAGATCAAGGAAAATATGGTGTATGTAAAAGATGTGGTGTAGAAATAAGTAAGGAAAGACTTGACTTTCTTCCATATGCGCAATATTGTATTAAGTGTCAAACTGTTATAGGTTCAATAAAAGAGTATAGGAGTAACAGAAGACCAATCGAAGAAGATGTTATAGGAAATCCTTTTGGTTATGGTTATAATGATTATAATGAATATGAAAAGGTTGGGTTTGATGCTGAAGATTCTTTTCAGGCTGTTGATAACTTTAATAGATTGCAAAATAGATTTGACGTATATGATGATGATGATATGTATGTGGAGCCAGTAGAAAAGGTAAGTAACGAACAGTATAAGAACCAATTACCGGATTAAAGATAAAGGATGGGGGAAATTTTTTATATACTATGGATGAGTTGATTTTTGAAATAAGTTCGGAAGAAAAAGATATAAGGATAGATAAGTTTTTATCAGAAAAGATAACAGATAGATCTAGATCTCATATTCAGAACCTGATTGATAATGAAGCAGTACTTGTTAATAATAAAATAATAAAAAGTAACTACAAATTAAAAGAAAATGATGTTATTATTTTAAATATACCTGAGCCAGAAATATTGAGTGTAGAACCAGAAAATTTAGATATAGATATTATATACGAAGATGATGATGTAGTTGTTATTAATAAAAAGCAAGGGATGGTTGTTCATCCTGCCCCTGGTAATTATAATGGAACACTAGTAAATGCTCTTTTATATCATTGTAAGGATTTATCCGGTATAAATGGAGTGATAAGACCTGGAATAGTACATAGAATTGACAAAGATACATCAGGGATTTTGGTAGTAGCAAAAAATGATTTTGCCCATAGCAAATTAACAGAGCAATTTAAAGTTCACTCAATAAAAAGAGAATATTATGCACTTACAGAAGGCGTATTTAAAAATGATAATGGCATTGTTGATAAACCTATAGCTAGGCATCCACAGGACAGAATAAAAATGGCTATAGTTGAAGGCGGAAGAAGAGCAGTTACACATTATGAAGTCATAGAGAGATTTAAGAGCAACACATTGGTTAAATGTAGCTTGGAAACAGGTAGAACACATCAGATAAGAGTACATATGGCTTATTTAGGACATCCTTTGGTAGGAGACCCAGTATACGGATTTAAAAAACAGAAATTTAAGCTAGAAGGGCAAATGCTCCATGCAAAGACACTTGGCTTTATACACCCAACTAAAAATACCTATATGGAGTTTACGTCTGAACTACCACCATATTTTTTGGAGATTTTAAATAAACTTTAGTAGATGTTAAAGGTTAATAATAAAGAAGTAATTAATTTGGAGGAGAGTATAATATGAATCTAAAGGCAATACTTTTAGATGAAGAAGCTATAAGAAGAAGTTTAGTGAGAATAGCTCACGAAATAATTGAAAAAAACAAAGGTGTTGATGATATTGTCCTTATAGGTATAAAAAGAAGAGGGTATCCTTTAGCTAAGAGAATATCTGCGCTTATTGAAAAATTCGAAGGAATAAAAGTTCCCGTTGGAAGTGTAGATATTACTCTATATAGAGATGATTTAACTGATATAGGGGACAAACCAACAGTTAAGGAATCTGACATTGGGGTTACAGTAAGAAATAAAAAAGTTATTATTGTTGATGATGTGCTTTATACATGCAGAACTGTAAGAGCTGCCATAGAAGCAATTATGGATTCAGGAAGACCTGAAAATATACAATTAGCAGTTCTAATAGATAGGGGGCATAAAGAGCTTCCTATAAGAGCAGATTTTGTAGGAAAAAATGTGCCAACATCAAAGCTGGAAAATATAGGAGTAGAGATACTAGAAATTGATGGGACTGATTCCGTCAAGATATATGAAAGATAAACTTAGGGATAAGAATAGGAGTTTTTAAATGGATTATGATTTAATAGCCACCAGTACTTTTGGAATAGAATCTATTACGGCAAAAGAACTGAAAAAGCTTGGATATGAAGATTTGACTATCGAGAATGGTAAAGTTACTTTTTCAGGCGACGAAATGGATATCGCAATAACAAATACTTGGCTTAGAACAGCAGATAGAATATTAATAAAAATGGCTGAATTTAAAGCAACAACTTTTGAAGAACTTTTTCAAGGAACCCTTTCAGTTGATTGGGGAAGTATAATTCCTGCAAACGGTAAGATGCATGTTGTAGGTAAGTCAATAAAATCTACATTGTTTAGTGTACCTGATTGTCAGTCTATTGTAAAGAAAGCAGTAGTTAAAAGTATGCAAAGTAAGTATAATACTGAATGGTTTCCAGAAGATGGTCCAGTGTATAAGATAGAGGTTGCTCTTTTAAAAGACATTGTTACTTTAACTATTGATACAACAGGACCTGGTTTGCATAAAAGAGGGTACAGAGAAAATGCAGGGGAGGCTCCTCTTAAAGAGACTTTGGCGGCAAGCTTAGTACTTATTTCAAGATGGACAAATGAAAATTTGTTAATTGATCCATTCTGTGGTTCAGGTACTATATTGATTGAGGCTGCTATGATAGGAGCAAATCAAGCCCCAGGACTATACAGAAAATTTGAATGTGAAAATTGGCCTACAATGGATCAACAAATCTTCGATCAAGTTAGAGAAGGTGCCTTAAGTTCAATTAAGAATTTTGATATGAAACTTATAGGTTACGATATAAATGGGCCAGTTCTTAGAAAAGCAAGAGAAAATGCTCAGAAGGCAAGGGTAGATAAGTACATAGATTTTCAAAAGTTAGATTTTTATGAGTTTTCTTCAAAAAAGAAGTATGGCTTCATTATAACTAATCCACCATATGGTCAAAGAATTGGTGAAATAAATGAAGTTAAAGCACTTTATAAGAAGTTAGGAGAGCAGCATGACAACCTTCCAACTTGGGATATGAACGTGCTTACATCCTTCGAAGGCTTTGAAGACATCTTTGGTGAAAAGTCTTCAAAGAACAGAAAGCTTTATAATGGTAAGATAAAGTGTTATTACTATCAATACCTGGCTAAGTAATAGTTTCTACGGATAATTAATTCTTAGCAAAGCTCATTAAAGTGTCGGAGTAGGGACACCTAAATTTTTCATAATATCCAAAATAAAAAGAGTGTGATTACACTCTTTTTATTTTTGGTTCTTCTGGGGTTATATATAATGTTTTGTTCGTATAATATATTACCATTCCTGGTTTTGCACCAGAAGGTTTCTTTACATTTTTTACGATAGTATAATCAATAGGAATTTTTGTTGAATCTTTTCCTTTGCTATAATATGCAGCTAGGTTAGCCGCTTCAAGAAGAGTTATATCAGTAAAATCTCTTCCTTTTATAATTACATGTGATCCAGGAATAACCTTTGTATGGAGCCAAGTGTCATTTTTGTCCGCAAATTTTAAAGTTAAGTAGTCGTTTTGTATATTGTTTTTGCCAACATATATGTCAACACCTTCTGAAGAAACAAAGTGTATAGGCTTAGAAGGTTTTGGCGCCTTTCCGCTGGATTTCTTAAATTTTATATAGCCTTCAGTTATAAGTTCTGATTTTATATCTTCAATTTCAGTGTAATTTTCAGCATTTAGAAGATTTGTAAGCACAGAATTTAAGTATTTCAACTCATCTTCATTTTTTTCTAATTGAAGTACAGCAGATTCCTCTGATTTTTTCATTTTGTTATATCTTTTATAATAATATTGAATATTTTCTGAAGGTGTCTTATTTGCATCTAAGGCTATTGTGATATCTTCGCCGTCTTCGCTATAGAAATTGGATAGTGTAACTTTATCAAATCCTTTAGAAATACTATAAATATATGCTGATAATATATCGCCTTTAATCTTATAGTCATTTTTTTCGGAACATTCTTTTAAGTTTTCCTCAAGGATTCTCTTCTTCTTTTCACATCTATCTATATTGGTGGTGATAAGCTTTTGAAGATCCTGTGATTTTGAATGAAGTCTATCTTGTTTATCCTTAGCGTGATAAAAACTCTCTAAAAGAGTTGAAGGATCATCATAAGAAACCATTTCATAATTATCATATAAGTCTAACTTCAAACAATAGAAATCTTTTAATGTCTTAGTTTCTTTATCAATGTAAGAGATAAAGTTTTTATTATCATCAAGTGATTCGAAAAATTCTTTTACAAATTGGTATAAATTATTAATATCAAATATATACTTTTTTGTAAACATATTATATAATTCTTTTGATAAAATTTTACTAACACCAGTTAAGAGCTTAGAAAAGAAATTTTCATTAAATTCAATTTTGTTTTCTGATAGATAATTTTCTAAATCAATTTTTTCAAAGGAAAAAGGATTTATCTTATTACTGTCTGGGGGAAGTACATATTGAACTCCAGGATAAAGAACTCTATAACTGTTTATATCAGGAGTTATATGTTTAATTGATTCCATGACTTTATTATCTCTTTTTCTTATGAGGGTTATATTACTGTGTCTTCCCATTATTTCAACCATCAAGGTATAGACACTGTCAAAACCCAGTTCGTCAGTGGATTCGAAATCAATTACAACTATTCTATCCCCTTTGTATTGGTATATATCTAAGATTTTGCTTCCTAGCAGGTATTTTCTTAGGACCATACAAAACATAGGAGGTTGATTTGGATTCTCCTTTGAGATCTTTGTAAATTGTATTCTTGGATTATTGGCACTTGCTGAAATAAGTAGTTTTAAGCGATTTGAGCCTCTAATTGTTAGAATAACCTCATCCTTTTCAGGCTGATTGACTTTATCTATTTTGCAATTTAATAAGTTTTCTTTTAAACTCTTTATTAGGGTTGATAAAAATACTCCGTCTAAAGCCATAATATCTTCCTTTCATACTTAACTAAAAATAGTATAACATTTTTCACCATTTTATATCAATAAAATGAGCTGGTGATAAAAATGAAAAAAATTATAGTTGCCTTAATGGTAATTATGTGTGTAATTTTATTTGGCTGCAATGATGAAAAACCGGAACAGGTCAATGATGAAAAAAGCAATGTTCAGTGGTCGCAGCATTTGATAATGTACTCCAATGGAGATAACTATACTTATTATAGCATAAATGATGAAAGTATAAGGAAATCAGAGCCTTTGATATCAGGAAATGTACTATATATTAATTCAGATAAACAGATATTGCTATATCAAGATATAGATAGTAAAGTATACTATTTAAGTAAGGATGGAAATAAATTAAAATTAAACATTAAAGAGCAGATAAAAAGATGTCAAGTTAGTCCAGATGGTGAAAAAATACTTTATAGTGTAGAAAAAGAGGATGGCTCAGTAAGTTACTATCTTTATTCAGTACAAAAGAATATTTCTTCAGAACTAGAAAACTTAATAATTTCTGGTGATATGTATTTTTGGAAGGATAAAGACAGTGTAATATTTTATGGGATTGATGGAGAAAACAAAGGAGGAATATTTGAGTATAATTCAGATACTAAAAAGATTAATAAGAGTCTAATCATAAAAGGTATAATTGAAAAGTTCGTTGAAGACAATGGTGTTTTTGTATACATTGTAAATAATGATGATAAAAGAAAAACCTACATGTTAGACCCAAATGAGTTTAAAGAAAAGTTGGTGTCTGATAAAATACAAAAAATTGGCGATATTTATTATAATGGAAAAGAATTGTATTTTACAGGATTAGTAAAGGATAATGTATATAGTTTATATAGAATACCTTTAAATAAAGGCAATTCCGTAAGATTAATATATGATTTCCCAAGTGGAGTTGTTGAAGATAAGAAGATACTGGGTTTAGGAAATATAATAATTCTAGTAGGACATGATGAAGATAAGAATGAATTAGTAGTACGTTACAATATAAAGGAAAAGGCTATTGACATATTAGTTGATAATCAAGGTCAATATGATATTTTATTTTAAACATGTATTTAAAGTTAAATTTAAGTACATGTTTTTTATTTTGCTACCATTTTGTGTAATTGTAACTATTATGTTGTTTAAAGTTACAAAGGTGTGGACATAATACTGCTAGGGAGGGATTATATGGTCGATGTAAAAGAAATTGATATAGATACTCTTAAAAAGGTACCTAAAAATGCAGCTTTGGCTATGAAGGTACTACCTTATAAAGAAGATAAAGAGTCGGTATATGCGTTATGTGTAACTAATTCTGTTGAGGGTAGTGAATATTTAAGTTTTGTATTTGAAAAGAATATAAATTACTGCGAGGTTTCACAAGAACAGTTTAACCAATTTATCAACAAGTTTTATTTAGCTATTAGCAATAAAGATAATAAATTAAATAAAGATGTTATAGTAGCAGATATTATGCAGGAGTATATATCCTACTCCATTGATAAGGGGGCAAGTGATATTCATATCGAGCCTATGGAAAACCAAGCTATAATTCGTGTAAGAGTGGATGGAAAGCTTATTATATTTAGAAAGACAGATAAAGTAATATATAATTCACTGCTTACTAGAATGAAGCTTTTAGCCAATATGGATATTACTGAAAAGAGAAAGCCTCAGGATGGGAAAATACTATTCTCTCGTAAAAATAAAAAGTATGATATTAGGGTTTCCTCAATTCCCACTGTTTACGGGGAGAAACTTGTTTTAAGAATACTTTATAATCAAATATTTCCCTTTGATATTCATAATCTTAGTTATAATGAAAAACAGATAGAGGCGATAAGTAAACTAATTGAGCTTAAACATGGATTGGTATTGATATGCGGTCCTACTGGAAGTGGAAAATCAACAACTCTTTACTCGATTTTAAAGAGCATTAATAGAAATGATATAAATATTACAACAATTGAGGATCCAGTTGAAATATTCATAGATGGTATAAGTCAAATAAATGTAAACGAAAAAGCTGGAATCACCTTTTCAAGTGGCTTACGGAGCATTTTGAGACAGGATCCAGATGTCATTATGGTAGGCGAGATTAGGGATGAGGAAACTGCAAAGATAGCATTAAGAGCATCTATAACTGGACATAAAGTATATTCTACAATACATACTAACTCGGCGATAGAGGTCTTCTCAAGACTTAAAGATATGGGGACGGAAGAATATTTACTTCTTGATGCTATCAAAGGAGTTATATCTCAGAGATTAGTTAGAAGATTATGTGATTGCAAAGTAGAGTATATGTCAGGTGAGTATGAAAAAAGACATGGCGAAATACAAAATGAAATTAAGTTGTACAAACCAAATGGATGTAAAAAATGCAATGAAACAGGGTATTCAGGAAGAGTCTTAATAAGTGAGATTTTGCTTGTTGATAGAAATAATAGAGACAAAATTAATTTATTCATTAAGAGTCAGAAAAATATAGATACTCAAAAAGAATTAAAAAAACAATGCAAATTACTTCTTGAAAATGGAGTAATCTCTTTTGTGGATTACCTAGAATTTGTGGAGGGAGAAGCTTTTTGACAAGAAATAAAGTTAAATATGATTGTATTATTAGAATAAGTTCAGATCTTTCTATGCTTTTAGGGTCAGGAATATCTATTTTTAATGCTTTTAAGATTCTTTCAAGTTCGGTAAGTGATAAGAAATATAAATTTATCTTAAATAAAATAGTTGAAAAGATTCATGGAGGATGTTCTTTAGCAGATGCATTCCAAGAATATACTGAATACTTCCCAGAACTATACATACAAATGATACATATAGGAGAAGCTAGCGGAAATCTTTCCACTGTGCTGGAGGAATTGAGCAGTTATTATACTATTAGAAGAGATGTTAAGAAGAAGGTTATTAACGTTTCTATATATCCAATTATTTTAGTGTTTACTTTGATAACTATGCTTATATTCTATGTACAAGTCATTTCCACTGCAGTTGGAGAATTTGTGCAAGGATCTGGAGGTAGTGTTCCTTGGTACACGAAAAACATTCTTTCTATATGCAATTTTATAAGAGAAAATAATCTTCTTGTTTTTTTATCTTTTGTTTGTTGGAGTTGCGTACTGATCTTATTATTTAATCTTATATCAAAAAATAAATTGTTTTTCAGCATAGTAAGTAAAAATAAACTTATGAGAAATTTTAAAGAAGTTTTAGAGATAGAAGCTCTGCTTTTGATAACTAAATGTGGACTTCCATTAGTTCTTGGACTTGAGATATTAATTGATATATTTAATAACAGTAAAGTTAAATATTGCTTTAATGATATAAAAATATCGATAAATAATGGTATGAATTTAAGTGCTGCTTTTTATAATATTGGCACATTTTCTGAACTAAGCTTAAACATGATAACTATAGGTGAAGAATCAGGCAAATTAGATTATGCTTTGGAAAAACTAAAATCTATGTTAGTAAGCAATCTGCAAAAAAATATAGAAACACTAACTTCGTTTATACAACCAATATTAATTTTAGTGATAGGAGTATTAGTATGTTTTCTAATATTAATAATGATGGTGCCTATTTATTCAAGTATGAACATTTAAGAGAGACTAAAGGGGTTACTTTAATAGAACTTATGATTTATATTTCAGTTTTACTTGTTTTTATATCAGTATTTTGGGTTTCTTACAAAAACCTTTCTAAAATATATGAAGATAATTACAAGGATGATTTAAAAAAAGAAGTTCATAGTTTAATAACCTTTTCTACGTATTCATGCAAAAATATGAAGCTTGATGGAAAAGTGATTTTCAATAGAGATCAGGTTGTGTTTAAAATAGGCGATGATGTAAAAAAACAAATAAATTTAAGAAAGGGATATGCAATAAGTTTTAATACAGGTACTGTGGATAATTTAATGTTGATAAACAATAATGGAAAAATTTATACATCAGGAACTATTACAATACAATGTCCAACAGGTGGAAACATAGCAATGAGCATATCAGTTGATAATTTATATGTTAAGGTTAAAGAATGATGAAAAGAAGTTGAAAATAATTAAAAGAAGAGGAAGTATATTTATTGATGCTGTAGTTGGAACTGCCATATTACTATCAATCTCAGTAGCGATTTTCTTTACATTAGAAGTCAGTGAAAAAAATTATAGTTTAAATAAGCAGAAGTCTAAGAATAATCAAGCTTTAGATTATGTGATAAAAGAATTGAAATATAACTACACCTACGACCAGTTAAAGATAAAAACTATAGATCCCTTAGGAGTATATAAGTTTAAAATAGAGGACTTAACATTAGATAATCTGAAAGCAAAGGAGCTTTTTTTGTTGTGTAGTGAATGTTCAAGTAATTATATTAGTTTAAAGTTTTCCGATGATTTAGATGAAAAGCATATAAATATTAGTTTAGAAGTTAATAGTTCTTTAAATGGTATCAATTTAAACAAGACATATTCACTGAGAAAGGTTAAAAATTAATGAAGAAAAAAGGTTATCTACTAGTAGAACTTTTATTATATATCTCAGTAGCAATGATTATTGTTGCAATCACTTTTAATATTTTGATTATATCCCTAAAGGATTTTAACAAAGGAAAGAAAGATGAAATATCATATGATAATATGATTAATCTAGTTAACTATTTAGATAATCAGATGAATGAACCTGGATCTAAAAAATATGCTGTGGAGAATAGTAAATTCACTATCTCATTAGATACCTCAGATCATGAAGATAGAATTTTTACATTATCTTCAGGAGAATTAAGATTTTTAAGAGTGGGGTATATAGTTAATGGAGCAAATAAAATTACTGTATTAAAGGAAAGTAAGACATTATTAAGCGGAATAAAAATCTTAAGTTTTTATAAAAAAAATAATCTATTGTATCTAGATATCAAAGTTGGAGAAGAGGAGATAAATAAATGTTTAGCACTAAAAAAATAAGAAAAGGATATGTATCTTTAGAGGTGCTTATAATTCTATCCATTGCATTATCTATAAGTTCCTTGGCGCTTTTAAGAACGTTCAGAAGCTGCAGCCTAACTAACCTAGAGGAACAGGCCACTTTAAATGAAATGAGTGAATTTCAATGAAAAGTAATTTCATAATTATTGATTCATACAGAGAGACCTTTAGCGACAAGTTTGATAAAAAAAGATCTGCTAGTATTATGATTACGGAAAAAGAATTATTCATTAGAAAATTTGAGTTCTCAAGTGGAAAAGATTTAAAGAGATTCCTGAATGGAGAAATAAAGACCATGTTTGATACTTCAAAGTTTTTGTTTCATCATGAGATAGAAACTCATAAAAATAGAAAAATATTGACTATTTACGGTATAAATGCAAATGAAAAAATAGAAATACTTTGTTCAAGTTTCAAGATAAAGAATATTTATCCTATACAGTACTTAGTGGTTAATGCAGTGAAAAAAGTTGTTAAAAGTAGAAGCTTTAGTATTATGTATAGTTTTGATAAAACTACATATTTCATTGATGTAGAGGATGGCAGTATAAAACATAATAAATTGTATAAACAAGACGGTAATGTTATTAACTTAGAAGAGGTTTTAAATTACAATCATGTACCTATTCAAAAAAATATATATGTTGTAGGAAAGCGCAAGAATAGCTTTATTTATGATGCTACTAAGTATAATGTAGAATATTTAGAAAGAGAGGCTATAAATGTACCATAGGATATACAAAGAATTTTGGCCGGAAAGAGTGATTGAACTAAAGAATAAAAAAATTCTTAGTCAGTTAAATAGGATAATAGTATATATGATTATATTCAATTTATGTTTAATTCCACTTTCATACAGTAAATACTTAGATTTAAAACAACAAATTAAAGAAAAAGAAAAGTTGCAAGTAGAATCTAAAGCGGTTGTAGATGAGAGTAAAAATAAAAAACAAGTGGATTTTTCAGTTATAGAAAAAATATCTAAACTAGTGTCAAGCATGAATATAAAAGATTTTAGTTATGGAGATAATACAATAACTTTTATAGGTAATTACAATATGCTCGATTCATATATAAAGTATTTTACTGAAAACAGGTTTGAACTAGTAAATGTAGATAGACAAAATGAAAAAGACTTCAGATTTGTAGTGAGGATAACATGAGGAAAGTTATTATTAGGATACTAGTTATAGTTACTTTCTTATGTTTGATTTTAATTCAAACATTTTACAACTTAGGGCGGAAACAGTACGACTATGAATTAAATAATAAGTTAGAGTCTAAAAGTATACAAAATGATCATTTAAGTAATGAGGATAAAGTTAAAGAACCCCTCTATGATGTTATAAGCAAACTTAAAGAGAAAGAAGAGATAAGTATTAATAGCATAACAAAAAAAGATGGATATAAAGAGATTAGTTTTAGTGTTAATACTGAGATAAATAAATTGACAAATTTAGTTGCTTTTTTTCAAGACAATGATATCATAATTATAAAGTATGATATCCAACAAAAGGATAATATACTTAGATGCAATATTTTGGGGCAATATAGGGGGAAAGTAAATGAATAATGTAATTTTAGTAGGAATGCCTTGCTCAGGAAAGACCACTGTAGGAAAGGTTTTAGCTGAAAGAAAAAAGGCTGAATATATTGATACAGATCAATATATAATAGCTAATGCTTCTAAATCAATTGAGCAAATATTTAGTGACCATGGAGAAGAACATTTCAGACAAATGGAGAGAAGTGTCATACTAGATATAATAGCTAAGTTAGAAAATAGTGTAGTCTCTACTGGTGGCGGAATGCCGGTGAAATCAAATAATATGGAACTTTTAAAAAAGTATGGAACAGTAATTTATCTTAAAACAACTATAAAAAATTTAAGTGATAGACTTGATAGAAAAAATAGACCTTTATTTAAGGATCCAGACGCTATAAAGACTTTAGAAAACCTATTGAATAGTAGATCCTCCATCTACGAAAAAGCTGATATTATAATAGAATGCAATGATGACACACCGGATGAAATCTGTGAAAAAATCATAATGTCCATAAATAGTATAAATACCCATTTTTAATTAAAATAATTGCAATTAATCTCACCTTCTGATAAAATATCATTGTTGTGTGTGAGTGAGGGTTAATTTGTGATGTGTTTTAAGAGAGAAATTAAACGAAAATTTGACTTTTTATAGAGAAATTATGCACTACGCTCAATAGCCCATGAAGAATTCTTTTTTGGATTCGCAGCTTAAAGTTGTTGGTATTAAATTACCTGAACGGGTTATAATATATAATGAATTAATAGATTTTGGAGGGATACCATAATGATATCAGCAGGAGATTTAAGAAAAGGTACAACTTTTGAATTAGATGGACAAGTGTTTACTGTTGTTGATTTCCTACATGTTAAACCAGGTAAGGGAGCAGCATTCGTTAGAACAAAATTAAGATATGTAATGTCAGTTGGAGTTATAGATAGAAACTTCAACCCAACTGAAAAACTTCAAGAAGCTGTTATTGAAAGAAAAGAAATGCAATACTTATATTCAGATGGAGAGCTATACTACTTCATGGATCAAGAGACATTTGAGCAAATTCCTCTTAACCACGAAAAAGTTGAAGATGCAATAAAGTTCTTAAAAGAGAACATGTTTGCAGTAATCAAGTTCTACAAAGGTTCAGCTTTCTCTGTTGAAGCTCCAAACTTTGTTGAACTACAAGTAACTGAAACTGAACCAGGTGTTAAAGGAAATACTGCTACAAACGTTCAAAAGCCTGCAACTGTTGAAACTGGCGCAGTAGTAAACGTGCCTATATTTGTAAATGAAGGTGACGTAATAAGAATCGACACAAGATCTGGGGAGTACATGGAAAGAGTATAGGCTGAATATATGCTAAGTTCGAAATGAACTTAGCATATTCATTTTATTCTTTATTAAGCTTTTATCCTAACTTAAAGGATGTGTAGAATATGAAGGAATTAAAGGAAAAGATATCAAAACTTAGTGAATTTCTTAGTGGAGATTCTGGTACTGAAGACAAAAATTTTAAAGCTGCTGTAATAGAAATCTTAGGTGATATTTGCGACGAGGTGGAAACTCTTCAAGTTAACCAAGAAAGTATAGCAGAGAATGTAGAATTTTTAAATAACGATATCTCTGATATACAAGAGGATTTATTTGAAGATGTATCTGTAGACGACTTGGAATGCGGAGATGAAGAATATGTTGAGATAACATGTAAGAATTGTGGAAAAGGCATATTCTTTGAGCAGTCTGCATTAGATAACAATACTATAATTCCTTGTCCTTACTGCGGTTCAGAAATCAATAAATAGACTGCTTACTTAGTGAGTAGAAAATGAAATTACTTTGGTCATCGTATGAAACCTTAACGTTTAACGATGAAACCTTAAAAAGAAGCCAGCAAATTATTTTGTTTAATAATTTGCTGGCTTCTTTTTGATTTTTTGGATATATCAGCTCATTAGAATTTATTTTTTACTATGTTTAAGAGTGTTATCGAAATTAATTGGTTATACAGGAGATGCTATATGAGCGAGCTATTAGAATTAAATGATTTTTCATCGATATAACTTTTTTAAAACAGGTGTAATATTTTTTTACTTAACTTAATAATATTATACAAATAACAAAAGTTGAGAGAGGGGGATTTTATGGATGATTTGAAAAATGTTCTACCGATAAATTTGATAAGGCTCATAGAAGATAGGCCAGATTCAAGTAAACTACAAGAGATTAGACTTAAGTGCAATAAACCAGTGATGTTAAACATAGACAATAAAGAAGTAATCCTAAATTATATCACTAATAAAAATGAAATTAATAATATCTTTAATAAGATAAGTAATTTCTCAGTTTATGCTTTTGAGGAAGACATAAAGCAAGGTTTTATAACTATTAGAGGTGGTCATAGGATAGGGGTTACTGGGCATTGGGTAAATGATGACGGAGTAATAAAGTCATTAAAGTCAGTTTTTTCTATAAATATAAGAATAGCCAGAGAAATAATAGGTTGTTCTAATAGCTTATTACCACATGTTGTAAAAGGGGACAAGGTGTACAATACCATCTTGGTATCTCCTCCTAAATGTGGGAAGACTACTATACTTAGAGACCTTATAAGAAATATTTCGAATGGATATTTAAAATATAATATAACGGGGAAAAAAGTATGTGTTATAGATGAGAGAAGTGAGATTGCTGCGTGTCATATGGGGATTCCGCAAATGGATGTAGGAGTAAGAACAGATATATATGATAACTGTTTGAAGTATGTGGGACTTATGATGGCTATACGAAGTATGTCTCCTGAAGTTATCGCATGTGATGAAATTGGCACAGACAGAGATGTTGAAGCAATTGTTTCCGCCTTTAATTGCGGGGTGAATATCATATCCACTATACATGGAAACAACGAAGATGATCTTTATAGCAGACCTGTATTTAAGAAGCTAATTGAAAATAAGGTCATCGAAAAAATAATAGTTTTAAGTAATAAAAATGGAGTTGGAACCATAGATAAAATAGTGGATATTAATTCAGATAGGCAGGTGATAAATGTTGGTTAAATATTTGCTGCTGCTTATAATAATGGCATTGTCATCAGCAACTGGGTATGTATATGGAGAAAAGTTTAAGAAGAGGGTGTTTTGCCTTCATGAACTTATAAATGGATATATAAATTTAGAGAATGAAATGACCTATACCTTTACTCCATTGCCAGAAGCCTTTATTAATACTGGAAAAAGACTTAAAGATCCCATAGCACAGCTATTTAATTCAATAGGGACTAAACTTAAAGATAATGAAGCTGACAACGTGTTTCTATCTACTAAGGATAGTTTAGAGCTCTATAAGGATAAGATTAATCTTAATGAAGTTGATATAGATATAATTTTAGATTTAGCAAAGTCTTTGGGAACTACCGGTATTGATGGGCAAAGAAAGATATTTTCCATAACCATAGACAGAATAAAAAGCAATACAGAAAAGGCAGAAAAAGAGTGCGATAAATATTCAAAGATGTATAAATCACTAGGTGTATGTGTTGGATTTATGCTAATTATCTTCTTGATTTAGTAGGAGGCGAGTAAATGTTAGATCTTTCTCTCATTTTTAAAATTGCAGGTGCAGGTATAATATTGCTTATCATTGATAAAGTCTTGAAAGGCAGTGGAAAAGATGATGTTGCTACTATAGCTAATATTGCTGGAATTGTGATAATACTTACAATGGTTATAAATCTAATCAGTAAGTTATTCGATTCAGTAAAAACTATGTTTATGCTTTAGGTGTGGACATGCTTATTGTAAAAATTGTTGGATTTTGTTTTGTATCTTTATTCTTATATCTGCTGCTAAAAGAAAGAAAAAGTGAAATTTCAGTATTTATATCAATAGTCGCAGGAATATTGATATTTCTTGTACTGATTCCTCAAATAACTCAAATAATTGATTTTGTAAACAATATGGCAAACAAAGCTAATATAGATACTGCTTATATCGGAATTGTACTAAAAATTGTTGGAATAGCATATCTTACATCTTTCTGTAGTGAAATATGCAAAGATTCAGGAGCAAATAGCATAGCATCAAAGGTTGAGTTTTCAGGAAAAGTTATGATACTAGTATTATCAATACCGGTACTTATGGCTGTACTGGACTCTATATTAAGTATAATGCAGGTGTGATTATGAAAAAATGGTATACGTTACTAATAAGTTTTTTTCTAGTCATTATGACTAGTAAAGTGGTATACGCAGATGATAATTTGGACAAGCAACGAATAGATAATAGTAATCAGATACAAAGGTTATATCAGTATATGGATAATATGAAAACTAATGAAGAAATCATGAATGGTATGAGTCCCAGTGAATATGTCCAAAGCTATTTGAAGGATGGAAAAGATCCTCTAAGCTTTGATAGGATCGTTGGAGCCTGTGTAAGTGTATTTATTAAAGAGGTGCAGTCGACACTAAAATTAATGATATCAGTAATAGTTCTTGCTATCCTTAGTACTCTTTTAAAAAATATACAAGGAGCTTTCTCCAGTGAAAATATAAGTAATATAGCATTTTACGCTTGTTATGCTGTGATGATACTTATACTTAGTAAAAGCTTCTTAATATCAGTAAACTTAGCAAAGGATACTATTAAAGAGCTGACAGACTTTGTTGCTGTGTTATTGCCCGCACTTGTGCTTTTATTATCAACAGCTGGTGGAATAACTCAGGCAGCTACAATGGATCCCATAGTTCTAGGTGCAGTAAGCTTAACGCCTAGATTATATGTAGACATAATAATTCCATTAATCTTGATGATATTCGTCCTAGGGTTCGTAAACAATATATCAAATGAGCATAAAATTGATGGGCTCGTGAAAGTAGGTAAGCAAGTAATTTTATGGATGCAAGGAATAGTTCTTACGATTTTCATTGGTTTACTTACTGTAAGAGGAATAGCATCAAATACAATAGATGCAGTAACTTTAAAAACAGCAAAATTTGCTGTAGATAATTTCATACCAATAGTTGGAAAGGCACTATCCGATGCTATAGCAACTGTGGCTGGATATTCACTACTACTTAAGAATGCTGTAAGTTCCATTGGGCTTATAATTATGATATTCTTAATGCTTTTTCCAATAATAAAGATGGTAGTTATGGTTTTTATCTATAAAATTTCTGCTGCTGTTATAGAACCAGTGGCAGATAAAAGAATTGTAAGTTGTATAACAACCGCTGCAGATTCTTTAGTTTTAATTACCTCAAGCCTTATAAGCATAACAGTTATGTTCTTTGTTATGACTGCAATAATGTCAAGTGCAGGCAAGTTCATAGTGGGAGGTTAGAGCTTATGGATCTACTTAGAAGCTGGATAATCTCTTTATGTACAACCTTAATATTCATGACTGCGATAGAATTATTATTGCCTGATAACAGTACGAAAAAATATGTAAAATTTGTTCTGGGGCTTATTTTAATAGCAGTTATTATAAATCCCTTTATAAGGCTATTTACCAAGAACACTATAGATATTAATACTTTTGTAGCAAAGTATGAGAACATTGTTGCTTCAAATGCTGATAATAGTAGCACAACTAGTGTTACAGAAGAAAAGTTTTTTTCTAATTTGGAAAAGAACTGTGTACAATTGATAAAAACAAACTTAAGTGATCTGAACTGCGATGTAAAAATTGCAGGTAAGCTTGATGTAAAAGCGACAAATTTTGATATAAATCATATAGAAGTTTATGTAAAAGATAAAAAGGTAAGTAGTTTAGATAATACAGCTGTAAATAATACAAATAAACAAGAATTTAACTCTACTACAAGCAAACAAATCAAAAGCATACTAAGTAAGGAGCTAAATATAGATGAGAAAAAAATATATGTGTATAAAGGTGAGTGATTAGAAAGTGGATTTTTCAAAGTTATTCCAAAAGCTAAAAAACTCTTCAGAAGGTGCTAAGACAAAAAATTTAATTTTAATATGTTTAACATTTATTTTTATTTATATAGTGTTTACTTTTTTTACAAATAAACCAATGATACCTACATTTTCTTCAAATCAAAATAGTACACAACAGAGTGATTCCACTGATAAACAAACAAGACAACAGTATGAAGATGAGCAAAAGAGTCAACTGAAAAATATCTTAAAACAAATAGAGGGGGTTGGGAATGTAGATGTAATGATAACCTTTGAAAGTGATGAAACTAAGGTTCCAGCAGTAGACACAAATTCTCAAAAAAATACTAATGAAACCACTGACAAGGAGGGAGGGAAACAAAGTAACAGTCAAGAGTCAGATTCAAGCAAGGTTGTTATAACTTCCAATAGTAGTGGAAATGAGCCTCTTATAGTGAAAACATATAAGCCAAAAGTTGTTGGTGTAGTTGTTGTAGCTGAAGGTTCAGAAAATAGTAAGATAAAATACGACATTTCTAAAGCGGTGTCGAATTTATATAATTTGCCAATGGATAAAGTTAATGTATATCCGATGAAAAAGTAGCATATAATTCTATGAAAACAGATGGGAGGTTTTTGTAAATGAACAGAAAACAAGCAGGTATAATTTTAACACTACTAGCACTTATAGTATGTGCTGGTATCTTAGCAGCGAGGGTTAATGGACAAGTCGATGATGGGACAGGCAGTAGCTTAAGTTCTTCATTACCATTCACAAACACTGACAAACAAACATCAAACACAAAGGATTATTTCTATGAATCAAGAAATGATAGAGAGCAACAAGACTCTCAAACAATGCAGAACTTAAAATCCATTATAGAGGATAAGAATACATCTGCAAATCAAAAAACTGAGGCTCAAAAAGAGCTTACAGCATTAACAATGGCTAGAAATTATGAAACTAGAATTGAATTAAGTGTAAAAGGTAAAGGATTTGATGATGCACTTTGCCTAATAGAAGGAAATAAAGCTAGAGTAATAGTTAAGTCAAAAGACAACTTAAATGAAAAGCAAAGCATACAAATTCAAGAATCTGTAGCTAGCGTTTCAAAGATAAAAGATGTTGTAATTGAGGCAAAACAATAACAATTGTATTCACAATAATATTTTGATATAATATACCTATGATTAACAGGTTTTGCTAATGTGAAGCTTAAGGAGGTAGTGAGCGTTGGACGAATTAAATAGAGAAGAAACAAACGTTGGAGTTGTAAAGATTTCTGATGAAGTTGTTAGTGTAATAGCTGGTATAGCGGCAGCAGAAATTAGTGGAGTAGTAGAAAGTAATCCAGGTGTTACTGGTGGAATAACTCAAATATTCACTGGTAAGAAGAATACTGGAAAAGGTGTAAAAGTATCAATTGAAAATGGTGAAGCACAGATAGAGTTAACTTTAGCAGTACTTTATGGAACAAGAATTCCTGACGTAGTTGTGCAGGTTCAAGATAATGTTAAGAAGACTGTTGAAGCTATGACAGGATTATCTGTTGCAGCAGTTAATATTTTTATACAAAACATAATTGTTCCTAAGATTGACGAGAAGTCAGAAGAAGTTCATGAGTAGTTTTAAAACCCTCTGTTTACAGAGGGTATTTCCTTGTGTAGAATTATAAAGTCGAACAACCTTGGTGTATATGAAAACTTAACTTAGACTCACTGTTTAAGCTTTATATTTTTCGACTATAATAATAATGGTATACTTCTGAAAGTATACCATTAAAATCCATAAATATTTTTCAATATTTACTATTTTATGTGTTTTAGCTCTATTATTTCTAGAGGATATTTACTAATTTAATTAGTATGGTAATCTAGAATTTGTTATAATGAAAGCACTAGAAAGTACTTGTAAAGTATTATGGACCTATTTTAATGTAAACGCACAAAAATTCGCTGAAGAAGATCGCTTCAGCGACTAAAATATTAATACCTTTTAAAGTCTAGGAGGACATATGAACAGAATAAAAACTAGAGAGATTGCAGTACAACTTACATACCAAATGATGATAAATAAAGAAGAACCATCAGAAGCTATAGAGAGCTTTAAAGAAGCTTTTGAAGGTGACATAACTGAAATAGATGATACATATTTAAATCAAGTTGTTAATGGTGTAAATGAGAAAAAAGATCAACTAGATGTTATTATAGAAAAATATCTAGTAAACTGGAAACTTGGTAGAGTTTCAAAAGTTAATCTATCAATTTTAAGAGTAGCTCTTTATGAAATACTTCATTTTGAAGACATTCCTAATAAAGTAGCTATTAATGAGGCTTTAGAGATTGCTAAGAAGTTCTCAGATGAGAAATCAGTTTCCTTCATCAATGGAGTATTAGATAAAGCATTAAAAGACATGTAGTTTTAGAAAGTTTGGGGGCTATGAATATGGGCGAGATAATTGATGGAAAAAAAGTTGCAGCAACAGTTAAGGAAAATATCAAAGAATTTATAAGAAGTAGGGCTCTAGAAGGAAAGAAAGTTCCAACAGTTGCTTCAATTCTTATTGGAGATGACGGTGGCTCAATTTATTATCAGAACAGTCAGTTTAAAATTGCAGCTGATTTGGGCATTGATTACAAGAAAATTAATTTATCTTCCAGCTGTACTGAGGAGGAAGCAATTAATACTATAAAGCAATTAAATGATGATAAAGGTATTAATGGTATAATTTTATTACTACCTTTACCAGCTAGTCTTGATGAAAAGAAGATCATAGCTGCTATAGATCCTTCAAAGGACATAGATTGTCTTACTGACGTATCAATAGGAAAGTTTTATAGTGGAAATGATGGGTTTATACCGTGTACGCCTAGAAGTGTAATGACTCTTTTAGATTACTACAATATTCCTCTAGAAGGAAAAAAGGCTGTGGTAGTAGGTAGAAGCAATGTTGTTGGCAAGCCTGTTGCACAATTACTTCTTCAAAAGAACTCAACTGTAACAATATGCCACTCAAGAACAAATAATCTAAATGATGTTTGTAGTGAAGCGGATATTTTAGTTGTAGCTATGGGAAAACCACATTTTATAGATAAGAGTTATATAAAGAAGGATGCAGTAGTTATAGATGTAGGGACTTCTTCATTAAATGGAAAAATCACAGGTGATGTTTTGTTTGATGACGCCGTTACAAAGGCTGCAATGATTACTCCAGTACCAGGAGGAGTAGGGTCACTTACAACTACCCTTCTATTTTTAAATGTATGTGAGGCGATGGAAGATTATGATTCTAAAGACTCTTTCGGTAACAGAAGTTAATAATTATTTAAAGAAGATAACAGATAATGATTTTATTCTTAACAACCTAAAAGTAAAAGGAGAAGTATCTAACTTTAAAGTTCATTCAAGTGGACATATTTATTTTTCCTTAAAAGATGAAAATAGCAAGGTGAACTGTGTTATTTTTAAGAGTGATGCTGTAAATGTATCATCAAATATTAAGGATGGAGCAAAGGTTGAGATAAGAGGAAGACTTTCAATATATACT
Organism: Clostridium fungisolvens; assembly: GCF_014193895.1. Lineage (NCBI taxonomy): Bacteria > Bacillati > Bacillota > Clostridia > Eubacteriales > Clostridiaceae > Clostridium > Clostridium fungisolvens. The sequence goes on along the minus strand of NZ_BLZR01000001.1, from coordinate 3,105,234 downwards.
AGAGATGGTTCGTATCAGGTTTATTGTAAAGAGATAAATGAATATGGAGTAGGGGACTTATATGCTCAATTTGAGCAATTAAAGAAACAGCTATTAAATGAAGGGCTTTTTGATGAAAAATACAAAAAGCCTATTCCATATTTACCAAGAACTGTAGGAGTTATAACTTCTGAAACAGGGGCTGCAATAAGAGATATAATAAATGTATTACAAAGGAGAAGTCCTTATTTAGACATTGTTGTATATCCATCCTTAGTTCAAGGCAAAGATGCACCGGCCAGTCTAATAGAGGGAATAAAGTATTTTAATAAAAGTAAGAGTGTTGATGTGATTATAATAAGCCGTGGAGGAGGTTCTATTGAAGAACTCTGGGCATTTAATGATAAAAGTTTAGCTTATGAAATATTTAAATCAAAAATCCCTGTAGTTTCTGGAGTAGGTCATGAAATAGATTTTACTATAACTGATTTTGTTAGTGATTTAAGAGCGCCTACACCATCTGCAGCTGCAGAAGTTGTAGCTCCGAAGCTTGAAGAAATAAATAACAATTTAGTTAGGCATAAAGCATATTTGAATCAATTCATTAATAGTAGGTTAATCAGTGAAAAAGAAAAAATAAACTATGTTAATAGAATACTAGAAAATAATAGTCCAAAGAATTTTATAATTAACAAATATAGAGATGTGGACAGTATGAAGGAAAAATTGACTAATCTTATAATGAAAAAAATTGAAAACAATAGATCAAATCTAATTAATATAAATAATATGTTAACATTGCTTAATCCCATAAATGTTTTGAACAAAGGGTATGCTATAATAGAGGATAACAATGGAAACTTAGTTCAAGATATAGATACTTTAAATTCTTTGAAAGAGATTGAAGTAAAGATGAAAGATGGAAGCGGTAATTTTAAAATTGAACCTAAAAGGTGAGGTGTCTTATGGTAAAGAAGAGTGAATCTTATGATGAGATGTTTAATAAACTTGATGACATAGTAAAAGACCTTGAAAGTTCTGAATTAAATTTAGAGGAATCATTAAAGGTTTACGAAGAAGGTGTAAAATTGGTTAATAAACTTTATAAGACTCTTAATGACATGGAAGGAAAGATAAAGATTATTAATTCAAAAGAAGAAATTAAAGATTTTACAATTGAAGGATAGAGGATTAAAACTTCAAATTTACGTTAAAATAAAAGGAGTAAGTAATGAGCATTGAAGATATTAAAGGACTGATGGATGAATATCTTGATAATTATTTCATCGCAAGAGATGGAGAAAATAAGTTAATATATGATGCAATGGCTTATAGCTTAAATATAGGTGGCAAAAGAATACGACCTATAATAATGATGTTAACATATAGCTTGTATAAGGAAAACTTTAAAGAGATACTGCCAATGGCTGCAGCTTTAGAAATGATACATACATATTCGCTTATACATGATGACTTACCTTGCATGGATAATGATGATTTAAGACGTGGAAAGCCTACCAGTCATAAAGTTTTTGGAGAAGCTATGGCAGTTTTAGCAGGTGATGGTCTTCTAAACGAGGCTTTTTCAATTATGATTAATTACTCCATTTCAGACAAGAGGTTAGAAGCCTTAAAAGCAACAAAAGTAATAACAGATGCTGCTGGCGGAAACGGAATGATTGGTGGTCAGGTAGTAGACATAATTAACGAAGGTAAATCAATTTCAGAAAGTACCCTTAAATATATGCATGAAAAGAAAACTGGTGAACTTATTAAGGCGGCCATATTAGCTGGAGCGATTTTGGGTGAGGCAACTGAAAAAGATATTGATACTTTAAAAGAATATGGATATAAATTAGGTCTTGCTTTTCAGATAAAGGATGATATTCTAGATGTTTTAGGCAGCACAGAAAAGCTTGGGAAAAAAGTAAAAAGTGATGAAAATAATAACAAAACTAACTTTATTACTGTTTATGGTATAGAAAAATCTGAAGAGCTATGTAAGGAAATTACGGCAGAATGTTTAGCTCTTTTAGAAAAATTAAATAAAGATACAAGTAAACTTAAGGAGTTAACTCTAGAGCTTTTACATAGGGAATCATAATTAAATAGAAGGAATGAAAAATATGTATAGATATTTAGATAAAATCAAATGTCCTAATGATGTTAAAAAGTTAAATTCTACTGAAATTTTAGCGCTTTCAGGTGAAATAAGAGAGTTCTTAATTGATAATGTATCTAAGACTGGTGGGCATTTAGCATCAAATTTAGGTGTTGTAGAAGTAACTTTAAGTTTATTTAAGGTATTTAACCTAGAAAAAGATAAGATTGTTTGGGATGTAGGACACCAAAGCTATGTACATAAAATCCTCACAGGAAGAAAAGATAAATTCGAAACTTTAAGAAAATATGGTGGAATAAGTGGATTTCCTAAGCGATGTGAAAGTAAGTATGATTCATTTGATACAGGACATAGTAGTACATCTATATCTGCAGCCTTAGGAATGGCAAGAGCAAGGGATATATTAAAAAAAGATAACCATGTGATAGCGGTGATTGGTGATGGTGCTTTAACAGGTGGAATGGCTTTTGAAGCACTTAATGATGTAGGATATAGTAAAACTAACTTAATAATAATTTTGAATGATAATCAGATGTCTATTTCAGATAATGTTGGCGGGCTTTCAACTTATTTAAGTAAGGTTAGATTAGACCCAGGGTATAATAGATTAAAGAATGAAATTAACAACACATTAAATCAAACAACTGTAGGTAAAAATATAGCTACATCAATAAGTAAGATAAAAGATAGCATAAAGCAGTTAGTAGTGCCAAGTATGCTTTTTGAAGATATGGGATTGAAATATCTAGGTCCAATCGATGGTCATAATATTGATGAAATAAGTGATATGCTTTACAAAGCAAAAAAATCAGATGGACCAGTGATTATACATACAATTACTCAAAAAGGAAAAGGCTATAACTTTGCAGAAGAGAATCCTAACAAATTTCATAGCATAGCTCCTTTTGATAGTTGTAGCGGAGAATTATGTCCTTCAAACACAAGAACCTATTCAAATGCCTTTGGAGAAAGTTTAATTGATATTGCAAAAGAGATTGATGAAGTAGTGGCTGTAACTGCTGCTATGCCTGATGGAACTGGACTAAAAAAATTTGCAAAAGAATTTCCACATAGATTTTTCGATGTAGGAATAGCAGAACAGCATGCAACTACATTGGCAGCTGGTATGGCGAAGGAAGGCTTAAGACCAGTATTTGCAGTATACTCAACGTTCTTGCAAAGAGCTTATGATCAGGTGTTACATGATGTGTGTGTACAAAATCTACCAGTGGTTTTTGCTATAGACAGAGCTGGTATAGTTGGAGAAGATGGTGAAACACATCAAGGTGTATTTGATATATCATATCTTTCACATATACCTAATCTTAATATAGTGGCACCAAAATGTCTTGAGGAAGTGAAACCTATACTAAGATGGGCACTTATGCAAGATGAACCTGTGGCTATTAGATACCCAAGAGGTGGAGATCTAACAGGGATAGAATTAAATCCTATTGAAAAAGTAGAAAAAGGTAGATGGGATTTAATCAGGAAAGGTAAGGATTTAGTTGTAATTGCTACTGGTAAGATGGTTCAACATTCAGAGGCTGCTATTAAACTTCTTGGAGAAGAGTATAATGTAGCACTAATTAATGCTACCTTTATAAAACCATTAGATAAAAATCTTTTAGATGATATAGCTAAAGATTACAAGTATGTAATTACAATAGAAGATAATGTTATAAGTGGCGGACTAGGTAGAGAAATATTGAGTTACTTTAACTCAATAGGATATAAAGGTAAGATTGTAAACTTAGGATATGAAGATAAATTTATACAACATGGGGATTTAAGTACTCTGTATAAATTGAACAAACTTGATATTACTTCAATAAAAGATGAAATAGTAAGTATATTAGAATAGGATAATATAGGTTTCTATTACGAGAACTTAATTTATACTTGCTCGAAAATAGCGCATCTGGGGATTTTCCGGCATGTATAAATTAATAGTTTAAGTTGGAACCGTATATAGATAAATCAGTTCCTAATAAAACATATAGTTGATAACTTTATTATCATTATTAATTAACATAGGTAACTAATAGTTTTGTTGGATAGAAATAGATTATATAGATATATACATAAGTGCAGATATAGAGGAGATAAAATGGGAGACAAAAAGGAAAGATTGGACATTCTTCTTGTAGAAAAAGGATTCTTTCAATCTAGAGAAAGAGCAAAGACCAGCATAATGGCTGGAAATGTTTTTATAGATGGAAGAAGAGTAGATAAGAGTGGCGAAAAAGTAAAGGTAGAAGCGGAGATTATAGTAAAAGGTAATGATATTCCATATGTTAGCAGAGGTGGCTTTAAACTAGAGAAAGCTATAAAATCCTTTGATATAGAGCTGAAGGATAAAGTATGCTTAGATATAGGCGCATCCACTGGTGGATTTACTGATTGTATGCTGCAAAATGGATCGAAAAAGGTTTATGCAATAGATGTTGGTTATGGGCAGTTTGCTTGGAAGCTTAGAACTGATGAGAGAGTTGTATGTATGGAAAGAACTAATGTAAGATACGTAACTGAAGATCAATTAGCTGAAAAAGCAGATTTTGCTTCTATTGATGTATCATTTATATCGCTTACAAAGGTAACCCCTGCAGTGGTAAATCTTCTTCAGGAACAAGGTGAGGTTGTAGCGCTAATAAAGCCTCAATTTGAAGCAGGAAGAGAGAAAGTTGGTAAAAAAGGCGTAGTTAGAGATCCTGAAACTCATAAAGAAGTAATCAAGAAAATTGTAGGATTTATATTATCACTAAATTTATCAATCAAAGGTTTAGATTTTTCACCAATTAAAGGTCCTGAAGGAAATATTGAGTATTTAGTATATTTTACTAAGGCACAATATGAAGGAGACTTCAATATAGATGAAAGAATTGAAAAGGTAGTTCAAGACTCTCATAATAACATATAGCACGGAGGGAACTATGAGAAATATAGGTATTTTCATCAACCCATCTAAAGATAAAGATGGTTCCATAATTAATACAATAATGAAGAAAACACAAGAATACTTTGAGAATTCATGTGTTTTTAGAGTTCAAAATCATAAAGATATTGAACATAATAAAAATATAGATTGTCTAATGGTTTTAGGCGGTGATGGAACCATTTTAGGAGCAACAAGGGATCTGGCAGTACCAACTGATGTGCCTATATTTGGCATAAACATAGGTAATCTTGGATTTCTAACAAGTGTTGATATTAAATGTGTTGACTATGCATTAGAGTGTCTTAAAAATAAAAAGTTTAGATATGAGAAAAGAATGATGCTAAAATGTAATGTTCAATGCGCTAGTGGGACTTATGATAACATAGCCTTAAATGATATAGTTATAGCAAAAGGTACTCTTTCAAGAATGGTAAAGTATAAGATTCTTGTTGATAACAGATTTTATTCATCATTTAAGGGAGACGGAGTTATAATATCAACTCCTACTGGATCTACTGCATATTCATTTTCAGCAGGTGGTCCGCTAATAATGCCATCACTAGAAATAATAACCATAGTTCCTATATGTTCTCATACACCTACAATGAAACCTATTGTTATAAACGGCAGTAGTACAGTTGAAATACAAGCTGAAAGCTTTGCGGAAGAAATATTTTTAACTGTGGATGGACAAAAATCCATTAAATTAAGCAATAATTGCAAGATAATGGTTGGAAAAAATGAAAAGCCTTGTAATTTAATACTTTTAGATGAATATGACTATTTTAACGTACTTAGAAAAAAAATCTTAAGCCAAGATGGCGAATGGTAAGGTGAGGGTAACGTGAAATCAAAGAGACATACAAAGATTTTGGAAATAATTAACAATAGGTCAATTGAAACACAAGAGGAACTTGCAGATACATTAAAGAATGAAGGCTTTGATGTAACTCAAGCTACTGTCTCTAGAGATATAAAAACTTTAAAGTTAATAAAAGTACTTGGTTCAGATGGAAAATACAAGTATGCATCTATTAATAATAGTACAAATGATATGAGTGATAAAATGGCCAATATATTTTCTAATACTGTTCTACATGTAGAAAATGTTGATAAGATGGTTGTGGTGAAAACTTTGTCTGGGTCAGCATCTGCTGCTGCAGAAGCGATAGATACTTTACATTTTTCTGATATAGCAGGAACTATAGCTGGTGATAACACAATTTTTATATTAGTTAGAACTATAGATAAAGCTGAAGAGTTAGTATCTAAGATGAGAAGAATGTTAAATACTTAAAATTAAGTAAGGTGGGTTAAGATGTTATTACAACTTACTATTGAGAACTTTGCACTTATAGAGAAAATTTGTTTAAGCTTTGATAAAGGATTTAATATACTATCCGGAGAAACAGGAGCAGGTAAATCAATAATTATTGATGCTATAAATTATGTGCTTGGAGGAAAGTTTAATAAAGATATTATCAGAACTGGTGAAAATAAAACTTTTGTAGAAGCTATATTTGATATCGAAAGCACCAGAACAAAGAATGCACTTGAAGAATTAGAGATAGAAACAGATGATCTTATTATAATATCAAGAGAATCTTTTCAAAACGGAAAATCTGTTATTAAAGTAAATGGCAAAAGTTTAATTATTTCTTCACTTAAAAAGCTTACTGAGACCTTGGTAGATATTCATGGTCAGCACGAAAATCAAAATCTTATGAATAAATCAAGTCATATCAACTATTTAGATAGTTTCGGCGAAGAAAGTATTTCGGGAACTTTATCTGAGTATAGAAAACTTTTTAATGAAGTTTCAGTGATAGAAGAAAAGATTAGAGAGCTTAAAGGTAATGAAGATAATGAAAAGCTTGTCAACTATATTAAATATCAGATTGATGACATAGACGAAGGAAAGCTTAAGCCAGAAGAAGAGGCTGAGCTTAATGAAAAGCTTGCTGTATTGTCAAATGCTGAAAAAATAAGTAAAGTTCTTTCTTATACATATAATGATTTAAGAGGGGGAAGTGAAGATGGATCAATTGTTGATAAATTATCGCGTATCTGCTATGATCTTTCTTCTATAACTAAATATTCAGATAAGATAAAAAAGAGCTATGAAGAGTTAAATGAAATATTTTATAATTTACAGGAAATTTCCAATGAGTTTAGAGACATAAGTGATGAATATGTTTTTGATGATGATGAATTGGACAGGGTTAATAGAAGAACTTATGAAATAGGATTATATAAGAAGAAATATGGAGAAACTATAGAAGCTATTTTAGATTACAGAATGCAGCTAGAAGAACAGTATAATCAGATAGTAAACTCAGAACAAATAATTAATTCATTAGTAGACGAAAAAAATAAGATTTACAAACAGATGAGAACTTTAGGTCAGAAGTTACATGACTTAAGAATTACCATAGGAAAAGATCTTGAAGAGAGGATAAGCTCAGAATTAAGATATGTAGGTTTAGAGAAAAGTAGATTCAGTATAGATATAACTTCTGTAGAGGAATTTAATACATATGGAATGGATAAGGTAGTGTTCCTCATTTCTACAAATCCAGGAGAACCTCTAAAGTCTTTAGAAAAAGTAGTATCTGGAGGAGAACTTTCAAGAATAATGTTATCCTTAAAAACAGTATTTGTTAATAAGGATAAAATACCTACAGTAATATTTGACGAAATAGATACAGGAATAAGTGGAAGAATTGCTCAAGCGGTAGGAGAAAAAATGTACGAAGTTTCAGTTAAACATCAAGTTTTCTGCATAACTCATCTTCCGCAAATAGCTTCAATGTCAGACAATCATTTCCTTATATCTAAGCATGTTGATGGAGAAAAGACATATACTAAGGTTAAAATAATGAATTCCGATGAAAAAGACTTAGAAGTAGCTAAAATGATTGGCGGAGTTGAAGTAACTTCAGCTACTCTAGTTAATGCGAAGGAAATGGTTGAATTGGCAAATATTAAGAAAAACAAAATGAAATTTAATACATAATAAATGAAAATTTAGGAAAAATAGAACTATCCAATATAGTTCTATTTTTTTTGTTTTTATAGTAGATTAGCGCTTTTTTATATAAAAATTCAAGTAAAATTTTTATATAAAGAAGATAAAATTAGTATTATTTTATTTTTATTGTCTTTAATAACAAAGTTAATACAGCATATGCATCTATATTTGTGGGTAACTTAAAGGTAAAGAGAAGGAGGAGATAAAATGAATATGAAGCTTATAAGAAATTTGTTTTGCGGATTAAGTTTACTTATATTCGTAAGCTTTTACACATTCTCTTCTAATGAATTTACAACCACTAGAAGTTACATGAATATAGTGCAGAAGGGATACAGTAACATTCTTACATACTTTAATAAAGATACAAGTAGCAAAGAAGTTCAAGCAAAACCAAAAGCACTAGCAATGGTACCAATGAAATCAGTTTTTTCTCAAAAAACTGAAAACTTAGAAGTATATCCTGGTGGTAGTTGTGTAGGTGTGAAAATACAAACCAAAGGAGTCCTAGTAGTTGGATTTTCAGATATTGAAACAAATGAAGGAAAAGCTGAAAGTCCAAGTAGAAAAGCAGGGATAGAATTAGGGGATGTAGTTTTAAAGATAAATAATGAAGAAATAGAAAACTCCAAGGACTTAATAAGAAAATTAAACAATTTGACGACTTCTAACGTAACAGTTACTATAAATCGTAATAATCAAATAGTTGATAAAACTATTAATGGTATTAAAGCTACTACAGATGAAAAATACAAAATAGGCTTGTGGGTAAGAGACTCTACAGCAGGAGTAGGAACATTAACTTTTTATGATGCTAAAACTCAAAAGTTTGGAGCTTTAGGTCATCCAATAACAGATAATGATACAAATACTATACTAAGTATAAGAGATGGATCTTTAGTTAACACCTCAATAATTAGCGTGAGAAAAGGTCAAAAAGGAACTCCAGGAGAGTTAAAGGGTGTATTTGTAGAAGAAGATAATCCTTTAGGGTCAATAGTAAATAACACTGTTTGTGGTATATTTGGAACAGCAGATAAAACATTAGGTACTAGAAGCAGTAAGCCTTTAAAAGTCGGATTCAGAGATGAAATAAAAGAAGGAAAAGCAAAAATAATAACAACTATTGATGAAAGTGGTCCGCAAATGTACGATATTGAGATTGTCAAACTTTTATCTCAAGATAAACCAGGTCCAAAGAGCATGATCATAAAGGTTACAGATCCTAAGCTATTAGAAAAAACAGGTGGGATTGTTCAAGGCATGAGTGGAAGTCCAATTATACAAAATAATAAAATAGTTGGAGCAGTAACGCATGTTTTAATAAATAAGCCTGATGTAGGATATGGTATTTATATAGAATGGATGTTAAAAGATGCGGGTATTATACAGTAACATAAAAGTAAATATTGTGGTATAATGAAAAAAGATATCTTATAAGATATCTTTTTTTTAAATAAAAAATTTTTTAAGAAGGAAATAAAGAACTTTTGTCGAATTTATTTAATTGTAATTAATTGTTAATAATTGGAATGATTATGCGAAGGGGAGAATTTTATGCAAGAATCAAAAATATCAGTATTAATAGCAGACGATAATAAGGAATTCTGTAATATATTAAATGATTATCTTCTTAATCAGAGAGATATAATAGTAACTGGAATTGCTAAGGATGGGTTAGAAGCTCTTAAATTAATAGAGGAAAGAAAACCAGATCTAGTTGTATTAGATATAATTATGCCACATTTAGATGGGCTTGGGGTTTTAGAAAAACTTGCTTCCATGAACTTAGATCCGTTTCCAAGAATAATTGTACTTTCTGCTGTAGGACAAGATAAAATTACTCAAAGAGCAATAACTCTAGGCGCAGATTACTATGTTGTTAAGCCATTTGATATGGATGTATTTACAAAGAGAATAAGACAAATGTTTAATGATACAATATCAGGAGATTCTACTAGAAAAACTGTTCCTCTAATGGAAACACCAGAAGTTAAAGTGGAAACTAAGAAAGAACCATTAGATTTAGAATCCGAAATAACAAGCATCATTCATGAAATTGGAGTTCCTGCTCATATTAAGGGATATATGTACTTGAGAGAAGCTATAAGCATGGTAGTAAATGATATGGAACTATTATCTGCAGTAACAAAAGAATTATATCCTTCTATAGCAAAGAGATATAATACCACTGCAAGTAGAGTTGAAAGAGCTATAAGACATGCTATAGAAGTAGCTTGGGGAAGAGGACAAGTAGATGCTATAAACAAATTATTTGGCTACACTGTTCACAATGATAAGGGTAAGCCAACAAATTCTGAATTTATAGCTATGGTCGCTGATAAATTAAGACTTAAGAATAAAGTGAGCTAATATATTTAAATAGCTTTTGAAATTTGGAATAATTTGAAAGAGTATAAGAGCTTTTTTGGATATATTCAAATTTATAAATTTTAAATAATTTATAATAAGCCTTCTATTTTCACTTAGGTGATGTAGAAGGTTTTTATTTTTAGTATATTTAGCATCTTCTTTATAACCATTTAATTTCAACAATGTTTTAAATATAGAATTTTACAGTACACCATTTATTGATTTTTTTATAATATTTTAACCTAATGCAATAAATTTGAAGGTTAAATAATACCTATGTAGAATATACATAGGTAACATAATAAGTAAATTTTTGTATATGATTTATGATATAAAGGGGAGTTAATATGGGGAAAATATTTAAAGACGGAGAATTAGTGAAAAAAGCTTATAACGCTGTCATAAAAGGCAATGCTATGCCAATAGCAATTGTTATATTAGGAATTTGTTTAGTTTTTAGTGTAAACTCATTAAAAAAATCTATTACAGATGTAGCGAGTTCATCTGAGTTTAATGGTCGGTCTATTGCAAATGGAATGTACGCTATAGCGCAATCAAATTCTAATATAAGTAACGTCATGAACAATCAAAACAACAACTTAATTATGAATGGTAAAACTATGCTTGATTTTGTAGATACCTATAGATATTTAAATATATCAGAAGATGATTTAAATAAACTTGTTGCTAATTCAGATACAAAAATTCCATACCTAAAGGTTAATGGAAAATATATTTTTAATAAAAATGCACTAGACAAATGGCTAGAAACTGCAAGAGTTGAAGTTAAGTAATATGCTATGCAAAGAATGATTTTGAAATAAAATGGTTAATCATCCGATGCTTTAATGAGCTTTCGCAAAGAATTAATATGATTTTGTCATATTCCATGGCTAAAACTGTAAACTCACTACGTTCGAACAGTACAGTTTATTAACGCCATTCCATCTGAAAAAATCATTTAATTCTAATAGCTCGCTCATAGAGCATCTCCTGCTTAACCATTTTATTTCAACTTAATATTTTAGCGGCATTTAATAATATAAAAATGCTAAAATGTAAATAAAGTGCTAACAATTTTGAAACAACAACAATTTAATTGACTTTAAAGTAGAGAAATATTATAATGTAATAAAAGTAAATAATATTTATCAAGAGTTATGGAAGAGGATTAGCTCGTTTGTACCATAACACCAACCTGTTTTATTCAAGGTGGTAATACTAATAAAGATAAGTGGTTTTTTGATTGTAAACTACCTCTTATCGTACGATTAGAGGATTATTTTATTTTTAAGATATAAAATTGAATAGTTTGCTTATAAAGAGTAAGGGAGAGAATGGGCTCGATGAACTTACAGCAACCTACCACGGTGTGGTGCTAATACCTACCATATTTCATATGGGACTATAAGATTGATATAGAGATTATGGCTTCCTTATAGATATAAGGAAGTCTTTTTTAATGTAAAGTAAGGTATAAAATTATTAGCAATTTTTAAATAAAAGGGGAGATATTTGTGAAGGGTTTAAATGAAGTAAAGAAAAGTGGATTTAGCAAAAACTCTTTTTCGGATACAGTAATAAGGAGTAGTGCAAATACAGAAGAATATGTAAGTTATGTTATTTCATTAATAAACAGCAACCTATTTAATGGAGCGGATACAGTAGACTATTTATTAGATGAAGAGAGTCTTTGCCTATATCATGGGCAGAATGAATTTCTAAATATATCGCAGAAGTATGTAGATAACTTTAGACAAAGAGGGAATTTTGCTTTTGATAAATTTATATTAGATATATTGTCGGCCAATGGATTTGATATAAATAAACGTAATAATTACTATAACAAATTGAAAAGAGTATGCATGTAATTGTAGTGTAAGCTTAGAGATAAGCTTATTCTATATTTACTTTTGTGAAAATTTGGTATATTATTTAACTTAAAATGAAATTTAATAAAAATCTTCTATTATAGAAAAATAAAATTTGTATGGATCAATAATATTATTAGTTTTATTAAGAAAAAAGTGAAGATTAATTAAAGATGCGAAAGTTCGGAGGAAAATTATGAGTTTCAAGTTAGATGAAAAAACTTTACAAGAGGATTTGAAATATACTGGAGATTTTATAAAAGTAGTAAGAAGTAGGGTGGAACTTCCAGATGGAAGAGTTGGTCATAGAGATATAGTTAGACACCCAGGGGCTGTGGCAATAGTGGCTATAAAAGATGATGGAATGATCTTAATAGTAGAACAATTTAGAAAACCAGTAGAGAAGATACTTCTTGAGATACCAGCGGGTAAGCTAAATGCTGGTGAAAATCCTATGGAAGCGGCAAAAAGAGAGTTAGAAGAGGAAACTGGTTACGGCTGTACTAACATCCAGTACTTAGGTAAGATAGCAACGGCACCTGGATTTTGTGATGAGTATATAGGGATTTATAAAGCAACAGGACTTACTAAAGGTGAAACAGACTTTGATGATGATGAATTTATAAATCTAAAAGAATTTAGACTAGAAGAATTAAAGGATATGGTAAGGCAAGGTAAAATTGAGGATGGAAAAACTATTGCAGCTCTTCAATTTATATAGATAAAATATTTGTTAAAAAAAGTTCATCTTATATTCACCAAATACATAATTTCTTTAAGTATATCTTGAGAGATTTGAACATAATATTTATTAAGCAAAAAAAGGGGGATAAAAAGATGAACACATTTATTAATAAAATTAATGAAAACTTAAGACAAAATAAATTAATTTACTTAATAATTACTGCGGTATTTATTGTAGGATTAGTTTTAGGAATTTACTCAATACTTTATATGAGCCAAGCTAGTAAAAATGATGTCATGAGTTATTTTAATAGTTTTGTTTCTTCGGTAAGCGATAAGCAGATAAATTATAAAGACTTGATAATTGAATCACTAAAAAACAATTTAATATTCTTCATCGGAATATTATTGTTAGGCTTTATAATAGTAGGTGCACCTTTTGTACTTATCATAGTACTTGTTAAAGGTTTTTTAATTGGGTTTTCATTCTCTTTATTAGTAAATATACTTGGTAACCGTGGAATTGGACTAGCTCTCATTGCACTGGTACCTCAAAATATTGTTATCGTGCCTTTTATAATAATATGTAGTTCTTTAGCGGTGCAGTTTTCTATGGCAAAGCTTAAAGGTAAGTTTACTAAATCAGTAGTTTCCAATGAGGCTATTTTAAGTTATGTTAACTTCTATTTGTTTTCAGCTATATTTTTAGTTGCAGGAATATTCTTAGAAACATATATAGTTCCAAATTTGATGAAGATAATAATCAAGAAATTTTATGTATAGGATGTTTTAATATGAATGATTTTATTAATTTATATAAAGAAAATTTAATAGCTAAGAATAAAAGCAATAACACTGTAGAAGCATATATAACAGATATTGTTGGATATTATAATTTTCTAGAGGAAAATAATATAGATCCTTTAGAAAATGATTATTCAGTAAATTGCTATGTACAAGCTATCACCGAAACAAAAAGTGTAAAGTCAATAGAAAGATGTGTTATAGCTTTAAGAAGTTACTATAGATTTCTAAGCGATAAGAATCTAATTAAAGAAGTCCCTAAGTTTCCTAAGGTTGATAGAAATGAAAGAAGGGACATAGGTCCAATTTTGACTGTTGAAGAAGTGGAAAAAATAATAAACTGTATAGATATAAGCAATATAAAAGGAGTAAGAGACAGAGCTGTTTTAGAGATATTATATGGAACTGGAATTAAGGCTACTGAAGCGATTTCATTAACTGTTGATGATGTCAATCTGGATCTTAACTTTATTACATGTAAGGATGGAAGAGGATTAGAACGAATAATCCCCTTTGGAAGAGCGGCTAGAAATGCAATTGTCGAGTATTTAAGTCAAAGAGAAAAGATAAGCAAAGATGAAAAAATGTTATTTTTAAATTTGAATGGAAAGGGTTTAACAAGACAGGGTATTTGGAGAATAGTTAAAGAGTATAATGAAAAAGCTAGCATAAAGAAGATTATAAATCTCAATACTCTGAGGCATTCTTTTGCTATACACTTATTAGAGAATGGAGCCAATCCAAAGATTGTGCAACAACTTATGGGAACACATGTAATGAACTATATGGATTTATATTTCGATTACGTTTCAAAGGACAAAGTTAATATTTCATACAATAATTTTCATCCAAGAGCGTAAAAAAAATTATAATAGTAGGCTGTGTTTAGATTATTGTTGAAATTAATTCTTTGCGTAAGTTAATTAAAGCGTCGGATGATTAACAAATTAATTTCAACACGGTGCGTTAACAGCACATAATATTAAAAAAGAAACTCTAGATTTTAGTTACCGTTGTAATGGTATATTTTATAATCTGGAGTTTCTTTTTTTGTCATAATTTATTTTATTTTGGTAAAAATAATGTCGAAAGGAGGAGTATATATGAAAAAGATTAAATATCAATCAATATGTTTTGCATTATCATTAATTTTCTTATTAGGATTATTCTCATTTCCTGTATTAGCTGATGAACAAATAAAGGTAGAGGCAAAATCAGCAATATTAATGGAGGCTGTAAGTGGTAAAATACTTTTTGAACAAAATTCTCATGAAAAATTTGCACCAGCTTCAGTTACAAAAATAATGACTATGCTTTTAGCTATGGAGGCTGTAGATAGTGGTAAGATAAAATTTAGCGACAAGATTACAGCCAGCGAAAATGCTAAAAAGATGGGTGGAAGCACAATGCTTCTTGATACTGGTGAGATAAGAACAGTTGAAGAAATTCTTAAAGGTATTGCAATAGCCTCAGGAAATGATGCTGCCGTAGCAATGGCAGAATATCTTGCAGGTACTGAAGACAGTTTTGTAGGTCTTATGAATGAAAAGGCACAAGCTTTAGGCATGAAGGATACTACTTTTAAAAACTGTACTGGACTTCCTGCTGATGGACATTTATCAACCGCATATGATATTTCACTAATGTCAAGGGAGTTGTTGAAGCATCCACAGATACTAAAATATACTGGTACATATATGGATAACATATCTGAAGGAAGAAAATCACCTATAGAACTTGTAAACCATAATAAATTGGTTAGATTTTTTAAAGGTTGTGACGGACTTAAAACTGGTTTCACAAACGATGCTAAGTACTGCATATCCGCAACTGCTACAAGAGATGGTGTAAGAATGCTTTCAGTAATTATGGGAGCACCAACCTTCAAAATCAGAAACAGAGATGCTAGTATGTTATTAAACTTTGGCTTCTCAAAATTTGAAAGCAAGAAGCTATTTGTAAAAGATCAAGATGTTGAAAAGATAAGCATGAGCAAAGATGGAGAAAAATTCTTTATGGCAAAAGCTAAAACTGATGCTGTTGTAACCATTGAAAAAGGCTCAGCTGATAAAATTACTAAAAAATTATCATTGAAAACAGATAAAGTTAAGTTTAAAAAAGGTGAAACTGTAGGGAAGTGTGATTTCTTCTTAGGAGAAGAATTAATAGGATCAGTTGAATTATATTCTGATAGAGACATAAAGAAGGCTAATTTCCTAGAGAATATAAAATACAATTTCCAAAACCTTTTTAAAGGTGGAGTATAAGAAGGAGTAAAATCCTTCTTTTTTTATTCTTTAGGAAATTGTATCTCAATTATATCTGCGGATAATTATGCGAACAGACTTAAGACATAATATAAAGTTAAAGAATAAAAAAAGAAGAATATGTCGCCTGTAAGATTCTTCACATACGCTTAAGAAAAGGCAGATGCGCAAAAAAAATACTAAAGAAGATCGCTTCAGCGACTTTTTTATTGCCTTTTTTGATTTATTGCTTAATAATCTTTAAATTGATATTATATATATAGGAAGTTTTTAAGACAAGCGATACTTCTTAGTATTACGCTTTAATATTTTGGTTATGTTTAAGACTATTATTGAAAATAAGTGGTCATGATTAAGGTAATTAAAGCATCGGATGATTAACCGCTTAATTTTAACATGTGTTTTGACAGAACTTATATTTTACATACTTTAATGAATTTAAAAATAGGAGAGATTATATGCAGCTTCCAAGCATTAAGATAACGAATTTCGAAGGGCCTTTTGATCTTCTTTTGCATTTAATAAAGCAGAATAAGATGGAAATTCATGATATTAAGATATATGAACTTACAAATCAGTATATGGATTATTTAAATACAATGAAGGAGATGGATTTAGATATTACATCAGAATTCATAGTGGTGGCAGCTACATTGCTTGAAATTAAGTCCAAGATGCTCCTCCCTAAGCCAGTTAAGGAAGATGAAGAAGACAAGGATCCTAAGCTTGATTTAGTTGAGAAACTTATAATATATAAGAAAATAAAAAATGCAGCAGTGTTTCTTAGCAAAAAAAGTTTATACACAGGTAAGATATTTACAAAAAAGCCTGAGATAATTGAAGACTTGGGCAAAGATAACACCGAAGATTTACTCTTGAATATAACAATGCTTGATTTGTACAATATTTTTAATCAGCTTATTAATAACTATAAAAATAAGCAGAATACAACTGTTATTGAAAAGAGAATATATGCAGATAAGTATAAATTGGAGGACAAGATGAGTTATATCTCAGAGGCCATACTTAGTAGAAAGCATATTGACTTTGAGAATCTTTTATTTGAATGTGAGTCTAAGTTGGAAAAGGTAGTAACATTTCTAGCAGTACTTGAACTTATAAAGCAGAGAGTAATAAAAGTAATACAGGAAGATAGCTTTTCTAACATATACATAGAGAGGAATGAATTTAGTGGACAAGATTAGTATAGATCAATTAGAATTTGAAGAGGTTTCTACGAAAAGGCAGTATATGTCAGTAATAGAATCTCTACTATTTGTAACAGGTGAACCACTAGGGCCTAAAGATTTAGCGAGAATATTAGAATGTGATATAGACTTTGTAGAAGAAATTGTAGAATCTATGATAATAGAATATGAAAACCAAGGAAGAGGAATAAAGATTATAAGTATAAATGGTATGTATCAATTAGTAACAAAGCCACAAAACAGTGACTATGTACAAAAGCTACTTAAAAAGAATACAAGACAATCCTTGTCACAAGCTTCTCTAGAAAGCTTAGCTATAATAGCATATAAACAACCAGTTACCCGTGTGGAGATTGATGAAATTCGTGGAGTAAAAAGCGATAGTGCAGTACTGAAACTTATGGAAAAGAATTTAATTAAGGAAATGGGAAGACTGGAGGTTCCTGGCAGACCTATTCAATATGGAACTACTGAAGAATTTTTAAGACAATTTGGCCTCGAAGACTTAAAAGAACTTCCTTCATTAGACTTATTTGAAGAAGTAGAAGAAGCTGATAATACACAAGATTTGAATCAATTTGAGGAATAATAATTAATATAGAGTCTTTTAATATACATATTTTTACGTAATTTATATTAAGCATGAATAGAGGATAGTACATAGATAATACATTGAATGATAATAATAAAAGTTAAAGAGATATTAAATAGAACTGTATGAATTGCACGATTCTTTAAATGAATAAGCAAATATAGACTTTCATTGTGTATGAAAGTCTATATTTTTAGTCTTATTGATTGGCTTCAGGTTTATCGCAATTTTCTTCCTTGTTATTTTTAGGTTTTGAGAAAAAATCTTTGATAACTTCTAAGACTTGAGGAACATTATCCACAATTCTATCGTAGGTATTAGTTTGATTTACAGGAAGAAGTCTTACTGAATTTTCTCTAAGAACTAAAAATGCAACTGGTCGAACAGTAACCCCTGCACCAGAGCCCCCACCAAATGGATACTTTTCAGGAACTTCTTTACCAAACTCACTTCCGCCAGAAGCAAAACCGAAAGATACTCTAGAAATAGGAATTATATAACTTCCGTCTTTTGTTTCTACAGCATCCCCTATTACAGTGTTAACGTCTATCATATCTCGTAGACTTTCCATGGTTGTTTTCATTAAGTTTTCGATTGGATGATTACATTCCATAACTTTCCCCTTTAGGGTCCACCTCCTTATATTTTAAGGACAATAATATTAATAAAATTATATATATAATTTTTACTAAATTTAAAAAAATTATACTTTTTATTTTGATTTTTACGGAAATACCTTCGGATTGAAAATTAGGAGTTAAGTTGGTATTGTTTTCTACAATCTTAAAAGGAATGTTTATTATCATATAAATTGTTGTAATAACTTGATATATGATTCCGTAAATTTTAGCTGTACTAGCAGCATCACCTGTGGAATAATTCATTTCATAACATAACTTCATTTTAGGTTTTATAGGGTTATGGTTTAATCTGTAAGTTATGTTTTTCAAAATATCTATATTGAATTGAACCTTTTTTTTCTTTGTTTTTTTCTTTTCTTTTTTAGGTTTGCACTTTTCCTTTTCTTTTTTCTTTCTTAATGTTTTTTGCAGGGAAAATACTTTAAATCTATATAAGTAAACTTCTAAATCCAAATCTTTAAATATTATTTTAAGTTTTATAGGAAAAGGTACAATTAATAACAAAAGTATTAATATAAAAATATATAATGCGAGCATTAGCCTTCCTCCAAAAATAAAGGATATATTAATCCTTCTAATTATAGTATTTCCAATTTTTTTACGTATAACCATCTATATCTAGGTTATTTCAATTTTATTTTGGGGAATTTATATATATAGCTTTGCTAACTTGATAAATAATTATATTGAAATCAATATTTTAGATTGTGTTTTTAGGAACTGTGGTAAAGTGAAGCAGTTATAAAATATGATGCAAAGTAAAGTGTCTTTTTTACAGAAAATCATAATATAGTTTAATTTGTGATCTTACAAAACCATAGATAAGTCACCTCGTAATTAAATTTATATTTTCTAATTATATTCTCAGAACCCAGAAGAGTTTTGAAAATAAATTTTGAGTTGAAGTTTTTTATCTTTAAAGAATGACTTGAAAATATATGATGTATAAAACAATAAGTGTTATGTAGCTAAATTATAAAAAAGGACTGATGTTATGAAAATTAAAAAGGGAATTAGTTATTTTTTGAGCTTTCTTCTTATTAGTTTATTAATAGGTAACAATATAACAGTCTATGGTAAAGATTTAACTCCTAGTGCTAGATATGTATTAGCAATGGATAGAAATTCAAAACAAGTATTATATAGCAAAAATGGTTATATGCCTGTACCAATGGCAAGTACAACGAAAATAATGACTGCTCTTATAACTCTACAAAATAAGAATCTAGATGAAAAAGTAGTTATTAGCAAAAATGCAGCATCAATAAGAGGCTCAACAGTTGGCTTTAGAAGCGGAGAACAGATAAGTATACATGAACTTGTATTTGGACTTATGACTAGATCCGGTAATGATGCAGCTATTGCTTTAGCAGAAGCTCAAGCAGGAAGTGTAGAGAACTTTGCAAAGGTTATGAGCTCTTTTGCAACAAGTTTAGGACTTATGGATGCACATTTTGAATCGCCTCACGGATTGGATAGTCAGAATCACTATTCATCAGCTTATGATATGGCTTTATTAACTTCTGTTGCGATGCAAAACGAAAAATTTAGAGAAATAGCAGCTGTAAAGGAGTTAAGAAAAGAAAAGTATGGATTCACAAGAGATTATACAAATATAAATAAAATATTACATAGAATACCTGAAGCTAATGGAGTTAAAACAGGTTATACTGGGCAGGCTGGAAAATGTCTAGTGTCATCCGTAAATTTAAATGGAAGAGATATAATAATAGTTGTGTTTAATTGCCCAGATAGATGGGAGGCTACTGAGAAAGTTTATAATTATATTAAAGAAAACTATGATTTCCATTCAGTAGCTGTGAGCGAAGCTATCGGCAAAGAAGTAGTAGAGAAAAATGGATATAATCCAGAAAGTAAAATAGACTTTGTAGTGCCTAAAGGAAAAACTTATAAGATTGATTATACTGATTTTTGCAATAAAAAAGGTGAAATTGGTGGCAAGGTAACAGTTGTCGATAGTGATGGAAATGAAGTTGTAAAAAAGTATGTTAATAAAAAATAGGATTTTGAAAGATTCTAAGGCTGTATTATATTATATATAAAGACGTACCACTCCGAAACGAATGGATTTTTTAAGCTCTCACCATGCATTGTGAGAATTTAAAAATATAAGTTTTGTTACGAAGTGGTATATCTATTTTTACAAATAGATGCTATGTTTACGTTGAATAAGGTAGTAGAATATAATTTTCGCTAAAATCAGTAATAATTCAAAGTGTACTAGCATATATAAACGAGCTGATTAATATATAACTAATCGATATGTTAAAGTAAAAATAAAGTTTTGAATATTCAATATCTACAGTAACCAAATGAGTTGTGATGAAATAATTTAGTAGTATAGGATTTTAAATATTATAATTTTATATACTAAAAATCTTAAATAATTATTGTGGAGGAGTAGATGGACAGAGAGTTAATAGATTGTATTGATGCTGGAACTGAATATTGTCCTTCAGTTATAAGAAAGCATCATTTATACAATAAGGCTAATCATGATTTTATAAACTTTACCTTAAGTTCCATATTATCTCCGTTCCAATATATTGTGTCAATTATAGTGTTTAGCAAATTTCTTTTATGGATAACATCTCTTATCACTTCATATTCATCTCCAGGGATACGTAAAGCCTCTTCAAGGAAGTTAACTTTAGGAGAGTTTGATTCGTCTAATTTTATTTTATAATGACTATCCAATCTGAATTTTAAATTTTGCAGTTCTGCATCTAGTTCTTCGAGTTCTTTAATTATATACTTTGATACCTGTTCATTTTCAGAGAGTGATAGTTGTTTAACCAAGTTACCTATTATATGTTCTTTTTCGTTTATTGATGATTTCAAAATGTTAATATTCTTTTCTTCATCTGTTCCTTTTTCGTACAGTTCCATTAATAAGGAAATGGATTTTACTAATAAATTTTTATCATATGCCTTAATTTGTTTTAATAGGAGATTGTCTAATATATCAACTCTCACATTTTTATTATCACATTTAGATCCATTGCTGTTATCTTTAGCAGAACATACATAGTAATCGAGTCTTCTATTTTGTTTTTTAGATTTATGGCCTTGTTTTATTTTCATCCTAGATCCACACTTTGCACAAACCAATAATCCAGTTAGGAGAGCTGAATTATCACCTGTACCCAATCTTTTAACTCTGTTTTCTTTGTTTTTATCTAAGATGTTCTGTACTTTTATCCAATCTTCAGCACTTATTATGCCTTCATGTCTAGAAACCGCAACTATCCATTCTGTAATATCTCTGTCAGTTGTGATATTTTTAGTTTTATTATAAGTAAGGTATCCGTTTCCGTTTGGATCACCAAATACATTCATACCTGAATGCATTAAAAAGTTATTTGTTGTTTCAGAGGACTTTACGTATAATGGGCTTGTGAGAATTCTTCTGAGTTGCATAGTTGACCATTGTCCTCCATTTTTGCCCTTTATATTTGATGAATTTAAATATCTTGAAACCTTTGATAAGGAACGTAGTTCAAGGTATTTAGAAAAAATTAAATTAATTATGTTGAGTTC
Organism: Clostridium fungisolvens; assembly: GCF_014193895.1. Lineage (NCBI taxonomy): Bacteria > Bacillati > Bacillota > Clostridia > Eubacteriales > Clostridiaceae > Clostridium > Clostridium fungisolvens. The sequence continues at coordinate 3,083,163 of NZ_BLZR01000001.1, read as the reverse complement.
TGACTTAAGTGGGCAGAGTTGCATCAATGAGCGTTCTTTAAACTCGCTATCAATATAAGTAACTCTTTCGGCAGCAAAACCAAAGGGTTCTTGTCCTCCAAGCCACCTACCTGATTTTGCAAGCTGAAGCATATTATCGCGAACTCTTTCAGCAATAGTTTCTCTTTCCAGTTGAGCAAAAACACTAGCGATATAAATCATTGCACGTCCCATAGGAGTAGTAGTATCAAATTGCTCTCTAATGCTTATAAAATTAATTTTATATTTTTGAAGCATGTCTAGAGTAGTTGAGAAATCAGCTACATTTCTGCTTATACGATCAAGTCTATAACATATAAGTACATCAAATAAATTTTTCTTTGCATCCTTTAAAAGTTGCTGAAATCTAGGTCTATTAGTATTTCCACCTGAGAACCCCTCATCTTCATATATAATATAATCATTTATACCAAGCTTAGATCCATATTGTTTGCATAATTCTATTTGGTTTTCAATTGAGTCACCTTTGCCAGTAAATATAGATTTTCTACTATAGATAGCTGCTTTCATAAGTACCTCCTAAGCTTTATGATACTATTCTAATAACGTGGAACTAAGAATATGACACATAATTTATAATAGCGACGAGTATATGTTTAACACTTAATTATAGTTATTCATATTATATAAGTAATAATGCTTAAAGAGGGTTCATTATATGAATAAAAAAATTACTATAATCATAGAAGGAAAGCTGACAAAGGAAATGAAAATAGAATATTCGAAAACATTGGCAGTTAGTTTACTTAATGAGTATGGAAAGAGTACATGCGCAGAATTACTAAATCTTAATAAAAATAAAAATGAATAATAAAGTGCTTAATTGACTTATTATAAAATATAGTCTTAAGTATTTAATTAACAATAATATGATTTATAAAAGTATAATTCATAGTTGATTTTAAATGTTGATTGGAAAATATATTTGTTAAGGAATGATTCAATAAATTTTTATTAGCTGAGTGAAAAGATAAGATTTATGAGAAAATAAATGACATCGATAAGATGAAAAAAGCTTTCTATGGAATTAACAACTTCCAAGTAGATAAAAATGTTATATTAATATGAAAGAAAACAACCTTGTAGATTGGTTGTTTTTTTATATGTAAAGCTATTTACTATTTAAAGCTCTTAAGGATTAGGGGAAAATTAATAGAGCTAAGTGTGACCAGAAGACTGCCATTATACTTGGGGCAAATCGTTAAAAGAGCAATGAAAAAGAGAAAATTGAGTAAGTATGATGTAGATTAGAACGATAAGTGTTGTATAAAAAAGAGTTATGATTAAGGACTATATGAATGTTATATATATAAATTCACTTAAAAGATGTATTAAAAAAATGTTGGTAATTATTTAAAATGTTGATGGAATATTTAGTGTTTTAAGTATTATACCAGAATGCCATACTGGCATTCATAAATTTTTATAACTCATAGTAAAATTAGATTATACGTATAAATTAGATCAATATAAGAAAAAAGTATTTTACTTATTACATATATTATATTTTGTTTTACTTATTAAAATAAGTATTGTAAAATATGAAATCTTTAAGAGAAATTTTATTAAAATTTCAATGGCTGTCCTATAATGTTTCATTAAAGAATTTAATTAGTATAAGTGATTTTTTATAAATCTAATTCTGTTAGTTCTTATGAATTTATCTCCATTTAAAAGATTTTGAAACATTAGATTAATACTGTTAATTTCTAAATCTAATTTAAATAATACAAAAAAACTAAGGTATCTTTGGAGATATTTTGTAGCTACACCATGAAAAACTTTAAACCATTTCTTTATATTTGATCTGAAGTATCTTAAGTTATCGTATGCTTCTACTTTTAAAACTCTCTTTCCATTATGTCTTCTTGCAACCTGAGACAGATATCTGTCATCATAATGAACAATGTAAGAATCTTTTTCTATCTTCGAGTACAACTTTATATTAAAAGTTGTAAGATTCCAACAAGAATTGAACAGAGGTTTTACAAACATTGAATCATCATCACCCTTTGCTCCAATAATCCACACATTTTTTCTTAAATTAATAGGACAATCTCTACTTATATTAATGCTTTTTATATTTCTGCAACCTTTAAAGTTCTCACGTATGATAGTTTTTTCAATATGGACAACCCCTCTTAACTTATCAGGGGTAATATCTAGATTTATGGAATTGAGTATCTTATGTCTCCAATAAAATGCAGTAACTAAGCTAATATTTAGCTTTCTAGCACAAAATCTTAATGATTTCTTTTCTAATAATAATTCAATGAATTCCATCCAGGTTCTAGTATCCTTTTTTGAATAACTCCACAAAGCATTAGTTGTCTTAGAAAAAGTTATTCCACAAACCTTGCATTTATATCGTTGAATTCCTTTATAAAATCCGTATTTAATATACTCTCTACAGTTGCAAGCTGGACAATGATCCACACGTCTATTATGATATAAAGCTTTTTTTAAAGTTTGCCTTATATGAGAATCTAATTTTTCAAATTTTATATCTTGGTGTATCAAAACAAACTCCTCCAATGTAAATGATCATATTAGATAGAATGTTTTATTTATCATCTTAATTCTTGCCTTCTTACTAACCCTCTAATCATTACCAACATTTTTTTAATACATTCGTTAAGTGATTTTATCGAGTAAAAGCTTTCTTCTTACAAACCAACGATGAAAAAAATTATTTTAATTTTTATAACAATTTATATTAATTCCGAGGTTCACAAAGAAGAGTATAGTTTAAGTTGTAATTGTACAAAAGAAGAGATAACGTTAGCATAAATGACTGTTGATGATAATTCTAGTGAATTTCAAAATGAAAAATTAAAATGTAACTAAAATAATCTTTTTGTTTATGTAAATCAGATATCGTAAAAATTTAAATTAAAATTACAAATATTTTTTAATGTTGTTACAGGAATTATTATGTGAAAGTATAGTAATAATTAAATTCATTGAACAAAAATGTAAAAGAATGTAATTAAAATTAATTAACAAATATATTTAATGATAGTAAAATTTGTTTGTGTTACATCAGTGTAACTATTGATAAATCATGATTTTGTACATAAAAATGCATGTGAAATATTGAGTTAACAAAAACTATTGATACTTTTTAATAAAAAATATCAAATATTGGAATATGTCGTTATGTGTATAACGAAAAACGTGGCAAATTGTGTAAAACCTGGTAGAATAATTTTTGGAGGTGGTTTTATGAAAAAATATTTTAAAACAAAGGTGGCTGCACTTGCATTATCAGCAGTTATATTAGTTCCAACTGTCGCAAGTGCTGCTACAGATTATGGCTGCGACGTAACAAGAAATGCATTAGGTTTCTTAAGTGCATGGGGATGGACTTCAAATTCTGGACATCAATGCAGAGTAAGAATAACGGTTGCAGGAACTGTCTTTGACAAAACTGCTAGAGATAGTATAAGCGGTTCAGCTGAAGGATTCTCAAGTACTGCATATCACAATCACTATGTAGATTACAACTTGGTATATTCAGGAAGCAACTAAAAAACAAATGTAAATCCAGCAATAGCTGGATTTACATTGTTGTAACGAATTTTTTAAGGAGATAGTGAAAATGAAGTTTAGGAGACGATTTACACAGAGTGGTATTTTCGTATTTATAATTATATTTACCATTTCATTATTTGTATCATTAGGAACAAATACAGTACAAACCTTGTATGAGAATACAGCACAATTTAATCAACTAACATCACCTAAAGCAATTGCATTTAATGTAAATCAGTCAGATAAAATTTCTGGAGATCAGTTAATGGATGTAATAAAAAGTAAGAAAGACATCTGTTTAGTAAAAGAACAGATTTTTTATAGCATCTACACTGGTAAAGCGATTTTTTACAACTATGATATGAATATGCAAGTACCAATAATTAGTGGAAGGTTTTTTGACAAGAATGATTTTAGTAAAAATGAACCTTTAATCGTAATTGGTAAGGACATGAAGGATGAAGTGATCGTTGAAAATGGTGAAAGTTATATAGATTACAATAACGAAAAGTATAGGGTTATTGGAGTTATGGGGTATAACAATAGATCCTCAATACTTGATAATACTTTTTATATAAAGCTAGATTATTTTACGAGTAAATATAATAATATACAAACTATTGGCACTTATTGGCTACTAGATGGGAAAACTAGTGATACTGAAACTTTGTTTAACGATTTAAATAGAGATTTAAACAGTAAAAATAAAATTACATTATCTAAGGTAGAGGTTGATAGATCTCAAAGTTCAATCTCAAGTGCACTCTACAATAGAAAGTTTACAATTATAATAATGATTGTTACTATGCTTGTGATTGGACTAAATATATTTAATATAACTTACAATTACATAGCAAATAAGCGTAAAGAAATAGGAGTAAAAAAGGCTTTGGGCGGTACAAGTTTTATGATAGCAATTGATATTATATGCGAATTTGAGATTATATGTTTAATTGCATTTTTAATTTCTCAGGTTATGTATTTTATTATAATTAAATTTGGAATGCTAAGCCAAGTCTTTGGTAGTAATGTATACTTTTTATCAGGAATTATAACACTGGTAGTGGTTACTTTTATTACGCTTATAATTTCATTAATTCCTATTAAAAGAACATTGAAAATTGATATTAGCGATGCTATGAAAGGAAGATAGAGATGCTGAATTTTAATTATGCATTATCAGGATTGGCTAAACGAAAAAGGTTTGTACTTCTTTCTGTTTTTCAGTTATCGGTTTCGCTATTATTTTTATATAGTAGTATATATTTAAGTAATCAAGTAAGCTCCGGAAATAATAAAATATTAAAGTTATTTGATAACAAGATTATTTATAAACTGCAAAACAAGGATGATTATTATGATATAGTATATAGAAACGAAGGAGATACAACAAAGTATGAAGAGTTTGATAATTATTTAAAGAATTCAGATAAGTTCAAACATATATCTTATGGACAGAGTCTAGTATATATTTTGGATTTTGATGGTTCAAGTGAGTTCAAACCGATGTATGGTGGATTGACAAAGAGCAAAGATAATATAAGTTATGAGGGCTTGCAATCTCTTGTTATAGATGACAGATATCTAGATATATTCCCGGTAAGATTAGATAGTGGAAAGGTATTTCAGACGAATGATTATTATAAAAATATAAATACCACAGAAATTACCCCTATTATAATGGGTAGTGATTATAAAGAGAGATTTAAGCTGAATGATATTGTTAAGTTTTTAGAGAATGATGTTGTTAAAGAAGCTAAAGTTGTAGGTTTTCTTGATAAAGATCAATACTTTATTGCAGACCAAATAACTTTTAATAATTTGACAAGCTTGAATAAATTTATTATATTTCCTCAAAGAAAGCTTGGAATAGAGGCCTACAATAATGTAGAGGATGATAAGTTGAAGATAGCTGATTATAAACTTGATGTTTATAATCATATAACAAGTTCCTTGATTATTATTGACAATAAATATAAAGGACAAGAAGATAAAATTGCTAATGAAATTGCCGCAAAGTCCAGGGAGATGAAATTTTTTAACTTTAAGGTCTATAGTGTGCAAAAAGAATTGGATAATTTTACTCAAATGTTTAAAGATCAGAATAATATAATAAACACAATATTTGTAATAGTGTTAGGAGTTTGCTCTATAGGAATTATTTCAAACACAATATATTCACTTAGAAGTAAATATAAAGAATTTGCAGTGCATATAATGAGTGGTGCAAGTTTATTTGATATTGCGATAAGAGTATTTTATGAAATTCTAGTACTAGCAGTAATTTCAGGTTATGTGAGCTACTGGCTTATAATTGGTGGGCAGAAAGCTGGGATGATAAAGTTTGATGTTTTAACATTTATAGAGCTACAAATTTTCAATTTGATTATTGCAGTATTAATTTCAATTGTTCCAATTATGGATGTTATGAAGGTTCAGCTAAATACGCTTTTGAAAGGAAAGGAGTAACTAATTATGATTAATATTACAGCAGTTGAAAAGTCATACGGAAAATCAGATTCGTTGGTTACAGCATTAAAAAAAGTAGATGTACAAATAGAACGGGGAGAAATGGTAGCTATAGTTGGAGCTTCTGGTTCTGGTAAGTCTACATTATTAAATATAATTGGATGCCTTGATAAAGCAACTTCTGGACAATATCTATTTGATGGAACAAATGTGCAAGATTTAAATCAAAGAGCTTTAGCAAAATTGAGAAACAAGGGATTTGGATTTGTTGTTCAGTATTTTGCATTGATTGATGATTATACTGTGTATGAGAACGTTGAAATTCCACTTAAGTATGGAAAAGTAAATAAAAAATTGAGAAAAGAGAAGATTGAAGCACTCCTTGAGAAATTGCAAATTGCAGATAAAAGGAACAAGACTCCAAAGGAGTTATCTGGTGGACAATGTCAAAGGGTAGCTATAGCAAGAGCGTTAGTAAATGATCCAGATATCATATTAGCTGACGAACCTACAGGAGCACTAGATAAAAAAACTGGAGAAGAAGTTGTTGAGATATTCAGAAGTTTAAATGAAGAAGGAAAGACTATAGTGATAGTTACTCATGACGAAAAGGTTGCAAGAAGCTGTAATAGGATAATAACCATCGAAGATGGAATGATATGCAAGAATGAAATTATAAGTAGAGGGTGATATTTATGAAGAAAAAGAAATATGTAGTAGGTCTAGTTGTTATAGTAGTTTTAGCTGCAGGTGTACTTGTTTTTCAAAAATTTGCACATTCTAAGAATGCTTCTAGTATGAATGGAATTTTTGAGAGCGCGGATTCAGAAGGCTTAACAAAAAAATTCAGTGCAAAAGGCGGGTACGACAATATTAAAATACAAGCAAAAGGGGATCTTACTGAGGGAACGATTAAAGTTACTGTAACTGATCCAAAAGGAAATAATGTTTGGGAGAGTAATATTAGTAAGGACAATGCATCAGATGTTAAAGAGTTTAAGACTGTTGCTGGTGATTGGAAGATAAATGTTACTCCAGAAAAAACTAATGGGAAGTATACAATTGACTGTACTCAGGAGAAGTAAATAGTATAATTAAATGTTAAAACATAAAACTATAAAATTATAATTTTAAGAGGGAGCAGATTATATAATCAGAGCTACCTCTTTTTTACTGTATATGAATCACTCATAAAGACGAATTCTCCACAAAGTATAGTGAAAAAGAACTTGTTTTTTTCGTAGGAAAGTGTAAATCTTTCAAGATAGCCTTACCAACATTTTTTTAATACATAATTATATATAGTTTAATTAGTGTCAACAGCTAAGATATTCGATGGAAATTATTAAAATGGTAACAAATAATCTGATAAAATTTATTTAATATTAAAATTTATTTAATATTAATATTGATATTCTTCTGTAGCTAATGTATATTGTTTTTAATTAGTTATTTTAGATATAATTAGCAATAAGCAAAAGAGTAACCAATTTAATCTGAGAGCTGTTTTATAACAGTCGGAGTTCTAGAAATTACGGAGAGAGTTATAAAGTATAAGCTTTAGATTAAAGCTGGAAATCTCTATATAGATAGGGGGATGAAAAAATGATTCCAAATAAAGATCATCTTGTAGCTACTTTTTCAATTGTTGGGTATGATCCTGAAGCAAAAGAATGGGGAGTTGCAGTACAATCAAAGTTTTTAGGGGTAGGAGCTTTAGTGCCTTGGGCAAAGGCTGGTGTAGGAGCTATAGCAACTCAATCTTGGTGCAATACTAGTTTTGGACCAGAGGGCCTTAAGTTATTAGAAGAAGGATTAAGTGCAGAAAAGGTTTTAGAAAAGCTACTGGAAAACGATGAGCAGAGAGAATATAGACAAGTAGGTATTGTTGATGCAAAAGGAAAAGGAGCTACATTTACAGGTAAGGAATGCTTTAACTGGGCTGGTGGAATAGGAGGGGAAAATTTTGCATGCCAAGGGAATATACTTGTGAATCCTGAAACTGTAGAAGCTCTTGCAGATACTTTTAAAAATACAAAAGGGGACTTGGCTGAACGACTTGTTGCTGCTTTAGACAGAGCTCAATCAGCAGGTGGAGACAGTAGAGGGAAACAATCAGCTGCCTTACTAGTGGTAAAAGATAAAGGCGGTTATGGTGGGTTTAATGATAGATATATTGATCTAAGAGTAGATGATCATGTAGAGCCAATCAAAGAATTAAAGAGGCTCCTTGATTTGTATAAGCTCTATTTTTATAAGACAAAACCAGGTAATTTAGTTAAGATCGAAGGGGAATTGATCTTAGAAATTAAAGAAGTACTTAAGAAAACTGGATATTTTGATGGTGAAATAGATGAAAAGTTTGATGATCAATTTAAAGATGGCCTTAAAAGATTTTACCTTACAGAAAACTTTGACGAGCGTTATCGTGAAGATGATAATATAGATATAGAAGTATTGGCATTTTTAAGAGAATTAGCTAAGAAAAGTGAAGAGTAATGAATTTATAAAAACAGCACTGATACTTTCGGGTATTAATGCTGCTTTTTATTGTGCAAGTAATTTGGAGAGATATACTGTTATTTTGAGACCCCATATTAAATTATTACGTCTTTATAAGTGAGAGGACGGTGTGAAGATGAAGATAAGCGAAGACAACTTAGTTAAAGAGCTTAAAAATAAAAATCCAAAAGCACTGGATTATTTAGTTGCAAATTATAGCAACCTTATCTTTAAAGTTGTTATTTCTATAGTTGGAAGTGCAAAAAGGGAAGAAGCAATGGAATGTGTAAATGATGTTCTTCTTAAAGTGTGGGAGAAGATAAGTTATCATGATGAAACAAAAAACAAATTCTCATCTTGGCTTATTGCTGTAAGTAAATATAATGCATTGGATTATAAAAGAAAGTTAATCAAAATTGAAGAACAATACAACATTGAAGATCTTATGTTGGCAGACGAGAAACAGGTAGAAGAACAAATTCTATCTAATGAGGGTAAACAAGAGCTTCTTAAAGTGATTGATACTCTAGGAAGTCCAGATAAAGATATTTTTATAAGAAAGTATTTCATGGGAGAGTCAATAAATGAAATAAGTGAAGCTTTGAACCTAACTAAGCCAGCAATTAAAAATAGACTTTTTAGAGGAAGAAAGATTTTAAAAGATAAATTAAATCCAATGGAAATGGAGGCGCTTTAGCATGGGAAAAGATATATATGAAGAATTTGATAGTATTTATTTTGATCAAACTGAATTTGAAAAAATTGAAGACTCATTATCAGAGATAGAGATTAAAAAACTAAATAAGACTTTGAAAAAAAGAATATTTAAGAACAATAAAAAGTATATAAAGGTTGCTTCAATTGCTTCAATAACATTAATAATAGGAACTAGTATTATGACACCGGCCTTTGCAAAAACAATAGTTCAATATATACCGGCTATGGAAAGCTTATATGGAAGACTTGGATATTATAGTGAGTATAAGGATTTTTCTCAATATATAGGTGAGAGTAAAGAAGATAAAGGGTATAAATTCACTATAGATAAGCTTGTGGCTGACCAGGATACTGTGTTAGTTGCATTAAGAATATCTAAGCCAGGATTAAATGCTAAACAAACAGAATCTAATAATAAGGTTGATTTTGTTATGAGTGCAGATTTAACTGGTATAGATAGAGGGGCTATTTCAGGAGGTTATGTTGATCAGAGAATAGTAGATGAAAATACTTCTGTGATTCTTTTAGAAAATGAAGCAGCTGTAGGGAAAGTCTTGCCCAAAAGATTTAATATGAACGTTAATATCCATTCTACCTTTGATGAAGAAGTTAAGGTGAATTTTCAGTTGCCAGTATCAAGAGAGAAGATAGAACAAGACACTATAGTTAAAGAGAATTTAGGGATAAGCGAGATCAAAAAAGAATTTAGAGTGAATATTAATGAAATAAAAGCAAGTCCGTTAAATATAAATATAAAGTATTCTATAGATAAAGACAATGACGAAAGGAATTTCGTAAACTTTTACTGCTACGATGACAAAGGTAATATTTATCTAGACATGGGAGGAATATCTGATGGTGGCAATGAAAAGGTTGGAAAGTTAAGTCCTATACAAAAGGGTGCAAGAAAGTTGTATATTGTACCATATATAAGTCAAGTGATAAATGAAGATGAAGAAAGTTCTCATAATGACTTAGGTTTTGCTGATAAGTTATTTGATATAAATACAACGAGAGAATTTGATTTTAAAAAATACGGAAAGGTTAATGTATATAAAATAGTAAGAAGTAGTAGCACTATTAAATTCTATTTCACAATTGAAGGTACAGAAAAATCCTTGAAAATACAAGACATCATTCATTTAAATGAGAATAATGGAGATAAGCAAGAGGACAAAATCACAGTGTCAAGAAATAATATAAAGATGTATAAACCTGATTTAAACAATCCCAATGATTATTGTATAGAGTTCACTAATATTGATAGTAGTAAAAGTTATCAGTATTCAGTGGGGTGGTTTCCAATTTCTAAGATATTAGAAGGGGATACAATTGAGGTTAACTTAGTAAGTAAAATAAATTGATTTTATATTAAAGATATATCCTCATTAATATGAAAACTTAGCTAGATTTAAGAAATAAAAAAGAAGTATAAGAATATTTAATAAATGAAGTGGCATTAATATAACACTGTATTAATGCCACTTCTTATTTTAATATGAAAAAGAGCAATACTCCGAAATTTAGTTGTTTCAAATGTGAGGATTTAAAATTTATTGTATAGACAAGACCACAAATGAATAAAAATGAGAGGTAGAATTAAATTGAAGATTACAACATTATTATAAAAAGGAGAATACAATTATGGGAGAAAATAATAAGGGTATAATTCCAGAAGGTTTTTTATGGGGAAGTGCAGTAACTTCTTTTCAAAGCGAAGGAGCTTATAATGAAGGTGGAAAGGGAGTTTCGATAGTTGATAAGAGGGAGATTCCGGAAGGTTTTTCTGATTGGACAGTAGCGGTAGATTTTTATCATAGATATAAAGAGGATATAAAGTTATTTAAGGAATTAGGAATTAATTCATATAGAACAAGTATTTCATGGGCAAGAGTTATGCCAAATGGTGAAGGCGAAGTTAATGAAGAAGGATTAAAATTCTATGATGATTTGTTTGATGAATTATTAGCAAATGGAATAGAGCCAGTAATAACCCTTTATCATTTTGATGTACCAAATGCTTTAGCAGAAAAATATAATGGTTTTGCTTCAAGAAAAGTAGTAGATCTATTTGCAGATTATGCAAAGCTTGTATTTGAAAGATATAAAGATAAGGTTAAGTACTGGATAACTTTCAATGAGCAAAATTTAGTACTTATTATGAACGAATATTGGGGAGTAACTACACCTGAAGGTGCTAATAGGGAAGAATTAGCTTTTCAAGTGACTCATAATGTATTTGTTGCTCATGCTAAAGCTACAAAGTTGTTACATGAAATTATTCCTGATGCGAAAATGGGTGGGATGGTAGCTTATACTACAACATATCCAATGACTTGCAAGCCGGAGGATGCTTTAGCAAATCAAAAGGTGAAGGAATTATTCAATGACTTATACTTTGATGTATTTGCCCATGGAGAATACCCAACATATATAACAAGTCTATGGAATAAGAGAAACATAAAACCGGTGTTTGAAGCTGGTGATGAAGAATTATTAAAAGAAAATACAGTAGACTATTTAACTTTCAGCTATTATAGAAGTGATGTAGTAAAGGCTGTTTCAGATGAAGAAGGAAGCACTGCTTTATTTAAAGGAATAACAAGAAATCCTCATCTGGATGCAAATGAATGGGGATGGGCAATAGATCCAATCGGTTTCAGAATAGCATTAAAAGAGGTGTATGCTAGATATAGAATGCCTATTTTCGTTACTGAAAATGGAATTGGTGTTAGAGAAGAATTGAATGAAAATAATACTGTAGAAGATGATTACAGAATTGAATATTTGAGAGATCATATAAAAGAAATGAAGCTTGCAATGGAAGAAGGCGTAGAGGTAATCGGCTACTTAACTTGGGGATGCACAGATATTCTAAGTTCACATGGTGAAATGAAGAAGAGATATGGATTTATCTTTGTAAATCGTGATGAAACTGAATTAAGAGATCTAAAGAGATATAAGAAGAAGAGTTTCGATTGGTTTAAGAAAGTGACTGAATCAAATGGGGAAATATTGTAATTAATGGGATAAAAATATTGAACAAAACTCACCTTTAGTGTAAAATTACACTAAAGGTGAGTTTTGTGCTTTATGTTTTTTATATCTTACGTAATGATTGTTTGAAAGGATGAGGCAAGAGTGAGGTGTTTGAAAAGGTCTAGTATAATTTTTTTGATTTTAACTATACTTTTATTTTTGATGAATATTGTAGATGGACTCTACGGAAATCCTGTAAGTAAATATTTGGCCAGTAGACAAATAACAAGTTATATGACAGATTCCCTACATATAAAAAAATTTGAGATTAAGTCGATTAACAAAAATTTTGTATATGGAGGGTACTATTTTGCGGATGTATATGATGAAGAAAATAATAACAAATTCACTATAGCAGCAACGGAAAAAAATGTTGTTTCAAATGTTCTTAGTGATATAGAGCCACAAACAAATGTAGATAAAACTAATTATTCTCCAATAATTTTAGAGAATACCCTAAAAGTAAGCTTTATATTATTTGCTTTAAGTTCTATTATATATTTTTATGGCAGTATGTTTAGAAGAGGTTAAGTTAGATGATACTTTCGATTAATTAAGAAATCAGCAAGTGCATTTTAAAAATATATTTCTTAAATAATGGCACATAGAGAGGAAAACTAAACTGTTTTCATAGTACAGAAAAATTAGTTATAGGTAAATCCACGGATTTTAAGTGATTATGATAATTTTTTAAGTAATGCACTAAAAAGTTAAACTTATCGGCCTGGTAGAGATCCTTCATATAGTTTCAGAAAAGGCAGATACATTAAAAACTAAATTAAAGGTGTTTAAAAGTGAAAGGTGAGCGAAATGACAAGAGAAGAGTTTATAAAAAAAGTTGATGAAAAACTAAAGCTTATAAGGACTGAAAAAGGATATACCCAAGATAAGATGGCTGAAATACTCGGAATATCTAAAAAGACACTGGTACAGGTTGAAAAGGAAAGGGCAAGTTTAGGCTGGTCGGTAGCCATAGCAGCATGTGTTATTTTTAAAGATAGTGAAATACTTGAATTAACTTTTGGAGGAGATATTGATGAAATTATTATATCTTTGTCTTTTGCAAATGAACAGAGAAAATATGCTCCAACTCTTGGAGGAAAGGTGTGGTGGAATAATATAAAAAGTGAAAAAGGATTTACCTTACAACAGAATATAATTTCCAACCATTATAGAATTCTAGATAGTGATAATAGAAGGATTTGTTACTCTTTCGAGATAGAATATATAGACAAAAGATTTAAAGAACTAACAGAATAGAGATGTAAGGCTGTATATAGATACATCAGTTTCAAAAAGTATCTAGCAAAGTGATATATATACCAGTTCCAAATAAAACATAATGTTGATAATTTTATTACTATTATTAGTAAAAGGAAGGAGCGTTTAGTTTTATTAGGTAGAACTGGATTATCTATAGTTTCCATTAACAGTTAATAAAATAGCCACTAAATTTTGCAGAGTAGAACAGTGGAATATAGAAGTATACACCAATATATAAGTATAAATTTAAGGTAATCAGGGAGGAGATCATGAAAACTAAAAATGCGATAGCAATCTTATTTCCATCAATTATTATGATGTTAATAACTGTATTTTCTTTTTCAAATGATAGAATGAAAGAGTATGATAAAATGGGTCTTTTAATATTAGCACTTTTGCTTATATTCCCTATTTTGTTTGCAATACAAGGAGTTATTATAGGCAAAATGAAATTAAATGTGTTTTTATCATTAGGCATTTCGGCAGCGGTATTCACATTTTTATCATTAATCTGTCTAAATTCATCAGCATTATTTTATTGTGTAATTTATTTACCACTGTGGGGACTAGGATATTTATTTGGAAGATGGTTCTATGGTAAAAGCAAAGTATGAATAGATAAATGGATGCCGAGGAAAAGGATTGGTATAGGTGATAAAAGGGATTATGCCTCATTGGCATGGAGTGTTTGTTGAAAGTAAAATGGGTCGAAAAATTCAAGGAATTCTTAGAAAAGTATGAAAATATCAAGTTTCGATTATCCTATACACAAAGGGTTAAATACTCGGTTAACAAAAGTAACTGCTAGTTGGGCGAACCATCACTAGCAGTTATTTTTTACTGTATAAGCCTCTAGTGTTAAGGATAAACCTTTACTAAGCAAAGTTAAAAAGCTTATCTTTTATAGTATACAATTGTAGTAAATAAAAATTCATAAGTCATAAAATTCATAATGATAAAAAGAAAACTTATTAGTTAATTTGACATAAGAGTTTTAATAACCTCATAACAATTTGCAACAGGATGATAATCTACTTTGGGTATAGCTGTTTTAAAATTATTATATTTAGTGTTAGTTCTGTTTAGTATTTGGTGCCAACCGCCGTGTTCGTTATCAATAAAAAATGTCTCACAGTAAGCTGATATATAAGTGTACACATTCCAGTAATAAGCTTCTTTGCTATCGGAAGCTAAAAGGGCGGAAGCACCAAGGGTCTCTGCCATTACCCAAAAGTATTTGTCGGTATCAATTGGAGCCCCCTTTTGAGATATGGAGTAGAATATGCCACCATATTCGTTGTCTACTGCTTTTGACATTGTAGTATTATAAAGATATTCAGCTTTTATTGCCATCCAATCTTGAGAGAAGTTTCTCTTAAGCATTAAAAGTAATTTACTCCACTGAATAGAAAATCCAGGTATAAAAGCTGCAGAACTAATGTCTTCTTCGGACTCTTTGCCATAGTTCCAATCAACTTGCCAATTTTCATCGTAATGATCCCAAATCATACCACCAGATTTAGAGGTCAGCTTTACTGTAACAGATTTGGATAATTCATAACTTTTCCTTAGGAATTTTTTATCAGAAGTTGCTTCATAAGCGGCTATCATAGCTTCACACATATGCATATTTGCTTCTTGGCTACGATATGGAGATGTAATAGTAAAATCTCTATTTATTTCATTTACATATAGTTCATGATGAGGTTCCCAAAAATGTTTCTCAAGGAGTTCATAAACATACTCAATTATATCTCTAGCGGACTGTATTCCTGCCTCATAAGCCTTAGATGCGGCAAGTAAAACGAAGGCATGACCAGTAGTATATTTAGTGGAATCTGACACTTGTTGCTTTTTTAGTGTCCAGTAGTATCCACCATTATTTTTATCTAGGTGGAATTCTTGTAAGAATTTCAATCCATGCTCTGCCGCCTCGATGCACCACAAAGCATCCCTATCCAATAATGCACCAATGCTAAACATATAAATAAATTTTGCAGTTCCTAAAATATGTTTTGTTTCAAAGTCCCCAACAGCTCCGTCATCAAGAAAGTAACTAAAATAGCCCCCATTTTCATAGTCCATGCACTTTGGATAATAGAATTCGAGTATTTTAAAAATATGATTTTTTAACCACTCAGGGTTTTGAAAATCTGAGCTATATACAGACTTATTGACCATTTTTTCACCACCTTAACATTAAAATATATTCTCTTAAAAATCCATATATTCGTTAAGTTGATGGTGAAAAAGTAATTATATTGATGTCAAATTACAAATAAAACTCAGTCATAAAGTTAAAGGTATATAAAAACTCTGCTCAAAACAAAGCAGAGTTTTTAAAATAGTATTAGATTTATAGTTGTGCCTTTAAACAGTAAGACTTCATAACTAAAATATGTAAGGATTATTTTAATGTGAATTGCTGTATAAGCTTGCCAAGTTTCAATGCACTGTTAGCATTACTATCTGAAGAAGCTAAGATTGAATCATTTTTGCCACTAACTTCAACTATGCTTGAAGCTATGTTAGTTGAGGATTTGGCTACTTCAGTTACAGATATTGCAACATCATCCATGCTCTTTGTGATTTGGTCTACTGTACTTGAAATGTTTTTTGAAACTTCTGCAAAGTTTCCAATTAATTCTTTAAAGGTATCCCCATCTTTTTTATACTCGTCGCTGATCTTGATTAATTTTTCATAATCTTTTAAAACATCTTTTTCTATAAACATCAATACATCTTGAGATGAACCTGCTAGTTTGCCAACTGAGTTAAGTACAGCGTTAATCTTTGTTTGTATTTCAGAAACTGCAAGAGAAGATTGCTCAGCAAGTCTTCTTACTTCATCTGCAACCACTGCAAATCCTTTACCGGCTTCTCCAGCTCTTGCAGATTCTATTGCGGCATTTAAAGCTAATAGATTAGTTTGGCTAGCTATTGCATCGATACTATTTGCTACTTCTGATATTTCATTTACCACAGCTACTTCAGCAAGTGCTTTCTCAAGATTCATCTTTGTTTCATTGTATATTCTTTCTGCATTTTGTCTAGAGCTAATGGATTCTTTATTTATAGCAGTAGCTTTCTGTTGAATATTTAATGCTATATCTAAACCTTGTTGAGCTTTTATAGCAGTAGTATTTATGTCATCTCTTACATTAGAAGTCATCGAAGATACTTCTTGAACTGCTGCTGATGATTCTTCCATACCGGCTGAAATCTCCTCAGTTGCAGCTGATATTTGCTCGATTTGTGAGCTTACTTCTGTAAATAAAGTATTTGTTACTTCGCTGCTTTGAAGGATATTTTCACTTTCATCTTTTATAGAAAGCATGCTTATGTTTAGTTTATCCACTGCATCATTTAATGCTATAACAGTGTTTCCGATTTCATCTTTAGCTGCAACTTCCATCTGAAGATTAAAATTACCTTCCGCAAGCTTTGTTGATCCATTCATAACTTCTTTAACTTGTTTTACAATACTTTTTCTAATAACATAAGTTAAAAGTATACCAAGCACTATACTTGCAACAAGTATCATAATCATCTGCGAAGATGCTGCTGCTGTTGTAGAACTGCCTTTTTCAGCTTCAATCTGCATAGAAGTATTTTGTAAACTTATAAGATCCTCTATACTTTTAAGTAAAGTAGCTTGAGGTTTATCTATTTCATTAATTATAGATTCTAATTGTGCATTAGTAAGGGTAGTTTGTGAAGCTGTAGTCATAGCTTTATCAAAAGCAGAGAAGGCCGCGGTTGCATTAGTTTGAAGTGTCTGATATACTTCTTTGCCTTCATTTGTAACGATGAGTGAACCTAATTCCTTATTGCTGTCCTCGAATAGCTTTTTGTTATCATTAATAATTTTTTGTTGATCTGCTATATAATTAGAGTTACTACTTATTGATAAGTTTCTAAAACTAATTGCTATCTTGTTAATACTACTTCTCATTTGATAAGCTAGACTAACCTTTTTGTTTTCGATATTAACTAATCTAGAAACACTTTGATTTATGGCATTCAATCTAAATATGGCTATTGCAGAGGAAAACATTACTAGCAATATCATTAAAGAGAAACCAATTATTAGTTTGTTCGAAAGCTTAATTTTATTGAATTTCATAACAACACTCCTTAAAAATTTTATCATTAGTTATATTAGTTTTTCGACAAAGTTTGCACTGAACTTGAATGGAATATTTAGGTGATTATAATTTGACAAAGTGAGTTAAATTCACGTTATACACAGCATAGAAAGAGCTTTATGAACATATTAATTATAGAATTTGTTACTGAAATTTATTTTAAAGAAAGGAGTAAAATTTATATGAAAAAGAAATTAATAATCACAATTCTCCTTATTACCACTGCCGCTTTTTTAGTAAGTTGTGTACCAGGTGATGGAAGTCGCTCTGCATCAAATCCAGCTGGATTTTTCTCTGGAATCTGGCATGGGTGGATTGCACCTATTTCTCTTGTAGGTGAACTCTTTAATAATAAAATTAGAGTTTATGAGATCAATAACACAGGCTGGTGGTATGATTTAGGGTTTTATACAGCTATAATTAGTGGGTTTGGAGGATTATCTTTATTTAGAAAGAAAGATTCGGATAAGAAATAATATTAAATGTAGTTTATGTTAAAAGAAGTAACAATATGATAGAAATTCTTCATTAATAATGATTTTGCCTCTGATCTTGTAAAGAAAGCAAGTGTTAAAATGAGAATAAAAATGTGCTATAATGATATGAAAGACTTAGGACAAGGAGTTTTCATATGAATATAGAATTGGACGTTCACACACATACAATTGCAAGTGGCCATGCGTACAGCACTATTAGAGAGATGGCTAAAGCTGCTTCTGAAAAAGGACTAAAGCTTTTGGGAATTACAGAGCATGCACCTGGGATACCAGGAACTTGTGCACAAATTTATTTTGGAAATCTAAGAGTGGTTCCAAGGGAAATGTATGGAGTGGAACTAATGCTTGGCTCAGAGATAAACATTTTAGACTATAATGGGACTTTAAGCTTAGAAGAGAGATATATTGACAAATTAGATGTTAGAATTGCTGGTATTCATAAGTTTTGTTACGAGTATGGAACTATAGAACAAAATACCAGTGCTGTGCTAGGAGCAATTAAGCATCCTAAGATAGATATTATAAGTCACCCAGATGACGGTGATTGCCCGCTTAACTACGAGGTTATCGTACAAGGTGCAAAACAGTACAACACCTTACTAGAACTTAATAATAATTCAATAAACCCGGTAAATCAAAGGAAAAATGCAAGAGAGAATAGTATTTATATGCTTAATCTTTGTAAAAAGTATGAAGCACCAATAATACTTGGAAGTGATGCTCATTTTGATGAACACGTAGGTGAGCTAAATCTTACACTTGAAGTGCTTAGGGAAGTAAGTTTTCCAGAGAAGTTAGTAATAAATCAATCTGTTGAAGAGTTTAAGAAGATGATTAACAAGAATAGACCTTAGTGATATGTGCTTATTATAATATAAACTATAGATTAGAAAGGTAAAGTGCCAATGAAATTAGATAAAAAGTTATTACAATATTCTTTATATGCAGTTGGAACTGTTATGATTATATATATTGGAATATCAATCTTAAATAATATTGCAAATATATATAATTTAGTATCTAGTGGATTAAGAACAGCTTATGGGCTAGTCAAGCCTCTTTTAATAGCCTTGGTGATTGCATATTTATTAAAACCTGGGGTTAACGCTATAGAAAAATTTCTAGAAAAAAGAAAGATCCTTAAGAAAGCATCTACTAGAAGAACTGTAGGAATAGTTGTAGTTTATGCTCTTATGATAGGGGTATTTTTATCAATTATTATAGGGATATATATAATGGTTGGTGGAAAGCTTTCAAACAACACAACTATAGCAAATATGACAGCATATCTAAATGAATACTTGAACAATACAAAGTTATCTGTAAACTATATTAGTGAGAAGCTTCAAAGTTTGAATATTTCAATCCCAACTGATTTAAATGAAAAGATTGCACAAGTAGTAAGTTATGTACAGACCTATGTAACAGCAAGTATAGGTGGTTTTGCAAACTTTGTGGTATCAATGGGGGGCAATATAGCAACCTTCTTCATTGCGCTTATATTAAGCATTTATTTGGTTAAAGATTCAGAGTACTTTATTGATATATGGAACAAAATATTCAATCTTTTGTTTGGAAGAAGTAAAGCAGGACATAAGCTAAGAGAGATATTTGCTATCTTAGATGATACTTTTAATAATTACATAAGAGGACAACTTCTAGAAGCTTCTATGGTAGGAATTTTGTCTGCAATTGTGCTTTATTTTATAGGAATAGATTATGCATTTGTCATTGGTATTATAGCCGGTATATGCAATATGATTCCATATGTTGGGCCTTTAGTAGGTACTGTACTGGCAGTTGTTATGGCATTACTAAGTGGAGAACCTATTACTGCTTTATGGGCGATAGTAGGAATGCTTGCAGTTCAGCAAGTGGATAACAATTTCCTTGCACCTAAAATAGTAGGTGATAGTGTTGGGCTTCATCCAGTATTTACGATGCTAGCAATTTTAATCGGTGGAAATGTTGGAGGACTTATAGGTATGCTTATAGCTGTTCCAGTGGCTGCTTCATTAAAGATAATATTCTCAAAATGGTACAATGAGCATATGGAGAAATCAAGGGTTTAATATTAATACATTATGTATGTTTTTAGAATTTAAGTTCTCAAAACAGAAATATAAGAATTTAAGAATATAGCAATATAAAAAAGTGGGAGTAGCAATACTTTCACTTTTTTTCATAATTAAATATATGAGTTTCATGCTAGAAGAAGCTTGGAATTTCAAGTGCTTAGGATAACTTCTTAGTGGATTCATTAAAAAATAAAACTTACAGAGCAATGTCGTTTGGTAAACTTCCTGTGTAATTATTTGTAAAACAAGTATATCTTAAGTAACGAAATATATATAAAAAAATACTTTGGTAACACTTGACATTAACCAAATCCATTGTGTATAGTAAATTACATAAGATATATCTTTATTACTTAACCGATTAAGTTAAAAACTTAGTGAAGGAGGGAGCAAAAAGGAGAGAAAAATTTTTTCTTTATTGTGAAAACGGTTGCGCAAAGAATTTATATTTTTGGAGGGGAAAATGAGAAAAGCTACAAGATTATTAAGAAACAAGTTTATACCTTTCTTACTTTCATTAGCATTAATATTACCTATTTATGTTACTCAGAATACTAATCCTTTAATAGTTAAGGCAGCAAGTGCGTACACAGGAGATGCATCAGTATCAAATAAGGTTAACTTTTCAACTGATGTTATATATCAGATTGTTACTGATCGTTTCTCCGATGGTAATACTGCAAACAACCCTACAGGAGCTCTATACGATTCAACAAAAACTCAGCTTAAAAAATACTTTGGTGGTGACTGGCAAGGCGTTATCAACAAGATAAATGATGGATATTTATCAAACATGGGGATTACAGCTATTTGGGTATCACAACCAGTTGAAAATATATATTCAGTATTCACTGATGGAAGTACTTCTTACCATGGTTACTGGGCAAGAGACTTCAAGAATACTAATCCTTACTTTGGAAACTTCACAGATTTTCAAAATATGGTCAATGCAGCACATGCAAAAAATATAAAAGTTATAATAGACTTTGCACCAAATCATACTTCTCCAGCAGATCAAACAAATACAAGCTATGCTGAAAACGGAAAGCTATATGATAATGGTACACTAATTGGTTCATATTCAAATGACCCAACTGGCATGTTCCATCATAACGGTGGTACTGATTTTTCAAGCTTAGAAGATGGTATCTACAAGAATTTATATGACTTAGCAGACTTAGAACATCAAAACAATACTGTAGATTCTTACATGAAATCAGCTATAAAGAAATGGCTTGATTTAGGAATAGATGGTATCAGAATGGATGCTGTAAAGCATATGGCTATGGGATGGCAAAAGAATTTCATGGACACTGTTTATGGATACAAGCCTGTATTTACTTTTGGTGAATGGTTCTTAGGAACTAATGAAGTAGATCCAAACAATCACTACTTCGCAAACAATAGTGGTATGAGCTTATTAGACTTTAGATTCTCTCAAAAAGTAAGACAAGTATTTAGAGATGGCACTGATACTATGTATGGACTTGATTCTATGGTGTCTGGTACTCAAACAGCCTATGAAGATGTAAACGATCAAGTTACTTTTATCGATAACCACGATATGGACAGATTCACAAAGGATGGCGCAAGCACTAGAACAACAGATTTAGCTCTTGTTTATACTTTAACTTCAAGAGGTGTACCTGCCATATATTATGGAACTGAACAATATATGACTGGTAATGGTGACCCTAACAACAGAGCTATGATGACTGGTTTCAGCAATACAACTAATGCTTATCAAATTGTACAGAAATTAGCGCCACTAAGAAAGACAAACCCAGCAATAGCTTATGGAAATACAACACAAAAGTGGATCAATAACGATGTGTATGTATATGAAAGAAAGTTTGGTAATAGTGTAGCAGTAATAGCTGTTAACAAGAACCTAACTACAAGTGCAAATATAAGTGGACTTATAACATCACTTCCAGCTGGAAGTTATAGTGATGTACTTGGAGGATTAACTTCAGGTAATGGCATAACAGTAGGGACTGGCGGAGCAGTAAATACCTTTACTTTAGCTGCTGGAGGGGCTGCTGTATGGCAATACACTGCAACTTCTAATGCACCTACTATAGGACATGTTGGTCAACCAATGGCAAGACCAGGCGAAACTGTAGTAATTGATGGTAGAGGCTTTGGCTCAACTACAGGAACTGTAACTTTTGGAACAACAGCAGCAACAGTAGTATCATGGAGTGATAGCGAGGTTAAAGCTGTAGTACCAAATATAGCGGCTGGTAAAGTAAATGTTTCATTAAAGACATCTGGTGGAACTGCAAGTAATACCTATGCAAACTATGATGTTTTATCAGGTCCTCAAGTTTTAGTAAGATTTGTTGTAAATAATGCGAGTACTGCACTCGGAGAAAATGTTTACCTGACTGGTAGTGTTGCTGAACTAGGTAACTGGGATACAAATAAGGCAATAGGAGCTATGTTCAACCAAGTAGTATACAAATA
Organism: Clostridium fungisolvens; assembly: GCF_014193895.1. NCBI lineage: Bacteria > Bacillati > Bacillota > Clostridia > Eubacteriales > Clostridiaceae > Clostridium > Clostridium fungisolvens. The sequence goes on along the minus strand of NZ_BLZR01000001.1, from coordinate 3,060,408 downwards.
TCCTTCTTGGTACTATGATGTAAGTGTTCCAGCAGGAACTACTATACAGTTCAAGTACCTGAAGAAAAATGGTTCAACTGTAACTTGGGAAGGTGGATCAAACCATACTTATACTGTTCCTTCTAATGCAACAGGAATAGTAACAGTTAACTGGCAGCCATAATTTTTATGTTTTAAGGGAGCTAATGCAAAGGACATTTGTCTTTTGTTATTAGCTCCTTTTTGTTAAAATTTAATATGTGAATAAAAGGCAGATGCGCAAAGAAAGGCTGTGAATTAATGAAGCAGGTTACTATGAGAGATGTAGCTAAGGCGGCAGGTGTATCTGTTGCAACAGTTTCTTATGTTATAAATAATAATGAGAAAGAATCAATACCAGAGGACACAAGAATAAAAGTTATAAATGCAATAGAACATTTAGGATATGTGCCAAACCTAACAGCAAGAGCATTAACTAGAAAAAAATCCGGGCTCATAGGAGTTTTTATAATGAGTAGTGATTTAGAGCATGCACCATGGAGGCTACAGAATTATTCTCAATTTATAAGTGAATTAGTAAAGATGTTATATGACCATAGTTACCATGTAATTATAGAGTATCTTGGTGACTCAAAAAAAGATTTAAATATAATTCGTGAAAGAGCTCTAGATGCAGTTTTTTTAGTAGATATAAATGCTGAAGAAGTATATGATACAGCAAGCATGTTTAAGGTACCTATAATAATTGTAGACAATTTTATTGAAGATACTATTTTTCATAAAGTTTTAATAGACTATAAATCAGCTATTGATGAAGGAATAAAAATATTGCAATGTCATAATCCTTATATAATTGTGGATTCAGAAAATAGTAAATCAATTATTGAAAGATTATATGACGAAAACAATTGCTTTAAAGATAATATATACGTAGTAAGACACTTGGATAGCTTTTATAAGTTTTTAAAGGATAAAAAGCAGAGCAAGTTTATTATATTTAATGAGTTCCTAGCGGTATTAGCTAAGGAACATATAGATACTGAAAATGCTGTAGCTATTTGTATATCTGGAAATGATTATTTATTAGAAGCTTACAAAAATAAAATATATTTTAATAATAAAAGAAAGGCCAAAGTCTCAGTAGATATAATATTAGATTATATAAATAAAAGATATCATGAGAATAAGTTTACATTTATAGAACCAGGTAAGAGATAAATTTGAAGCTGTTAAAGCACCGTGTTGAAATTGATTGGTTAATCATCCGACGCTCTTTAGATGAACAACTCTATAACTGAATTTATATTTTTAGGATTAGAGTTGTTCATCCTTAATGAGCTTATGCAAAGAATTAATATGATTTTGTCATATTCCACTGATGCACCACTTCATAACTGATTTTATATTTTCAAATTCTCTGCTAAGAACCCAGCAGAGTTTTGAAAATAGTTTAATGATTGAAGTGTTGCATCTTTGGCTAAAACTTTTTAGTAGATTTGCGACATAAAGAATTTATGCTACTAGCAAGGGGGCTAGTAGCATAAAAGAAGAGTAGCGCGTAATTTAGGTAAATTGGTATGTATCTACAGGGGAAAATGTGTGTTGAATAAATGAAATAGGGTGTATTAATGTTAATATTTGTATTTATGTATTTATTATATTAATTTATGTACAACCAAGCTAGGGTGTTTTTTTCAGATTAAGGGGCAAAATTTTGGATTGTATATACAGATGTATCTGAAATGTTTTATATAGTTACATAATGTTTTTATGAAACACCTACAATCTTTTCTATAAATTCTTGTCTTAAATTTTTAAAAATAATCCGTAATTGAATCTATTCTGTTTAGATACAGTGTGATAATAGAAAGCTTTTTATATAAAGCTAAGATTTCATATTCAAAAATCCGTCGCAAAATAAGCTTTTGCTTATAAATTTTTTAAAAAATATATAAAAAATGAAAGCTTTACATAGAAAATATTGTTATAATATGATTAATTGAACAATTATTAATAAATTAGGTTTGTTAAAAGTATTTTTGGGATGAAATTAGATATTGCTTTAAAGAATATAAGATCTTAGGAATAAAATATATGAGTGTAGGTGATAAAATGATTAAGACAGCGAAGTATATTGGTAAAAGTACCACGGATTTTAGTATTAAGAATGAAGTAATAAAGAGTTTACTATTAATAATCTTAAGTATTTGCATTTCACAAAAACTCATAGAAGCTGACTACATGTTTTACCACAGTATACTTATGTTTATAGGTATAATAATATGTTTTGCCATCTACTTTTTTGCCAGTAATACCTATAGGTTTAGCAACAATGATTTTTGTATGCTTTTAGGTATGGGATTCTTGACGGTTGGTACAATTGATATACTTCATACGGTGGCTTATTTCAATGTAGGAATATTTGGTCTGAATTCAGCCAATTTATCTTCGTCCCTTTGGATTTCAGCTAGTTACATTGGTAGTATAACTATTTTAATATCGAGTATATTTCTATATAGAGGTATTAAAAAAATCAATATCAATATATTTAGATTCATATACATAATTGCTTTAGCAACAATTATATTAAGTATATATGTTTTTAAAATTTTTCCAATAAGCTATATAGAAGGTATAGGAAATACCTTATTCAATCAAGCCAGCAGAGTAATCATAATTATAATCCTTTTTATAAGCGGAATAATACTATATAAAGCTTCTAATAAAGATAACAGAGAACTGATTTTTTTTATGGAATTATCTATTATTTTTACAATAATAAATAAAATACTTCTTCTTTTATTTGATTACACTCTATGTATTGAAAACACTAGCGCTTTTGTTTTTAGGACAATCTCTTTTTATATGTTATACAAAGGTGTGGTTCAGTGTGGTCTTAAACAACCTTTCAATAAAGTTACTGGGGCATTAATAGAGACAAAGGATAAACTTCTGCAGGAAAGTGATCTAAGAATCATGTTTGAAGAAGCCATGGTAAATAATGAAGAGTGTTATAGAATTCTAATTGAGAATTCAAGTGATGCTATTGTTATCCATTCAGATTATAAGCATGTATTTGCAAATGAAACTGCAGCAAAAATGCTTGGCTTTTCTAAAGCACAAGATCTTATGAAGGCTGATTTTTCTAAATTTATTGAAGAAGAAAACTTTAATAGCAGCATGGAAATATATAACGAAATACTTACAAAGAGAAGAAATGGTGATGCATATGATACTACTCTTATAACTATAGATGGAAGGAAAATTTCTGTTAAAATTCAAGGGACTTATATTATATATAGAGGAAAACCTTCTGTTCTTATAGTTTTTAAAGATTTAAGTACTGAAAAGAAAGTAGAGAAATTATCAGCTGACATTGAAGAAAAGGGAAAAATGCTTGAAGATACAATATTTCTTAATAAGCGTATAACAGAACACTTTGCAAATGTCTCTCATGAGCTTAGAACTCCTTTAAATGTAATACTCGGAGCAATTCAAATATTAGGATTATATGATTCCCATGATTCTATGCTAAATTCTATAGATAAAATACAGGCATATTACAAAACCATAAAGCAGAACTGCTATAGACTTCTAAGGCTTGTCAATAATTTAATTGACCTATCAAAAATTGATTCAGGTTTCTTTGAACTCAAAAAAAGAAATGGAAATATAGTAGAGGTTATAGAAGGGATCACAATGTCAATAGTAAGCTATTGTGAGACTAAAAATATAACTCTTATTTTTGATACTGAAGTAGAAGAAAAGTACATGGCTTTTGACCACGATAAAATAGAAAGAATTATGCTTAATTTGCTTTCAAATGCTATCAAGTTCACAAACGAAGGTGGTACAATATTTGTGTACATTGAGGATGTAGGAAAAGAGATAAGTATAATTGTTAAAGATAGTGGAGTTGGAATAGATGAAAAGCATCAGGAACTTATATTTGAAAGATATAGACAAGCTGATAATAATCTTTTAAATTTTGTTCAAGGAACCGGAATAGGATTGTCTTTGGTGAAGGCACTGGTTGAACTCCATAAAGGTCTAATACATGTTAAGAGTAAACTAGGTGAAGGCACTGAGTTTTATATTACTTTGCCTGTAGAAGTTTTAGACACAAATCAAGAAGAACATAAAGAGACAGAAGTTAGATCAAATGTGGAAAGAATAAGTATCGAATTTTCTGATATATATTCTTAGAATCTCCTATATAACAAATTAATTTCAATAATAATATTTACTATAGACAAATAAAAAGATGATCTTGAATATATGCTTTTGAGGCTTCTCCTTAGAAATTAGGATAAGCCTCAAATTTTTTATCTTAAATATGAATGTATATGGTAAAAGATGTAGAATAACAAGTATGCCTATGGTAATATATGTAATATATTGTGGTGAGATTAAGGGGGAGTTTTATTGAAAATGGGGCTAAAAAATAAGAAAGTTATAATTAGTTTAATTGTGGTAGTTGTTTTAGTGGCAGTTTTAGGAACAGTCTATTCAAATAAGAGAAGAAGGTATGGACTTACACCAGAAGATGCTTGTAAGTTATATTTACAGACAGTTACTTCAAAGCACTATACTTTAATCGATGAAAAACCGGCTCAGATTAAAGGAGACACAGCAATATGCGGCATTGTAAGTAATGACCAATTCAATTGGTTTAATCGAAATAACGGCAGAGCAGATGGAGAAAATATACACCTGTTTCACTTGAAAAAGACTTCAAAGGGTTGGTATGTCACTGAAGATAATGCGGACGATAAGTAGAATTATAAGGTAAAAATATAAGTAAAAGGGAGAGGTTTTATGTATAAGTACATATATGTAGAGGCAAAAACCGAAGGGCTCTTTGGAGATGCCAATCATAAAGAATTAATTGATGAATACAGTTCAAAGGGATGGAGATTTATAACTGCAATACCTACAAAATTTGATGGTCATGGATTAATAAAAAGGTTCGATTTAGTTTTCGAAAAGGAAGAATAGTATATTTCAAAAGATTATATTTAGGGAATTGAGGGGAGTTTTATGGCATTAATTATTATGTCTATAGTAAGTGGAGCTGTAGCCTTTTTTATTGGAGGGGCGATATTTAATGGAGAGCCAGTAATGACTTGCATTTTTACATTTGTATTTTTCATGGCACCTGGTTTATATACTTTGGAAAGAATTTATCTAAAGTTGAATGAGGAAAAATAGTACCTAAAGAAATAACTGCTATGTAAAAAGGTTCGCTTTTGCGAGCCTTTTTTTGCTGTATCGGAGATTATAAAATTTTCAAGGTAGCTAAATCTAGATATTCAATAATTTTAGAAGTTTTTATCGTTATACAGTAAAAAATAAAACTTATTCGCCTGCCAAATTCTCCTCGTATGAATTCGGAAAAGCAGATGCGTTAAAAAAGTCGCTCTTTTATAACAGAACCATGCCCTTGTCATTTAGCAGAAGCAGGTGAATGTATATTGTGCTCTCAGCTACATGGAAAGTGTTTTTGTGATTGTCTCAACTGGAAGGGTGTTTGCATATATCAGGAATTTAACAACAATGGAAAAGCAGCTAAGAAAGGGAGAGAGACTTTTAGATGTAAAGTAAAAGAAGTAGGACATCTAGAAGGCGATGTATTACTTATTAGGTTCATTGCCCCACACAAGCTTGCCTTAGATTTAGTTCATCCTGGTAGTTATGTTTTTATTAGAACAGATGAAAATTTCTATTTTGATGTTCCAATATCTATTATGGAGTCAGATATAGAAAGCGATATAGTATCTATAATGATTGAAATAAGGGGAATTAAAACAAAGAAACTACTTGATATAAAGATAGATGATGAAATGGTCATAAGGGGGCCATATTGGAATGGAGTTTTCGGCCTAAAATCTATAAATGAGTTAAAGGATAACAAAGCTCTTGTTATTGCAAGAGGAATAGGTATGGCACCATCGATACCAGTAATAAGAAAGCTTTCAAACAACAAAAATACTTTGAAAATAGTGATAGACAAGTCTCCCTATAAAGATGTGTATGTGAATGAATATCTAAAACAATATACTGAAGGCTATGAAGAAATTAATACTATTGATAAAGGTAAGCTTTCAGATGAAATCAAAAAGCTTATTCTAAATGAAATTGCAAATGGTGTTACTCTTATTCATGTAGCTGGTGCAGATATATTGAGCTTTAAGGTTATTGAGTTCTTAGACAACATTGATAAGAGAGATGTTAAGGTGTCTTGCTGCAACAATGCGAAAATGTGTTGTGGTGAAGGGGTTTGCGGTAGCTGTACTGCTAGATTCCAAGGACACAGGGTTAAGAGATTATGTAAGGTACAAACAGATCCAAGGAATATTTTTGAGGGGAGAAGATTTATATGAAGATAGTAGTAATAGGTGGAGGTTGGGCAGGTTGTGCAGCTGCAATTACTGCTAAAAAAGCTGGAGCAGAAGTTCACATTTTTGAAAAAACAGATCTTCTACTTGGACTAGGCAATGTTGGCGGAATCATGAGAAACAACGGAAGGTATACTGCCTCAGAGGAACTTATAGCTTTAGGAGCAGGAGATTTGATTCATATAACAGACAGAGTTAGCAGACACAGGAATATTGATTTCCCGGGACATAAACATGCAAGTCTCTACGATGTAAACAAAATAGAAGGGGAAGTCTTAAAGTATCTAAAAGAACTTGATATAAATGTTCATACAGTTGCAAGAGTAACTGATATAAGCATGGCAGGAAAAAAGATAACAGGGATTTACTTAGCTGATGGAAGCTATGTTGAAGGGGATGTATTTATAGAAACCACAGGGTCTACAGGACCAATGGGTAACTGTTTAAGATATGGTAATGGATGCTCTATGTGTATCCTAAGATGTCCAGCTTTTGGACCAAGAATCAGTATAAGTGAAAGGGCAGGAGTTTCTGATATTCAAGGTGAAAGAAACGGCGACGAGCTTGGAGCTTTCAGTGGTTCATGTAAGTTAGCAAAAGAAAGCTTATCAAAAGAAATAGTAGAACAGCTTGATGAAACAGGAGTTGTAATACTACAAGTACCAGAAGAAGATATAAACTATGGAAAACTAGAAGCAAAGGTTTGTCAGCAATACGCTCTAAAAGAATTTGCAGAAAATATAATACTTCTTGATACAGGTCATGCAAAACTGATGACATCATACTATCCATTAGAAAAACTAAGGAAGATAAAAGGACTTGAAGGAGCAAAATACGTTGATCCATATGCAGGAAGCAAAGGAAACTCAATAAGATATCTATCAGTGGCACCAAGAACTGATGACATGAAGGTTATAGGAGTAGATAACTTATTCTGTGCAGGAGAAAAAGCAGGACTTTTCGTAGGTCATACAGAAGCTATAAGTACTGGATCACTTGCTGGACACAACGCAGTAAGATTTGCACTAGGAATGCCAGCACTAATCCTTCCAAGATCAGTAGCTATAGGTGATTTGATAAGTTATGCCAATGAAAAATCAGTGACAAGAGAAGGAAGAAAAGGCAGATTCACCTTTGCAGGCTCAGACTACTTTAAGAGAATGCAAGCAGAAGGTCTTTACACTATAGATAAAGATGAAATAGCAAGAAGAATAGATAAATTAAATCTTACAGATGTATTTGGAATGAAGCTTGTATAGTAAATCAATTGATATAAAGAGTGAATAGTATGAAGGAGCTTTCGCTGGAGGCATAGGAAGCAAGAAGGTAATGATAAATTTATTTAAATAGAAAAATACCAGGTTTATAAACCTGGTATTTCTTCTTTCGTTTCTTCGCCACGTTCCTGTTTTAATAAACTCATATATACGTAAAAACCTATTAGACCACCTAATGAATTTAGAATTATATCGGTTATATCTACAACTCTATTAAATGGTGGTGTGTACTTGCTTTCTAAAAATTGTATAAATTCTATAAAGAAAGAAACTACAAACGCTAGAAGGAATGCTTGTCTATAATTCTTTATTGATTTATTCCAAAGGAGCTTTAGGAACAATATAAGCGGGGATAACATTAGTAAGTTCCCTACTGTATTTATAACTACCGATCTTAACGCACCATGCTGAACTGCATAAGTAACACCTTCAAATGGTATTATAGTGATGTTAACAGGATTATTCATAAATGTACCGTCTAATAAAAATACTACTGGTAGAAAGACTAATCCAATTAAACCTATTAGATATATAGCAAAGAGATTAAGAACTACTTCTCTTACTAAATCAATCTTTTTACGTCCTATTCGTTTAAAAATTAAACACGCTATTCTTATTGCAAGCCAAGCAGGAATACCGTATATATATAGAAACTGGGCTGTAATACCCTTCCCTAGTGGCATATTTTAGTAGTAGTAGTCGTACATAGTACCACTAAAGCTATAAGTTGTGTAGTTATTTGAACCTGTAGCATATAAGAAGTAGTGATATGAGTCTAAACCAACCTTATATCTGTAAGCTCCAGTTGAATTAACTGTATTTACTCCATAGTAGTTTAACCCAGAACCAGAAGTTTGCTCGTATAAGTACAAATACATGTTTCCAGTTCCTGAATAACTTGTTAAGTTTGCAGTTACGTTTCCAGGTGTCAAGTGATAGTATTTTGCTTGAGCACTACCATCTAGATACCCCTTGCCTCCATAAGTATTGAAGGAACCATCGATACTACCTCCGTTGGCTTTTGCGAAAGTAGCTCCTCCAAAAGTAAGAACCATTGCTGATAATAATAATGCTGAGATAACTTTTTTCATAATCTCATCCTCCATATAAATTTATTTTGTTACAAGAATATAAATTCTATGTTAAATATTATTCTCCTTATTTTTATTTTGAAATGTTTTCGTCAAATTATCGTATTATTTTGCAATGAATCAATCCAATAAATGTATCTAAGTGAAAAATAATTAGTTTACGAACATGAAGATATATTTTTATTTAATTTATTAATTGAATTTTAATAGTATTAAATGATTAAAGAAAAATCACAATTTATTAAAAAAATTTTATGAGATAAAAGTTTGATGTACGTAGTAGCAACTTGGGATAAAATGTTTTCTGATTGGTACTTTTTTGCATTTTAAAGTCATTATTTTTAACATTTTGTCCAAATTAATTGTAAAATGTAAAATTATGTGATAAATTTATATGGTAGAATTACCATAAAAGAGGTGAGTGTGTTTTGGAAACTGATAATGTAGGGTTAGTAAGAGAAAAAGTTACAGCAAACATGGCAGATAACTTAGCAATGCTCCGCACAAAATTAGGTTTAACACAAGTTCAATTAGCTAATTTAATTGGTGTTTCAAGGCACACTATAATGCAAGTAGAAAATAAGAAAGCTAAGTTATCCTGGAATACTTTTTTAAGCTTACTACTAATTTTTATTAAAAATCCTGAAACAGATAAACTACTTAATATACTTGATATATATACAGATGAACTTGACTGCGAATTAAAATTAAAGTAAGAAAAAATTTTGAATCCCATTATGTGTCCATCTTCATATATATAATGATATTAAGAGGATGAGGAGGTGATGGTTTGAATTTAAGTATAGATTATCGTGGAAATAAAGGTTTTAGATTGCTTAGTATTTATGAGAGGTTAAATAAAGGAGAGTTACTCACAAAAAGTAAAATAGCAATCGAATTTGGTGTTTCAGAAAAAACTATCCAGCGTGATATTGATGACTTGAGAGCATATCTTGCTGAAACACACTTTTCAGAAAAAGAAATTTTGATAAAATACAATAAGTCAAAAGGCGGATATTATCTTGTTCGATTTGAACGTGAATGGCTGACTAACCAAGAGGCACTCGCGCTTAGCAAAATTCTTTTAGAAAGTCGTGCTTTTCAAAAGGAAGAGCTTAATGGGATTATTAAAAAATTAATGTCACAAGTGGTTCCAAATGATAGAAAGACTGTAAATGAAATTGTAAAAAATGAATTATTTCAATATATACCTCTTAAACATAATAAAAAACTGTTGTCACCTATATGGGAGTTATCGCAATTTATAAGTAAGCAAGAAATAGTAACTTTTGCGTATACACGGCAAGATGGAATAACTAAAAACAGAAATGTGAAACCTGTGGCTATAATGTTTTCAGAATTCTATTTTTATCTCATCGCCTTTATGTCAGATGATAGTAAAGACTTTCCAACTATATTCCGTATAGATCGAATAGCTAATTTGATAGGTACCAAGCAATATTTTAATATTCCATATAAGGACAAGTTCGATGATGGAGAATTTAGAAAAAGAGTGCAATTTATGTATTCAGGTGAACTAAGAAAAATTATGTTTGAATTTAATGGTCCTTCAATAGAATCGGTTCTTGACAAGTTACCAACTGCAGAGATTATTGGAGAGAAAAACGGTGTATATACTATTCGTGCAGAGGCTTATGGTAATGGAATCAATATGTGGTTAAAGAGCCAAGGGGATTATGTCAAGTTGCTTGAATAAATGTAAAAGTTAAAAAAATTGCTTTTTTATAAAAATACTAAATAAGCTTAGCATAGAAGATGATTATACGTTATAAAAATCACATTAATAGACTGAAGAGCAATTGGATATAACCCAAGAAGGCTACAAATCACTGAACATTTTGCTTTTTATATAGGAGGAAACTTATGCCAATAGATCGCACACCTTTGGTGGAAGATAATAAGGAAAAACGAGAAAAAGCTGAAAAACAGAAGATAAGTTTTTTAATAACAAATCCCAAATATACATTTGATGATATTGTTTTACCACTTGAAATCTTGGAAGAGACAAAAAGTGTTATTGCTTTGGATAAGTACAGCGAATTGATATATGGAGAATGGGGATTGTCCCAAGTCATGAAAAGCCATAAAAATATATCAATTAATTTGTATGGTTGTTCAGGAACTGGTAAGTCCATGACTGCACAAGCTATAGCAGCTGAACTAAATAAAAAAATTCTTATGGTGAACTACTCTGAAATTGAATCTAAATATGTAGGTGAAACATCAAAAAATTTAGTTAGTCTTTTTGAAAGTGCTGAGAAAAACGATGCAGTAATAATTTTTGATGAAGCGGATGCACTTTTATCAAGACGAGTAACTGCAATGCACAGTGCTACGGATGTTAGCGTAAATCAAACCAGAAATGTTTTATTGAAAATACTTGATGACTATCAAGGAGTAGTTATTTTTACCACAAACTTTATTCAGAATTTTGATTCTGCTTTCATGAGAAGAATTCTGAGCCATATTAAGTTTGATATGCCTAATGAAGAGATGAGAAAAAAATTATGGGATCATTATTTGGTTGATAAATTACCATTATCAAGTGAAAGAAATGAAGTAATAGCTCAATTGGCAGAGATTGAAGATATAACAGGTTCAGACGTTTCTACTGCTGTTTTGAAGGCGGCTGTTAAGGCAGCACTTAATGGAATATTTAAACTGAATACAGAAAGTATTAAAGAAGAGATAAATAAGATTGTTGAAGCCAAGAAAGCAATGAAAGATGATAACTTTACAGTTACTACAAAGAAGGTATCTGAATCATACGTTAAAGAAAAACTCGAAGCAGGGGGAATTATAAATGGGGATAATTAGTGGAATAAAGAATCTCTTTTATATCGTGAAAGAAAAAATAAAGAGTGCATTTGTAAAAGTAAAAAATGCAATGACTCATTTCTTTGAAAAGGCCTTAAATATGATGAAAACTGTTGTTGACAAACTTGCGTCAAAAGTAAGAGGCATAATTCTGGGGGCATCACATTTCTTTAGGAAGATTGGTAATAAGTATCAGGAAGGTACAAAGAATTATTCTTTAGAGGAAGAAATCGGAGAGTGGAATGAAACAACAGTTACAAGAGAAATACCATTAGAGGATGTTCCGCCAAAATATCGAACACTTGATGATGAATTTGATATGGATGATACACAGGAACTAGATGCAGTACTAGCATATTAATGGAGGTGGCTTATGAGTAATGAATTTTCAGGTTCATTCAAAGAAATGTTCAATTCTATAAAATTTTGCATCGACTCAAAAAAAGGAAAATACAGCTTAGATACATATTTGGATATAGTAGGAGAATATGCAGATCGGCAAATTATAGCTGCTGAGAATGAAGGTCTAGAATATTCTGGAGGAGAGTGTATTGTTAAAAAGAGTGACACTGACTCAAGTCTTCTAGAATTTAGTATAGAATTGTACTTCGAAAATCAACAAGGTGAATCTATAAAAAAGGAAGCTAAAAGAAATTTACCATTAAGCAAATTTGTTGGGGAAACAGCTAGTGTAATTGGCAATGAAACATTGAAATTTAATATTCAGAAACCAGGAGATAAAAAGTAATGTTAGATATCATTATAGTATTAATAATTTTAGGAATCATGTATGCTGTTTTTCAAAAGCTGGCAGATTTTGTTGGTGGCTCTAAAACTTTAATAGTTATTATTGTTATTTTACTTATAGCTTATTTAGCATTTTCATGGAAGGGTGTTTTTAGCGTTATTGGTGCTGCAATTGGGGTAGTATTACTAATCGCTTTATTGGGAACAGCCGGTAGTTTTATCAGTAAGACTGTAGAAACACATGATAAAGAAATGAAAGAAACAGCAGAAATTAAGCAAAAAACACAAATTAGCAAAGAGATGCATGATAACGATACAGCATTAAGAAATGAATTGGATATGAATTGTCGTTGGTTAGGGGTTATGAGTGAGCAGATGTGGATGGCAAAGCTTCCGAATTATGTAAATAAAAAATATTCAACAAGCTTTAATAATATAACCAAGAACTTCGCAACGCAGATGGAACAACAAAATATAACACAAAATGATGAATGGTTTCAACCGTTTTTAATGTATGTTATTGCTAATCCGCAAGGAACTACGGTTACTAAAATGTTGAATGAAGTTTCTTGTCCTCAATTTTATGCTACTCATATTACGCCTAATGGGGATATTTTAAATACTCGGATGATTAGAGGGACTAAACGAGTTAATAAGGATGTTCCTCCTCTCTTTGAAGAACGTTTTATTAAAGAAATGAATGAATCTTTGTTTGTTCCTACTAGGTATGCCCTTAAACTATACAGTACAGATAGTTCTTCAAGTGAAACAATCAGTCATACAGAAGAAATTGATTTTAATGACTTATAGAAAGTTGAGAGATATTTATGAATATTGAAAGTTTAATCAAACAGCAGGCTGTACAATTAAAATCGTCACGAAGAGACATTGATATTGTCCCAGATATTAAGCCGGAATTACTAGAAAAGTGGAAAAATAAATATTCTAAGTTTTTGGATGAGGATATAATTGATTACATTTTAGTAATGTCTTATACCAAAACTGGTAATTTTGTATTGACAGGGAATGCTTTTTATTTTGATAATTACTTGCAGTCTGGTTTGCAATGTATAAGGTTTGCTGATATAGCTAGTGCTACTGCTAAAATCGGTGGAATCTTCACAGTGGATAAAATATTTTTGAAAAAAAAGAGTGGTGAAGAAATACAACTTGATGGATGTATAGATGGAATAGATGTAAATAAATTTGAGCAGATTCTTATGTATATAGTAAAAAATGTACAGCAAGGAAATCATGATTTTTCTATCAGTAAGCAGGGAATATTATCTTATGATTTACCAGATGAACTAAAGATTCTATATTTAAAAATTCTTTGTAATTATTCTTTTATAAATGACCAAGTTATAGATGCTGATGAATATAATGCGATAGCCAGATTTTCTGTTAGAATGGAACTAGGGTCAGATGCACGAACTGAGCTACGTAAGTATATGAATTCGATTGAGGTTAGGGAAAAGACTGGAGTCTTAATAAAAAATATTAAGTCTTTAGTTGCAAATAATTCTGGACATTGGGATGCTTTACGGTTTAGTTTGATGCAGGATGTGATTTATATTCACAACATCCAAAACAAAGACCAAAGCTGGACTGATGATGGTTTTATTGGTAGCCTGATGGAAGTGTGTAATCTTTGCCCAGAGCAGATTGATACAATGACTATTTCGGTTGATTTAAATTCTAGAATGCAGCATAAGGATTCTGACATAAAAGCTTTGAAGAAGGAATGGTCAGATTTCATCAAACATATTCGTTATACAAATGCTTATGTTCCTGGTCCTTATTTATTCTGCTCAGGATCAATATATGGAATAGATGCATATACAAATTTCTTTAAAAAAGATGATACTTCTGAAAAAGCAATAAATAAGCAGAGGGATCTGATATTGCATGAGATTATTATAAATAACCAAAAAACAATGAATGTATTGGTTGATGACATGAATTATTTAGCGGGACTATTAGAATTGGCAGTAAATGAAAGTAATGTGAACAAAGAAAAGTACAAAAAGCTAATCGATAGATTAAGAGCTGCAAACCAAGGCTTGAAAGTTGATACAGAGAAAAAACAAACAGAATGCAACAATATTGAAAAAACTTCTGAAAATGAGGGTTGAGTGAATGGGAAAAAAGAAGATTGCTAATTTGTCTAAAGAGTCCCTTTTCGAAATGGGTGATGCACTAAAAACTCAATTTTATCAATTGAACTCTTTGGAGGAAGAACGAGACGATATTTTGAGTGGAATTGATGCAATTAATCAAAATAATCAAGAAAGCTCTCTGTTATTGGAGGAAGCTGAAGAAATAGTCGATTCTTTATTAAGTAATATGGAGAGTCTGGAATCATTTGTATTAGATGAAATTGTTGTGAATTTAGAAGATGTTGAGGAAACTGAAAAGGTTACTATAAAGAAAACAGCAAGTATAAGAACAAATAACAACTGGCAAGATTATTTAGAAGAGTATAGTAATTATGCAAAGCAAAACTCAATGGACTTAACTTTCGATCCATTTGTTACATCACTGAGTCAGAGAGAATATGAAAAACTAAAGAATGAAATAAATGATGAATTTGCTAAAAAAACTAGTATTATAAATAAAACAGACTTATCTTTCTTAGCAATTGCAACAGCGCTTCAAGTGACGAAAGCATTGGTTTTTCCAATTGTTTCTCAAAAGGTTGGGTACGGAGAAGGCTTTGACAAAGAGGGAAGAAAAAACCATAATGATAAATCTATTAAAGAAGAAGAGAAAAAGTCTAAGGACAAATTTAGAGATACGAATACTAACGAAGGAAACGAAAATGGAGAATGGATGGAAATTCTATATAGGAAGCCAATATTTGATACGACTAAAGGGTCTCCTGATATTGGAATTAATATGGAAGGTGGATACCACAGAATTCATACTTTAGGACATGATCCTGTTCTGGGCTGGATATTTGGAACTTCTAATATTTTAACAGATACTATTACAATGGATACTTTTGCAACATACCAAGGCGCACGTGATCCAATTAGAATAACTCCAGAAAGAGTTTCGTTAATTGACTTATTTGATAGAACAATAGAAAAAGTAAAAGCGGGTACATTGAATTTACCAGCAGCTCTTGCTGCGGAAAAAATTCATTTGAAGTCTGACGAATTTACTAAGGCAGGTCTTCCAGTTCCTATTTTAGAAACAATTGCTCCGAAGTTAGCAGGAAATCTATACAAAAGTCAGTATGATGCTCTATGTCTAAGTCGAGATTTAAAAGTAATAGGAACCTCGGCAGCAATTTCTATGTTAATTGATATAATTATAGGATTAGTTCATTCTTTGTATTATGATGCTGATAAAGATGGAACTAAGGATATGTTTGAGGTACGTACAAGGAAAATATTATTAATATCAAATACAATAGCAACTACTAGTAATTTAATATTATCTGCTGTAACGAAAAATCCTAAAAATCTTGATATTGGTGGGCTTCTAGTTACGTTATCACACTTGTTTTGTGATACGAGATTTATCGTTAATGTTAAGAAAGAGTTTATTGAAAATAGAATTTATGAAAAGATAGAAGACGAATTAAAGGCAATAGATGAAAATCAAGATAAATTATTTGCTTACGAATATAATAATTCAAAAGGCATACAATTTCTATAGATTCATGAAGGTATGCTCTTATTTCAATGTTTTGGACACAAAAAGTCAACCTTTTTCGTACTACACTTCAAGCTAGCAATTCGTATTCATTTTGATACATGTAATTTAGAAAAAAGTGAAATTCATTTCTTGTATTAATAGATACCACAGGTTATACCTGTCAATCAAAAGAACTTATAACTATAATCATAAAAAAATAATACCTCCTTCCCAAATATTAGTAGCTTCACCAACCACTAATATTTAAAAGGAGGTAAATCTATAACAGATAATAATAGCTTTAACATACCAAATTGAACTGCAAAGATCATCTGATTTAAGAATACACACTGCTTGTCTATCTTTAAATAATTGGTGTAAAGCAAATAAAATTCATACTCTTTATTTACGTGTAAGAGCAGATAATACTAAGGCAATTGCATTATTCAAAAGAATGGGATTTATAATTGATGGAACAGTTGTGGAGGAACTTAAAGAGACAGATAGTGAGTATGATGAATTACAAATGTTAAAGTCTTCAAAAAAGGTGATAATGAACCCAATAATAATATCAGCATAAAACATATGAGAGGATGGCGGCGATAGTATATGATTTATTCTGAGCAGGATAGAAATAAAATTGAGGAAAGCCTGAAGTAGTTTGCTTCAGGCTTTTAATTTAGGTATTGATCTATTTCATGATTAGGCGTAATTTTTTTAAGATTTTTCAATGCAATGTTTTTGAAATATGGATATTTTTTTATTTGTTTTTTATCATAGGAAACAAAATTTACAAAAAAGCAAGAAAAATGCTTGTGTTTTGATTTCTAGAAGTAATATGAAACGATATTTTCTGTGGCAAGATGCAAGAACATAATAAGAAGATAGAGAAGATTGTGAAAGAATAAAGAAATAGATAATATATATGTATTTTATACACATATATTATCTATTAACTAAAAATAAAACTCTTTTTAGTTTATTCTTTGAGCTTTGAAAATATATTGATATGCATCTAACTGCCATTTTAGGCTATCATCAATTAATTCTGATATTTTATTAATAAATTCATCATCTTGAGGTCCTTTTCCTATATATACCATTAGACAATATCTATCAACATATCCCGTACTAATAAACATTCTTCTGATTTCATTATAAGTAAAGAATCTTAAATGGGTTCTATCAAGTAATCCAGAATCTTCGTAAGTCCAGTTTCCATTTAAAAGCCCTCTTATAACACTATAATGCATAACATTCGGTATACTAGCTAATATATAGCCATCTTTTTTTAGAAACTTCTTTAAATCTAATAGTACCTTGGAAGGGTCATACAAGTGCTCTAGTACATCTCCAAATATAATATAATCAAAAAAATCCTCTTCGCATTCAATTTTATCAGTTTCTATATTATACCCTAGTATTTTGGCATTTTTTGCGGCTATTTTTGCGGCATTTAAATTATACTCGATCCCATATATATTAGCGTTTTTATAAATATCTTTTATTCTTATTAAGGTAGCTCCACAAGCACATCCAACCTCTAATACATTTATCGCCTTATCTTTTGGTGAATCCATTAAGCTTATAATGTTATTGTTAACTCCACAGGAATATCCTATATCAAAGCCCCATTTATCTTTAAATTTAATACCATTAGTAACCATTAAATAATTAAAAGCAAGTAAATCTGCACCAAAGCTTACACTTCCATAGTGATGAATAAAGGTATCTTTACATAAAATTAGTTTGTATCCTGCATCAGTAATCCTAAAGCAATAGTCATCATCTTCATAATTTCCTGGCGAAAACCTTTCATCTAAAAGACCTATCTTATCTACAACATCTTTTTTTATAAGTAAACAAAATCCTATTAATATAAGTCTATGCTCCCAGTTTTCACTATTTGATTTATTATATTCTTCCGCAAATACTTTCATTTCTTCTAAGTTATTGTAAGGTACAGCTATGCTTTGAGCATTAGAACAGTTATTAGTAACAGGACCAACTGCGCCTACACTTTCATCACTATATAAAGCAGTGATCAAATTCTCAAGCCAATTTTTTGTCACTACAGTATCATTATTAAGAAGTAATATATTATCTCCTGTTGCTATCTCTATTCCTTGGTTACACCCTTTGGGAAATCCCTTATTATCTTCATTAAATATTGTTTTTATGTCTTTTTGATCTTTTAACCACTGAGGTGTTTCGTCAGTTGAATTGTTGTCTACAACTATTAATTCATATGAATCTTTCTCTGTAAATTCTCTAATACTTTCTATACATTGTTTTGTATGTTCAAGCTTATTATAAGTTAGTATGATTATACTAGTTTTCATATTTTTCTCCTAAATTTTCACTTACTATATAAATTATTATTAAACCTCTTTACCTGTTCATGAAATTTACATTGAGCTACTTAAATTTAGAAATAAGAAAAATAGAGATTATAGAGAAAATGATATAGAAAGATGGATAATGTTTTAGAAAAAGATATATCTGAAGCTACATTTGAAACTGTTTATGCTTTTCTGCAATTACTAGGCTACTTTTTGCCTTTTAGTGGCTTCAGCATATTGGTTTTTCCGCACTTTGGACATTTAACACTACATTTTCCATCTAGGCTATGAGCAGTGAACGTATAATTGAAAAAACTCACTTGAAAGTTCTCGCCGCATTCTGAGCAGCTAAAGTGATGTGTAGATGATCTTATGGTGAGTCTAATCACGTGGAAGATGATAATAATACCAAGTATAAGGGGAATAAGTAAACTTCTATTCATGAAATGATCCTCCTTAAAAAATTTGTATTAATGTCAAAGTTCTTTCCTTGTGTAGATTAGGTTAGCAATAACCCCAGAGATCGTAAGCAGTAGAAGTCCAATCAGAATGCCGAAGATTGGGATCAAAGCCGGATTATCTGTGAAAAATCTTATGACTTTGTCAAGATCGCTTATGAAATTGGTCTTTTTCGTCATAAATAAGATCACCACCGCGATTACATACATAGGTAGCATCGTGAAGATATAGGCTTTCGCGAAGGAGAACTTCAGGTAGATTGGGTAGGAAATACTGGCTGCGAAACAGAAATAGATAAACGCCAACATGAGCGTAGACCAAAAGGTGAAGGAATCCAATCTTGTGTCCATAACCTGAGACATTACCAAGCCTAGTATTCCGGAAATTACGGCATAGACTGTGCCTATAATCAGTGCGAATAGGTATCTGGCAATGATCATTTCAGACTTTTTCAGTGGAAGAATGCCATAGAGCTTGTCACTATGGTTTTTCTCATGTATGGAGAAAATAGTTCCGCTTGAAGTAACCGCAAATACCATAGTGAATATCATCGTATAGATAGGTCCCTTTGATATCATGCCGATTAAGGTTGCTGGAATTAGCAAAATGGCAGTTAATTGTAAAGTGGACTTGCCTGCAAAGAAGTCTAGCTTTAAGGCATTTATAATTCTATTCATGTGATGTTCCCCCTTTGCTGATGTAAATCAGAATTTCATCAATGGTAGGTGGTTCAATTACTATACTTCTTGGCAGCCCTTTAAGCTCTGACACCGGAATCATCCCGGTAAAGCCGGTGGATGTAACTGATAAGCCGATGATTTTCTTTTTAATGTCAGAGGTCAAATCGGTTTTGCTTCCCTTGATGATAGAAAAATGTTCAAGCAAGTCGTCCATGGTACCAGTGTAGAAAATCCTGCCGTTGTCAATTAGAGTTATATAATCCGCGATGTGCTCCAAATCTGAGGTAATATGTGTAGAGAAAAATACACTCTTTTCTCCGTCAGCGATATACTCTCGCAAAATTTCAAGAAATTCATCACGGGCTACTGGATCAAGACCGCTAGTTGGTTCGTCTAGGATTAGTAACTTTGCATCATGAGACATGGCTACCGCTAGCATCAGCTTCATCTTCATGCCCCGGGATAGATCTTTCACCTGTTTTTTAGGTGACAGTTTAAATCTTTTGATGTATTCCCAGTATAAGTTGCTATCCCATCCGCTGTAAAAACCTTGGATGGCTTTTTCTACATCTTTTATACGCCATGTGTCCACAAAGAAGGTCTCGTCAAACACAACAGCCAGTTTCTGCTTGACTGCCAGTTCATCCCGCACATTGTCTAACCCAAAGATATTGATCTCACCGCCATCTTTTGAAGCCATGTTAAGGATGCATCGGATGGTAGTGGTTTTACCTGCACCGTTTTGGCCCACAAATCCCATAATGTATCCGGTGGGCAATGAAAAAGACACTGAATCTAGCGTGAAATCGTTGTAAGTTTTATGGAGATTAAGTACTTCCAAAGCATTACTCATATTGATTTCCCTCCAATGTAAATTCAAATAGTTTTTGTAATTCTTCCCGTGATAGTTTTGCAATCCGAGCTGCATTTATCGCAGCATTGAAGCCATCCTCAATTCTGCGGAGAAGTTGTTCTCGTATCAGCTCACTGTCTTTTGGAGCAACATAACACCCCTTGCCTTGTACATTAATTATATAGCCTTCTTGCTCAAGTTCTGTGTATGCTCTTGTAGTAGTAATGACGCTGACCTTCAAATCCGCAGCCAGTTGACGAATTGAAGGCAATATATCGCCTTCATTTATCTCATCGTTCAGAATAGACTCTTTGACCTGTTCTTTGATTTGCTCATAAATCGGAATTCCGGAGGAGTTTTTGATTATTATAGTCAATAATGTTCACCTCTGTATCATTTGAGTTATTACAGTCTATTGTGTATATACTGTATATGTAAAATAATAACACTTGGTTTTTACCTAGTCAATGGATAGTTTTTTAAGATTCTGAAAATATTCAAACTACAATTGGTCTTATGTAAATGTTTTGGACAGAAATTAAGAGTAACTTACAATTTATTTGTTTTATTGAATTATAACTTCAAAAGAATAAAAAAATATCCCATAGAATAGACCTTCTAAAAGTATCTACTCTATGGGGTATAGTATATTTGCTGTAATTAAGTTTTAGGCTTTTTAGTTAAATATCCATGTTATGAAACTTCTGATTAAAGATCAAACTTAGTAGTCTGTCTTTGAGAAAGCTGTGCACCGTACTTTGAAGCTAAAGAAACACCTTTGTTTTCAAATACATCTTTAGCTATGATGGTGTCCATAAGTGCATTTACCTCGGCTTTTGTTATATCAGGCTTAACACCTGCTATACTTAGTGAGGCCTTGTCCCCAGCGGTATTAATGAAGGTTAAAGATAATGTGTATTCCATGTTTTTTTCTCCTTTCAATTAACTAGATTTTGTTGTTTATTTACTATGCATTTACTATTTTTGATGCTTCGTTTAAGTAATAGTCTCTAGTACCAGCACTTAAAACAGCTTTGATAGCATCGGCAACTGCAAATACATTTTCAGGTGTTGCACTCTTTTTTATTCCAGAGAAATTCTTCTTTTTGTAGATCTTTGCACCTGTTTTGTCGGTTCCGCTTTCAACCTCGATTGAAAATGAAGTTGAGTCTAAAAGTTTACTTACTGCCATAATATTTTCCTCCTTTAAAATGTAGTTTTGAAGCTTAAAGCCTTGTGTCTTCAGCTTTCAATTAGTATATATGCTGTAGTGAAAAAGTTTGGGAAAATAATAATAAAATTTTTTGTGGAGTGTTTAGTGAAATGACTAAAAATCAAAAGATGAGGCATTAAGCTTTAGGCCAAACTCATAATTCCCCCACAATTATGGTTTACTATGTACTCATAGTAAAAAGTAAGTAAATGAGGAGGAGATTAAAATGAAGAAAAAAGTATTGGTTATTATGATTACTGCTATATTAACTATTGGAGCAATGACTGTTGTTTATGCAAAGGGAAATGATAATACAACTAAATCTGGGACTAGGGGTTCTATGATGTATCAGAATACTACAAATAGAAGTGAAAATTATAACAAAATGATAGATTTAATGAGAAGTAATGGGTTTGAGGATGCTGCAAAGGCTATGGAAAGTAAGGATTATAATGCAATGAGTACATTGATGAATAATCTTACTGATGAGCAATATAAGAAGATGACTGATTTAATGGAGCAAAATGGCTTTAAGAATATGGGGCAGATGATGCGTTCTGTAGATAGAAATAATATGGTTAATATGCACAATTCTATGATGAAAAACAATAGGTAAAGTATAAAGACGGATCATAAATTTTATCAAGAGAAATTTTATAAAGACTTATAAAAAATAATTCTTATAACATAATGCACATGTATATTATGTTATATTAAAAAGTCCAGCAAGTTTATTTGCCGGACTTTTCTCGTAATTTAAGAAAATCCCCAATTAAATATAGAATAATGATTATACATCATTTGCTCAAGAAAATGGGCACTTTAAAAATATTCATTATAAACACAAGAAAGATTAAAGCCGTACTCCAAGATAGGACATAGTGTTTCTTGTGATGTAATATTATAATCGGGAACATAATTACATTGTGAAGTACAGACCACCATATATTCCAATTATTATAATTCTTCTGCATACCTATTGATGTCGTAAATAATTCTATTGATGTAAAAATTCCTATCCAAAGCAGTATATATCCAACTTGATAAATAAACTGTTTTGGGAATTTAGATAAGTACAACAAAATAATGGGTACAAATATTGCAAAGTAAATAAATAATCCATTTATAGATGGTACTAAATAATCTACTTCAAATTTCCATAAGAGGTTATCTTTAAAGGCCACATTATAAATTAAATCTCCCATGCCATAGAAAAGTAAGGTCGGATAGTATATTTTCCAATTTTTCCAATCTGCAAATTTATAAGCAAGAGAAATCCATATTATGCTCATTATTACTCTAATTAATGTATACATAAGTTTGTTATCTCCTATATTGAAGCAATATAATGTTATTTTCCTCAATTAGGAGCTTTTTATTCTTATATTATAATAGCGTCTTAATTAGAATCATTCATTTATCTTTTAACCTGTACTGAAGTGGTTACTTGTGACTACTGATGTCTAATTTACTGTAAGTCATACTTACTTGTGATATTCTAGAGTAAATATCTTCATACAATTATTAAGGGTCATGGAATAAGCACTGTAGCATCTATCAAACAGAAGTTGACTGATAAGATAGTAGTTATAAAAAAACTTAAGCTGGAAGATAGATAGTAAATGTAGTTCCTTCATTTTCTTTACTTTGGACAGATATTTTTCCCCCATGAGCTTCTACAAGAGCTTTGGTTATAGTAAGTCCTATACCTGAGCCACCGGTGTTTGCATTACGAGATATATCACTTCTATAAAATCGTTCAAAAATATAGGGTAAATCTTTTTCAGGAATACCGATTCCAGTATCAATAACCTTGATAATTATATTTTGGTTTTCTTTATTTAAAGTTACAGCAACTCTGCCGTTTTCTTTTAAATATCTATAGGAATTTGAAAGTAGGTTAGTTATTATTTGCTTGAATTTATCTTTATCAAGCATGGTAATTATATCTTGTGTAATTATCCCTTTTAGTTCATAATTTTCTTTTATATAAAGAGGCTTAAAAGAGTCTATTATTTTTTCTAATTCATTAGATATATTTACTGTACTTTTATTTAAATTAAGGTCTGTTTGCTCTAGTTTAGCTAAGTTACGAAGATTATCTACAAGCTTAGTTAGCCTTTCTATTTCTTCATAAAAAGATTCGAATCTTTCTGTAGTTGGTTCCCATATACCGTCTATAAATGCCTCGATATGAGTTTTGAGAGTTGTTAAAGGAGTTCTTAGTTCATGTGCAATATCTGAGGTCATTCTTTTTCTAAGCATTTCTTGATCATTTAAAGTTTCAGCTAGGTAATTTATAGAATTAGAAAGCTCATCTATTTCCTTAGTGGTAGTGTTAACTAAGGATCTGACCTCAAGATTACCAGTTCTCATGGTATTTGCTGTTTTAGTTATGTTGATAATGGGCTTTGAAATGCCTTTTGAAATTATTATACTGATTAATAATCCAAAAATTAAAGCTATAACAGCGGATAATAAAAAAGAATGATTTAAGGTGCTCATAAAGGTAACAGAACCTGAAGATAGATACGATGTTCCAAAATATCCAATAATAATAGTACCAACATTTTTGCTATTAATAGATAAAGGATATTTATCTTCTGTATATTGACCTAAGTTCATTCCGGAAAAGTTCCTCATCATAGAACCCATCATCATATTTCCCATACCATTTTTTTGTTGTAAATAATCATTACCTGAAGAGTATAAGGTAGTATTATTGAGATCTCTTACTTCAATATATAGTTTTTGCAGCTCTGCATATCTTTGAATTTCATCTTTATCTGTATTTGTGAAACTGTTTTGTTTAGCATATAAGTCTTCAATTAGTTTTATTACATCATTCTCTTTAGATTTATGTTCATCAATTAGATATTCTTTAAACTTTTTATTTACTGTATAATTTGATATAAAACTTGTTAAAGCAATTGAGCCTAAAATTGCTATTAGGATAGCGATAGATAATTTTTTCCTTAAGGATATTTTCATTATTTCACCTCATTTGAGTTTGGAATAAATTTATATCCCATGCCATAAATAGTTGTGATATATTTAGGATCTTTATGATTGTCTTCAATTTTTTGACGGATATTTTTAATATAAGTATCTATTGTTCTATCAAAACCCTCATAATCAATGCCGAAAGCTTTATCTACTAGCTGTTCCCTTGAAAATACTTGGCCTGGATTTGTAATTAATACTATTAAAACTTTGAACTCGTTGGTTGTTAAACTTACAGTTTTTCCTTGCTTTTTAACCAGTAGTTTTTTTATATCTACCTCTAAATCTCCATTATTAAAGGTTAAAACATCAGCTAGTGGAATAGTATCCTTATATGATCTTCTTAGAAGTGCTCTAACTCTTACAACTAGCTCACGAACACTGAAGGGTTTAGTTATGTAGTCATCAGCACCGATAGATATACCCTCTATTCGCTCATCCTCATCAGCTTTTGCAGTAAGCATAATAATAGGGACACTAGAAATAGCTCTTATTTTATGGCATACATCTTCGCCAGTAATTTTAGGTAACATTAAATCTAGAATTACAAGGTGAAAGGCATCCTTGGTAAATATATTTAAAGCTCCTTCTCCATCTAAAGCAGTAGTTACTTCATAGTTTTCCTTCTCCAAATAAGCTTTTACTACATCCAATATTTTTTGTTCATCATCAACTACTAGTATTTTAAAATCACTATTCAAAATGGCCACCTCTAATTTTAAGTACTTTGAATTTATTATACGTTGCACCTATTTTAAAAATAGTTCATAAATAGGAGTACCCCTTATAGTTTAAATTATATTATAACAGTTTTATTTAGTAAAAATAGAAATATAGCTCTATATACAAAATTAATTGTACAAATCAAGTGTGGAGGAATTATGAAGAAATCAAATGCTGCTTAGATATTGATGGTGAGCGTTTTTTTGATACTACTAATATAGAAGTTGTTATGGCTTTTATAAAATCGTTGCAACAAAGAATTAAATTCTCCATAATCTCTCCATAATTAAGTACTACAATTAAAGAAAAGTTAGAGTTTTAAGATCAATTGTTAAAACCTAATAAAGATGAAACACTTTAATCCGAAAATATAAGTTTAATAATGAAGTGGTTCATCTATAATAAAGGAGGAATTTTATATGTTTTGCAATGGATTTGGTGGATTTAGAGGTTATGGAGGGCCAAGTTTTTTTATGATGATACCAATGCTTATAATATTTTTACTAGTAATCTACTTTGTATTTAAGGCAGTGACCTCAAAAAATTTAAATTTGACTGCTAATAAAAATTCATCTAATGCAATGGATATTTTAAATGAGAGATTTGCTAAAGGTGAAATAAATGAAGAAGAGTATGCGTCAAAGAAGAAGCAATTACTTAAATAAATTAAAGGGAACATGCATTCAGGATATGAGTCCAGCTAATGGTTTACAGCTGGGCTTTTTTGTTTTAGTTTATTAAATATAAATAGATCAGTTCCAAATAAAAGCTACAAATTAAGTTAAATACCATTAGTTTTTAAATAGTTTATCCATAAGTATTGACATTTTATAAAAACAAGAATAACATAAGCATATAAGAATATGCTAATATATAAATGCAGTTATTAAATCTCTTGGAGGTATGGAAATGTTTGATTTCTTGTTTAAAAACAGTATTAAGTCCGTGAAGGCAAATGAATTAGGGGAACTTTTAGGAAAGATAAATCTTATTGATGTTAGGGAACCTTATGAATATAAAAATGGGCATCTACCTTCTGCTAAAAATATACCAGTGAATAAAATTATTGCCGATGCAGATAAACTTCTTGATAAGTCGAAGGAATATCATATTATCTGCCAGTCTGGCGCTAGAAGCTCAAGAGTTTGCAATGTTTTAAATAAAAATGGTTTTAAAGTTATCAATGTATCAGGTGGTACAGGTGGATATACTGGCAGTTTAAAAAGATAAGTTGATGAAGTGTGATAAAGGTGATAATCTATAAAAAGTGCGAGAAAGTTTACAGAACAGTAGGGCTTATAATTAAAAATTATTATATAAAATATTAAGTATGAAGTAGTACATCTATAGGAGGAATTTAATATGAATAAAGCATCAGAATATCATAAACAAGGATTTACATGTGGAGAAGCAGTGATAAAGGCTTACAATGAGAAAAATAATACAAATATTCCTGTAGGGCTTGGAAGCGGTATGGGGACAGGGTTTACAGTAGGAAGTGTTTGTGGAGCTGTAGGAGCTGCAGCTGTTATTATAGGATCTTTAAGAGGTAGAGAAAGTAATACAGAACAAAATGAAGCAAGAGCCCTTACAAACCAACTAATGAAGGGTGTACGTGAAAAGTACGGAGCAGAGACTTGTAAGGAATTAAAAAAGAATGGTGTTAGCTGCGCTGAAATAATTGAGCATACATTTGAAAGCTTAAATGAAATAGTGAATAAATAGGTTTTTAGGTTCCCTGATTTATGGCATAGTATTAGTGTTATAAATCGGGGAACTTATTTTTCACTATAAAAGGGAATTTTAAATTTTATATATTTATATAGGCAGGATTTTACATACAAACCTTATTTTTAGGGATAATAAGGATGTATCAGTTATGAAAAGTATGATTATTTTTGCAATTTCTATGAGTTATGTATGGAGGTGAAATCCATGATCGTAATTTATCATGATGTCGGGGGATGCCATTCCTCAGCTGTGGCAGCAAATATACATATTAACAAACTTCCTATGGATATATTACCGCTAAAAGAGGAGCTGTTATCTATTGATACTTTTGATAATATAACAAAGAATGATTTAGGAAAGCTCATATATATTGGCAGAGATGAATTTGATTCGAAGGTTTATACTTTATGTCGCAGACATTGGGGGAAATTAGTCATACCTGCTATTTCAGATTTGTATAAAGAGCTTAATGGTGATATGGAGGGGCTTTTTTTGGCAAACACTTCTCCTTCTGTGAATAATATTATGAGAATTGGTGGTTTTAGCTCCAGAGTACTTGGATTGGTGTCATTTGGCCGTCCAATAGTCACTAATGGTACTTTGAAGGCTTATTATGATATTGTTGATATAGTGAAAAAAACTAAAGAGTATATGCGAGAGAATATAAAATGATTTTTGTACATAGGACACCCTTGGCTGTTTAATTTATTTAATATTATAGTGTATAATTAATGTAAAATTAATTTTCTTGAAAGGTGATTAAGATGAGTAGAAACATAGATGCAAGAGGAAAGAATTGTCCTATGCCTGTAATGATGGCAAAGAAGGAAATTGAACAAGGCGGAAAGTTCTTTACAGTTCAAGTTGACAATAAAATAGCTGTAGAAAACCTAAGAAAGTTTGCTAATAGCCAAGGCTTTGAGGTTAATGTTGAAGAGGCTAATGGAGACTTTAATGTAAAGTTTTCTAATGGCTGTGAAGAATGTGAAGAGATAATTGCAAAAGTTGAAAATAGAAAACCTCTTGGAGACTGGTGCGTTTTTGTAAATAAAAGCACAATTGGGATTGGAAATGAAGAACTTGGACAATCTTTGATGAAGATGTTCTTCTACACAGTATCAGAATCTGAGGATTATCCAAAGGCAGTATTATTTATGAATGATGGAGTAAAGGTTCCAACATTAAATGATCAGGCGGCTGAGCACTTAAAGAAACTAGAAGAAGCAGGAGTTGAGCTTTTAATTTGTGGAGCATGCCTTGATTTCTATGAACTTAAAGAAAAGGTTACTGTAGGACAAGTAAGCAATATGTATGCGATTCTTGAAGTTATGAAGTCAGCTGGCAAGGTGATTACATTATAATAAGTTAGTCTTAGTGAGTAGTGGTACAGCAAAATAAGTGGTCACTGCTCATATTTATAACCTAAAATAGGGAATGGGGTAATGAAATGGAATGTCCTTATTGTCATAAAGAGTCTAAAAAAGGGTTCATATATACAAGAGAAGGTTCTTTAAAATGGATTGAGGAATCGAAGGATAAAGGGGTATTTTTTAATGCCTTTGCTAGTGGTGTAGTAATGAGAAACTATGAAGATTTAAATAAGATAGAAGCTTATTATTGTAAGGACTGCAAAAAGATGATTATGGATGTAGTAGAGTAAAAAATAAAGGTATGCTAAATTAAGCATACCTTTTCTTTATATTATTAAGTTGAATATTTTCTGATTCAGTCCTCTAAAATAAAGACTCTGTTTACCTCTAAAGCTGAATTTGGATACAACCTTATTTTACAACAATAGAATAGTCTTTCTTATCAGTTACCTGACCAATAATTCTTGCCCATGGAGTGTAGCATTCCATTCTAGACAAGTATTCTTTAGCATCTTTCTCTGGCATAGATAACAGTAGACCTCCAGAAGTTTGAGGATCAAGCAGTACATCGTGCATTTCTTGAGAAACCTTAGTTGCAGTGCTGAATATATTCTTTAAATAATCTTGGTTATTGTACATTCCTTCTGGAATAATTCCCATGGATGCATATTCTAAAGCTTTTGGAAGCATTGGTACCTTATCACTAAATATTTCAATGGTTTTGTCGCTTCCACTTGCCATCTCATAGCCATGACCAATTAAGCTAAAGCCTGTAATATCAGTGCATGAATTCACTTTTAAATTTGAGAAGGCTTCCTTAGCATACTTATTTAATTCAATCATTATTTTAGTAACTTCTTTTATCTCGTTAAGAGTTAATAGCTCAGCTTTTGCAGCAGTATTTAAAATACCAATGCCAAGTGGCTTAGTTAAAACAAGTACATCGCCGGTTTTAGCGTTGCTATTAGTAAGTATTTCACTTGGATGAGCAAATCCAGTAACGCAAAGTCCATATTTAGGAGTAGGGTCTGCTATTGTATGTCCTCCAGCAATAATTGCACCTGCTTCTTGAACCTTACTATATCCACCTGCTAAGATATCGTGCATTATTGATGGATCTAAGCAAGATGGAAAGCATAATAAATTCATTGCAATAGCTGGGCTTCCTCCCATTGCATATACATCACTCAAAGCATTAGTAGCTGCTATTTGTCCAAAAGTATAAGGATCATCTACCATTGGTGGGAAGAAATCAACAGTTTGTATTACTACTTTATCATCAGATACTTTATATACAAGGGCATCATCTTTTTTATCAAAGCCTACCAGTAGGTTTGAATCCTCAAATTTAGGTAAGTTTTTAAGAACAGAATCTAAAACGCTAGGTCCTATTTTAGCAGCGCAACCTGAAGTTTTAGTAAGTGAAGTTAGTTTTATGTTATTGTCCATTATGTTAACCTCCAGTAATTTATATCAATTCAATAGTTTTTTATCATTATAAAATTTCAAGGAATTGTCTATAATCAAAATAAGTTTATATTAATCATTATAAATGAAAATTAGTAATTTCAGTAGGTTAAATGTGGAATTTAAAGTTGTGAGTATGTAAAACTTGAATTAGAGAAGGTTTAAATTTCTTATGGCTTTATTCACAGAACTGGAAGATGTAAGTTTTGTCATAAAATATGTAAATTTGTATAATTTTCTGCAGTAATTTATAATTGTTATGGAGGTACCATTTCATAGTAAAATATATATTTTCAAGTTCTCCTTTCAGAACCCAGAGGAGTTTTGAAAATAGTTTTTGAATTAAAGTGGCACATCTTTAGAAAAACATTAGAAAGATAAAATAGAAGGAACAGAAATGAAAAAATTAAGTGTAACAAATGATTTTAAAAGTATAGTATTGAATGATACAAAGTTAATAGATGTGAGAGCTCCAATTGAATATGAAAAAGGAGCAATGTTGAACTCAATAAATTTACCTATATTGTCTAATGAAGAAAGGCATATCATAGGTATTTGTTATAAGGAAAAAGGAAATGATGAAGCAACTAAATTAGGTTATAAGCTTGTATCTGGAGACATAAAGGAAAATAGAGTAACCTCATGGGTCAAAAAGTTTAAGGAAGATCCAAATACCATGATATATTGTTTTAGAGGGGGCTCTCGTTCAACTATAGCTCAGAATTGGATATATGAAGCAACAGGTCAAGATATGATAAAGCTTGACGGTGGATATAAGGCTTTTCGTAATTATCTTATAGACTCCTTAGAGCCTGAAAACATAAAAGCAACCCCTTTAGTTTTAACGGGGTATACAGGTTCTGGGAAAACTATATTATTAAATAAGATTAAGAATTCTATTGATTTAGAAGGAATCGCACATCATAGAGGATCTACCTTTGGGCATTTTGTGACGCCACAGCCAACACAAATAAATTTTGAAAACAACTTAGCTTATAGTGTAATAAAGCATGGAGATAAGAATTTTAAATATATGATTTTAGAGGATGAAAGTAAAAACATTGGGAAGAGCTTTATACCAAAGGATTTTTATAGTTATTTTCAAAGTGGAGATGTAATATTTTTAGATGCTACTGTAGAAGAAAGAGTTTATAACATATTGGAAGAATATGTGGTAAACGGTCAAAGAGAACATATTGAAGCGCTAAAAGATATGGATTTGGGATTAGAAGCATGGTTAGAGGATATGGTAGCTAGCATGGAAAGAGTTAAAGGTAAGCTTGGTGGAGACAGGATGAAGGTAATAGTTGAAGAGCTTAAACTTGCCTTTAAAACACAAAAGGATACAAATGACATAGATAAACACAGAAATTGGATAGAATTATTTTTAACCAACTATTACGACCCAATGTATAAGCATTCCTTAGATAAAGCTAATAGAAATATAATATTTAGAGGTAATAGCAGAGAAGTAATAGAGTTTATTGAAGGTTTGGAGTATTAATTAAGTATATAAATTAAGTCAATTTTCTTACCTTGTATATAAATCTTAGTTTTTCAGTATAACATACTTCAATATTGTCACCAATTGATAATAAAGCAATGCTTGATTTTAAAAGAGTTGCTTTGTTATTCTCTAACTCTACAGTTACGGCTCTTTGGAATATTGGTATAGTTCTTCTATTATATGGGGATTTTAGATCAAAAGACTCCGTATCTATTTGTGTAACAGTTCCTTTAGAAGAAATTAAATTTTGAGTATCCTTATAAATTAAGAAACAATAAGTACAAAGATAAATGATTAATGGAATCAAAATAATACATATAAATAAGGATTGAGAATCTGAATCTGATTTTATTTTATATATAAATGCAGATATTAGAATTAGAATTAAAACTATCCTTGATAAGATATAAAATTGAATATGTTTTTGAAAAGTGACTTCTTTATTCATGGAATAATTTTTCTTTGTTTGTATAAGTGAATCGCTAAGTTTTCCTATAAATAAAGCATAAATCAGCATTGTAATTAAAAAAAGAATAGGTATTAGTAAAATCAATAAATATCGAGAATTATAAGGCGGCATTATATTTTCCTCCTAAAGTTTATATTAAAGATGTTCTATATTAAACTAAAAATCAATTTATTAAATTTTATCACAACAATATCATAGACGGAATAAAAAGTGCTAACTTTGAATATATAAGGAAAATATAAACTAAAAGCAAAGGGAACCGTGTAAAAAAAGTTTAAATTTATATATTTATCAAACTTTCTTTTCATAACATTATATATAAATGTTATTTAGGAGGAAGTATTATGTCAGCAATACAGATGGGACCAATTTTATATGTTGAAAATAAAACCAATGAGGATTTAGAAAATATATTTTTTACACTGGATGATTATCATAAAATGGACACTAGAATTAAGAAAATAAAGAGTGGACAAACAAATACAACTAGTATCTGCAACAGAACATTTTTCAATAAAAGTATATTGAAGAATCCTTCGAAGTTTGGATTTGAGGAATTTAAGAAATGTTATCAAAATAATAATGAAACTAAAACCTTATATTTATATCACTACGATAAGAATAATGAAAAGAGGCAGTATATCGTTTGTGATAAACTTCATTCAAATGACTTCACAAACATAAAAGTGGCAGTTAGTAAAGTAAATACTGATGGTTCTTTAGTTTTTGATGTAATCTTAAATTATGATCCTCTTAAAACGCATTAGGATAAGGCATAAGAGAAATATAAAAAATTAATGCATTTTAAAATGAGTTCAGTTAATTTTGGTAATTGGGCTCTTTTTCTCATAGAAAATTATAGGAACTTCGTATTAGCTAAAGCTAGAAGTTTTAATCACTTTGTTGGTTTTTATATATTATATATTTAACTTAATAAAGAAATCGATTATAATTTATTACAATAATGTGAAAAATAATAAGTAACACTACACACGTGTTAACTTTAGTTTAATAAAGTACTATGCATTTTAGAGAGGTGATTAAAATGAAGAAGATTCGAATAATTGTTGTTGCAATTATATTAATTATTGCTGGTGTAATCGTTACCGAATATGTAAATGAAAATAAACACACTGATAAAACAGCTGTAGCACCAGTTTCTAATGCAGATCTTGCCTTTGCAGTGCTTGGGGATGTCCATGATGATATTGAACATTTTCAAGGAGCAATTGATGATTTGAATACAATAAATTCTAACATGGATGCATTAGTATTAAACGGAGATACAGTTGGGCAAGGAATAGAGGCTCAATACGCTTCAATGAAAAAAACATTAAATGAAAACAAGAATTTAATACCTAAAACAATTATTGAGAATATAGGGAATCACGAGTTTTTTGATTATAACATAAAAGTTAATTCTCCAGAACAAGTCCAAACTTTCATAAATAGATATCTTGAGTTTTCAGGACAAAAAAAGGTATATCATGATGCCTGGGTAAAAAACTATCATTTTATATCACTAGGATCTGAGGATGGTAATTCTAAAACATTAGATTCAGTTTCAGCTTATATATCGGATGTACAATTAAATTGGTTTAAAGAAAAAATAGGTGAAAATTATCAAAAGGGAAAACCTATATTTGTATTCTTACATCAACCTTTAGATAGTGGAAATAAAAACTGGGCTTCTGTTAATCAAAGTAAACAAATTAAAGAAATACTTTCGAAATATCCTGAAGCAATACTGTTCACTTCTCATACTCATAGAGATTTAGTTGAAAGCAGTGTTGTGGTGGATCAACCCTTTACTATGATTCATACTGGAGCTGTTTATTATACTGTCATACCTGATGCTAATAGCAAAGGTGGTAGAAAAAACTTGCCTTATATTAAAGGCTTATATATCGAAGTTAACGGAAATAAGGTTGTTGTTAAAGGCAGAGATATGAAAGAAAAGAAGTGGATATTTACAAAAGAAATTAATAAATCATAGGGTGTTGTGACCCACTACTATAGATAAATGCATAGTAGTGGGTCTTATAGTTTTTAATCTATTTGTATTGCAATGATGACATAGTGGCAGTTTTTTCAAGATTTTGATTAACTTATATAAGATTCTGATACAAATCACATAATTTCTACATAATTATTTTATAATTTTCTTGTTTTTTACTGTTACAATGTTGCTTAAGGATTATTGAGAAGAATTTATGGATAGATAACTCTAAATCTAAAATTATTTTTAAAACTCTAGTAGGTTCTGAGCAGAAGCTTTAAAAATATAAACTTAATTGTAGAGTTAGCAATCTATATAGGAGGTTATACAAATTGAAAAAAATTAAAGTAATGAAAGAACACATATTTCTTGCAGCTATAGTAATTTTATCTGCATTATTAAATTTCGTAAATTCAGGAATAGAAGGAACTTCTAATTCTTATTATGCAGCTGGGGTAAAGAGCATGACGTTGAATTTCAAGAATTTCTTTTTTGTATCCATGGACCCAGGTGGATTTGTAACTATCGATAAGCCACCTTTTGGATTTTGGATGCAGGCTATTTCGGCAAAGATATTTGGCTTTAGCGGATGGAGTATACTTCTTCCACAAGCCTTAGCTGGAGTACTTTCAACTGTTGTTATATATATAATAGTAAAGAAATCCTTTGGAAGTTCTGCTGGATTGCTTTCAGCTTTATTTCTAGCTGTTACACCTGTCTTTGTTGCAGTAAGCAGAAATAACACTATTGATAATCAATTAGTATTCGTTTTATTACTAGCATGCTGGGCTCTTACAACTGCAGCCAGAAAGGGAAAATTCAAATACTTAGCAATAGGAATGGTTCTTATAGGAATTGGATTTAACATTAAGGCATTACAGGCATATATGATACTACCTGCTATTTATATAATGTATTTACTTTCAAATACGATTTCTATAAAAAAGAGAATTACATATCTTGCGGCAGGAACTGCAATACTTTTGGCAGTA
Source organism: Clostridium fungisolvens (assembly GCF_014193895.1). Taxonomy (NCBI): domain Bacteria; kingdom Bacillati; phylum Bacillota; class Clostridia; order Eubacteriales; family Clostridiaceae; genus Clostridium; species Clostridium fungisolvens. Next base: position 3,025,625 of record NZ_BLZR01000001.1, on the reverse strand, counting down.
TCCTTCTCGTGGGCATTGATAGTGGATTCTATACCAGCAGCTAGCCGTCCATATGTGGGAAGCAGTGGTAATAATACTGAAATGGGACTTATTATAGGCCATAATGGTTCAGAAAGAGTAAGTCTTGGAAGTTTATTTGGTAGCAGCAGTAGTCAGCAAGGTGGAGGACCAGGAGGTTTTGGTCAAGGAGGACCAGGAGGTCAAGGAGCCCCATCAGGTAATGTACCAAATGGAGATCAAGGTTTTAGAGATAAAGGGCAAGATGGAGCAGATGGAAATTTTAAAGGTGGAAACATGGGCGGTGGCTTCGGAGGAAGAATGGGTGGATCAAGCGGCCTAACAGGAACCTTTGGAGCACAGACTCCAGCAGGAATTACCCGTTTATTCTCCAAAAACATACTTTCAGATCAAATAGTTTGGTTTATACCTTTAGCTTTCTTTGGATTCTTAGCAGCAGCCTTAAAGGAAAAATTGAAGTTTAAACTTGATAACGAAAGAAAGCAATCCATTGTTATGTGGTTTATGTGGTTCTTCCCTGAATTTGTATACTTCAGCTTTAACACAGGACTGTTCCATCCTCATTATCTTACAATGATGGCAGCTCCGATTGCAGCATTAACAGGAATAGGACTCGTATACATGTGGGATATGTACAAAGAGGGAGGATGGAAAGCATGGCTTTTACCAGTAGCTTTACTAGCAAATGGAGCAGTACAGATGCTAATGCTTTCATACTTCACTGATTCTTCTGAGATAGTTAAATATTTAGTGATTTTACTAATTGCATTATGCTTCATACCTGCATTAATTTTGGCAGCAATGAACATTTTCAAAAAAGGATCACAAAAAGTTACAAAGGTTCTAGCTGCCCTAGGAGTGATAGGAATTTTAGTATCACCACTGGCTGGATCAGGTGCTGCGATGTTCTATGCAGTTAACTCAACAAACCCATCTGCTGGTATGGAACTTCTTCCAGCAACACTTTCAGGAAGCCAAAATCAAAACGGCAATGGAAATATGGATATGGGCATGAGAGGCGGCTTTGGGTTCGGAGGTAATAGCATCAATACGACTGATTTAGTTAACTTCCTTAATAATCACAAGGTTAATGGAAAGAGTCAAATAGTCGTATCTTCTTCAAATACTGCTGAGAATCTTACTATAAATACTGATTTATATGTTAGCTCTTTAAGCGGTTTCCAAGGTAATGAAGTTGTTATGAGTTTAGATCAATTTAAATCACTTGTAAAGAGTGGAGAGGTAAGATATGTCTTAGCTAATGATGGCAACGGAAGAGGTAACTCAAATAGTGAAATAATGAACTGGGTAACTAAAAATGGAAAGCTTATTTCTTACGGTTCAACAGATTCTTCATCAAGCACAAATGGCAGTTCAGAGCAGTTATATGATTTGGCTGGTACAGTAAAATAGATAATATTTAAAAATTCATTTTTTCTGATTTTATCTTAAACCATAGAGAAGTTTTAAAAATAGCTTTTATATTAATGTTGAAATATTAAAATACTCCTTCTTGCAAGTAAGATATATCAATCTTACATAATGCAGGAAGGAGTATGTTTTTTGTTTATATACAATAGCTGGTCTTAATAATATAATATCATAATTCCTTTATTTAGCTGCTTTACTGAAGAACCCATCCTTTTTTGGTATCATATTGTCTGTGAGTTTTTGAAACCTCTTTCAACCATTCATCGATTTCGTTTTTATAGAAATACTGTTTATCATTTACCGTGAAATAAGGAAACATCATTCCAGTAAAGACTTTTGATTGATCTAATGCAGCTTTTTCCGTATTGATAATACCTTGAACTTCTCCTTCAGACATATCAAGGTATTTAGCTACCTGTGATAAATTTAAAACATTACTTTCAATTGAAGGACTGGTTGAAATTTGTGTTTTTTCAGATTTTGATATTGAATAACCTATAAAAATTGAACCAAATACTATGCTTAAGGAAAGCATTATAATTGAAATTAATAATAATTTTTTGTTTTCCAATTAATCTTCACCTCTCTAAATAATTATTTTTAGTTATAGATGTTTATTAAAATGAGAGGAATACTAATCCATCATTCTTTCAGCTTTAGCACTATTTTTCAGTTCATTCGTTTTCTAAGTCTCTGAAATATCTTGCGCGACATAACTAACCCAAATAGGAAAAAAGCCTGTATTAAGTGCAACAGTTGTTGAAGCAATATTAGGGCTCCAAGTAGTATAAAAGGGCATCATACCACACTTTTCGATTTCATCAGCTAGTGTTTTTACAAGGTATGCAGCAAGGCCTTTATTACGATGTTTTGGAAGAGTATCTATACCAATCTGCCATAGCTTACCCATAGTATCATCAGCACCAGCTAAAGCAACAAGCTGATTTTCTTTATATGCGCCAAAGGCTATAACATCATTCCTAAAGTTTAATGCGTTACTAAAATCTTTGTTATCATACAAGTCTTTTATATTATCTTTATCAAATAGCCTGTATTCATAATCACAAGGTTTAGGGATAGGCTTATTATTATCTAAATATAAGTATCTAACTTGTTCGCCGCCAAGCATTTTTCCAAACTCTCGTAATTTAGCTTCGATGGCAAATAAATTTTCTCTGTCGATAATATAGCGTGCAGGTGTTTTTGAAAAGTTTTTAATGCACCATTCATAAATAAGTGGATCTGCTTTTATAACAGCATTTTTTCCAAAGGTAATTATATTGAAAAATGTATCATTAGACTTAATGAATACATTTTTATTTTCATTAAATAAATGTGGAGAGCAATTCCATAAGATCCCCAATTGATCTTGTGCAAATTTTACTTTGCTTGATTTGTTCATTTATGACACCACCTTGTTTTTTAGGGTAAAGCATTTCTTCATCAAAGATAAACAATGTTTTCTGGTTATTAATATGAGTATATTTGTATATTATACCATTAATATCCTTGGTATTCACTATTGTACAGCATAAGAACAAATATGAAAGAAGTTGACGTATCGGGGCAATAATCTTAATATTAAAGTTAAATATAGCAAAAGGTATTAAGGATTTACTAGAAAAAATATTAAGAGAAGGTATAGGAGGAAAGCACTATGGCAGATATTAAATTTGAGATAAAAGAAAGTTTAGGAACTCTTTCAGAATCATCTAAGGGGTGGAAGAAAGAAGTAAATCTTATTAGCTGGAACGATAAAGAAGCTAAATATGACATTAGAGAGTGGGACGGGGAACATAAGAAGATGGGTAAAGGGGTTACCTTCTCTAAAGAGGAAATGAAGGGACTAAGAGATATTTTAAATAACTTGGATTTATAAAATAGAGATTAAATTTAAGGCTATGTTTTAATATAGTGTTGGGATATAGCCTAATAAAAATTATAGGTTGGATTGTCAACCTATAATTTTTAATATAATAATAAGATGACTTATTTTAATCTTCGCTCGTTCCATAAATTAACAAACCATCTAATAAGATTTAACATCATTGAAATGATCAATAAAACAGTTCCGATCAAATGAGTATTATCATTAAACAAAAAAGGAATTGCGATCACGAATAGAAGAATTGTTATTATTAACATAAATTTTGTTTTCATATTCTCTCCTTTCATTTTACTTGCTTATTTTAGTTATGGTTTATAAGAGTTTTTTATGCTTACTCAAGGTGAAATATGATGATATGGCATCTTCATGGGAAATCTAAAAGAAAAGTGATGCTTGACCAAAGAAACAGTCTAAGTCTAATATCTGTACGTCTAGAAGATTTTTATCCGTAGGTAGAAGCTTATCTGGTAAAGTAGCTTGAAGTAGATATGCATAAATACAAGAATTTCCAACGTATTCTTCAACTTTATTTAAATGAAGTATTTTAGATTGATTACCGTTGATAGAAATTTTAATAGAATCACTTGTAATGTCAGGGCATATATTGGATTGTCCTGCCTTCTGTTTCACAAGGCTCATTGGTCTAAAATATATTGTTAATGCTGGGTATCCACCTTTTATTTCAAAGCAGTGCAAACCATAGATTTCTAATTTATCAATACTGGCATTGATAACAGTGTTTTCAGATAGGTTAATGTTTTGGCACCAAAATTCTAGATAATTCTCAGCATACTCCCTAACTGCGTACATATAAGGATAATAACCATCAGCAGCTTCAAGAAAGTATTCTCCATTTTCATTTGTAAAAGTAGAAAACATATCTTCAAATTCAGAATCCTTTAAGGAAACATAAACTCCTTCCATTGGAGTACCTTTTTTATCAGTAATAGTTCCGCTAATTAGACTCATTTTGACCTCCACTTTTTAAATTTCTTATTTTAGCATAAAATATAATTATTACATAATATTACATGTAAGATTATAACATATTGAAGTCAAATGCATGAAATTTACTTTATAAATACGTTTAAGATTTAAAACATCAAACTGAAAGCACAAATTTTATAGTGAACTTGTACAGTTTTGTATGTTATTATAAACATATAAAATAGCTTAAAAAATTTATATCATTATGATTATGAAAGTTTTACTTATAAATAAACATAAGATTACCCTTGTTTGAGATGATATAAAACAAGAAGATTGGAGTAAAGGATGTATATCTTAATTATATTAGTACTAATAGGTGTTTTTGTAATAGGAGCAGTAATCTTTAAAAATAGTTCCTATTCGAAAGAAGAGCAGTATAATGCATTTATTAAGCAAGGAAATGAATTTTTGAGTAGTGGAGAATATGATAAGGCTCTGGCTGAATTTGATAAAGCAATTGAAATAGAACCTACTGATATTGGTACTTATTACTTAAAAAGTAGTATACATCTTAAATTAAATGATTTTAATAATGTTATTTTGAATACAACTAAGATAATAGAAATAGATGAATTTAATCCTTTAGCGTATTATCTAAGGGCATATTCATATCTACAAAATAAAGATTTTGATAAAGCAATTAAAGATTTTTCTGAAAGCATAAATATGAATATTTCTGTAGATTATTTACCCTCAGCATATAGTGGTAGGGGTGAGGCATACCTTGCAACTAAAAATTTCATGAAAGCTTTGGATGATTACAAAAAAGCCATTAGTATGAATGATAAAGAATATTTGTATTTTAAGAACATGGGATTTATATACTTAAAAGTCAGAGGGTATGGTGAAGCTGTAGAGTATTTTTCAAAAGCAATTTCTTTGAGGCTTGATTCTAGTGAATGCTTTAACGATAGAGCTTTTTCTTATATTCTACTTAAAGATTATGAAAAGGCGTTGGTTGATGTATTAAAAGCTTTAGAACTAAATGAAAGTTTTGCGGCTGCATATAAAAATTATGCTTATATACAAATAAAGCTAGGAGACATTAAAGCAGCTGAAAAAAATATTAAGAAAGCAATTGAACTTGATTCAAAAAACGGTGATTTTTATATTATACTAGCAACAATTGATCTGATAAAATATGAATATGAATCTTTCTATAATAATTTAGAATTGGCTGAAAATATAGGAATAAACTTTATAGATTATTTTCAGGATGCTTTGTTTGACAAAATTAGAAATAGTGATAGATTCTTAAAGTTTTATAGAAAATTGTTCTTTTAAGAGATAGTAGTTTAAGCAGCAGTTTTAACAATAACTATAGTGAGAGTATATTTAACAAACATATAGCTAGCTAATTTGCAAGAACATTGATGTATTATCACTTGATAAATACAATTAAATGAAGGGTTATTGATACTATTGAGGATATGATGAATTTGAACATAACTTCATTATTTTTCTAAATTTGGAATATCAATTGACAAAAGAGAATAAAATATAATATAATTTTTTTATCAAATAAAGAAGTATAGTTAAAAGGGAGTAACTGCCTTGAAAAAGGTGATACAGTCAACATACTGGCCATTGGTCTGGTTGTATCGTAACTAATTTTAGTTAAGTGAGACTTTTAACACAATGAATTCATTGTGTTAGAGGTCTTTTTTGATGTTAAATATTCTTACATCAAAAAAGATTTCTACAGGATGAATGTTTGTTGTGTTGAAGGTCTTTATTTCTGTATAGCAAAGTATAAAATTTTTAAGCTAGATAAACCTAGATATTTCAATGGTTTTAGAAGTATTTTATGGCTATACAGAAAAAACGAATCTTATTCGCCTGCAAGATTTTCTTCATATACATTCGGAAATGCAGATGCGCAAAAAAATCTGCTGAAGAAGGTCGCTTCAGCAATTTTTTTAAATTTAATTAATTATGTAAAGAAAGGATAGGAAATTTAGTCATCTTAAAAAAATCTATCATAATAATTAAGGGGAGATAAAATATGGCATCATTTATTAAAGCTTTACTTCTAGTAGTAGTTGCTGAAATGGGAGATAAGACTCAGCTTTTAGCAATGGCTATGGCAAGCAAGTATAAAGCGAAACAAGTACTTTTGGGAGTTTTAGTAGCTACTATTCTTAATCATGCTTTAGCAGTTGCGGTTGGAAGTTATTTGAGTACTATGATACCAATGAATGTGGTTAAAATAGTAGCTGCAGTTTCTTTTTTAGTTTTTGGTCTTTGGACTATACGTGGGGATAAATTAGAGGATGAAGAAAATAAGAAAGTAAAATTTGGGCCAATAGTTACAGTTGCAATAGCATTCTTTTTAGCTGAGATGGGAGATAAAACTCAGCTTATGACTATAACTATCGCTGCTGAAAATACCCAGCCTTTATTCATCTTAATGGGAACAACAGTAGGAATGCTTATAGCTGATGGAATAGGTATTTTAGGTGGTGCATGGATGTGCAGACATATACCAGAAGTATATATAAAATGGGTGGCAGGAATTGTATTTATGTTTTTTGGAACATTAACTTTGTATAATTCTGTATCAAATTCATTATTAACACCTTTATATATTTCTTTATTTTTAGGAATACTAGGAGTACTTATATATTTATTTGGAGTAAAATTTGCATATTTTGGACAGGTGTGTGAGAGAAAAGTTATAAAGATTGAAGAGTCTGAAGTTGTAAATGAATAAAATTTATTATTAGTCAAGGAGTGAAGTTAATGGATGAAAGATTTAACAATCTAAAACTAGCCGAGCGAGGAGCTAGAGTAAGTATTCTTGCATATATTGCACTATCTTTAATTAAAGTAGGAATTGGTTATATATCAGGGTCAGAAGCACTATCTGCAGATGGAATTAATAATACAACTGATATAATAGCTTCTGTTGCTGTGCTAATAGGACTTAAAATATCAAGAATACCAGCAGATGAAGATCACCCTTATGGACATTTCAGGGCAGAAACCATAGCCTCGCTTGTTGCTTCCTTGATTATGATAGCAGTGGGACTAAATGTACTTTATAATGCAGTTCAGTCGATTATTCATTTTAAAGCTAAGGCACCAGATTTGATATCAGCTGCAGTTGCTGTTTTATGTGCTGGGATCATATATGTTGTGTATAGATATAATAAGAAAATTGCAGTGAAGATAAACAGTGCCGGTCTTATGGCTGCAGCTAAGGACAATCTTTCTGATGCCTGGGTTAGTATTGGAACAGCAATTGGTATCATAGCCTCCCAGTTTGGATTGCCATGGATTGACCCACTTGCTGCAGTTGTAGTTGGCATATTAATCATTAAAACTGGGTGGGATATATTTAGAGAATCTTCTCATAATCTTACTGATGGCTTTAGTAAAGAAGAGCTGGATAATATTACTGAGAACATAAAATTAGTGTCTGGAGTTGAAAAAGTAAAAGTGATACGAGCTCGTGCAGTTGGTAATAATATTCTTATAGATGCTACTGTAGGTGTTAATGCGGATTTAAATGTAGTTCAGGCTCATGTAATTACTGAAGAAATAGAAAGAAATTTAAAAAATGATTTTAATATTAGTGAGGCAATGATTCATGTAGAGCCAAATGATTAATTTAATAGATAGTATAATGAAATCCCTTATAAGATACAGAGTAAGTTGCATTTTATAAGGGACTTTTTACTAATATAAAAGTTTTTTGTTTTATTTATATAATAGGGTATGTTTGAATATGGTATTGAAATATACCATAAAAAATTATAGGTGGGATTGAACACCTATAATTCTCAATATTACTTGCAAACTGGTTTAATAAGTTCCCAGTAAATTAAATTCTGGTCCCGATTAATTTCTTTCATTCCAACCTTTTCTAATATCCGGGAAGAAGCCTTGTTATCAATCAAACACTCTGCTTTAATAACTTTGACACTCTTTTGAGAAATTGCCCAATCTATAATAGCCTTTAATGATTCAAAACCAATACCATTTCCTCTTTCATTTTCTACTAATCCATAGCCAACTTCAACTTCACCTTTTTCATCAGGCTTTCCATGAAAACCTATGTCTCCAATCACCTGCATATTGTCTTTTTTTACAATCATCCAAGCCTCAAAACCACTTGGTATTTTAGCCTTTTCTAATGTTTCATATATAATAGGCAATATGTCCTTAGTATCATCAGTAGGCCAGTTTTCATCTATTTTAATTCCAAGTTTTTCAACTTCTTTACTGCCTCCACTGATTAAAGATTTAGTTACTTCCAATGTTATTGGGATTAATATTAATCTTGTTGTTTCTATGTTTTTTATATTCACTTTATTTTCCACCTTTCAATATTAAAATAACTTGATAGAACTAAAGGTGGAGTAATACCTATAAATTTAATTTAGGTAGTAAGCCACCTGATAGAATTAACATTTGTAAAATTTTTCATAAAACCAACTCCTAACATTATTAATTAATAAAAGTCTATAATCTCAAATTAATTATGTCTTTGTATGAAGTATACTAAATCAACGATAAAGTGTAAATATTCTTATGATTTTCCTTAATTATCAATTTGGAACGTATTATATATTTTTAATTCATAAATCTAATATAATTTGCAATTTTAAAAGATAGTTCTAATTTAAATAAGTTGTTATTGGAATCTAATGAAATATCAAGTATGTTCTGTATCTTATTGAAGCGATAGAAGAAGGTGCTTCTATGGATGTTTAATCTGTTTGAAGCCTCATTAGCATTTCTATTACTTTCTAAATAAACTTTTAGAGTATTAAGTAACTCAGTGTTATTTTGAACATCAAATTTAGTAAGTTTCTTAATCCAAGGATGAATTAAAGTTTGCAAATTTATGTTTTGTAAATCATTAGATTGTTTTGAAGCAATAAAGAACAAGTAATATTCAACATATTCTTCAAAATAATTAATACGCTTGTCTACTTTCATAGCTGATGATAGCTCTAAGGCGTATGTAGACTGGCTGTAAAAGTCTTTTATAAACAATAAGTCATCAAAAACAATGCTTATGCCGCAGTTTAAACCATTTAACTTTAAAAATTCTAAAAGAGTTTCTCTTGTATTATTACAAATCACTTGTTCTAAATCACTACTTATTAGGAAGATAATTTTATCTTTATAGTATGTAGAAATACAATTTCCAAGTATGTTTTTGAAACCATTAATTAGCTGTCTTAATCCGAAGTTATGTCTATAGTCTTCATACTTTTGTTTAAAGGGGACTGTAATTATAAGTAGGTTTTTGTTTAAATTAAAGTTACTATGTAGTAGACGTTCTTCCACATGATCGAGATTATCTATTTTATTTGTTAATAAATCCATTAGGTAATATTCTTCATCCAAGCCTGAATCACTTATGAAAAGATGTTCTTTCTGAATTTGGATAGAAAGTACATTGGATAAAATATTTGTAAGCTCTAAATCTTCTTCTTGAAAATTTCGATTGCTTTGCAAAATGCTTATATATGCAATTGATATGTCATTAACTCTAATGGAGCAAAATATTAAGTTTTCATCAGCTCTATGAAAAAAAGAATTGTTTGTTTTATAGATTGTATCTATGCATTTGTTCTTTTTCATTAAGTCAATAGTACCTGATAAAAGATAATTTTCCCCATTTCTAGATTCGATACTTGAGTTTTCATCTTTTGCGAGATTTGACCGTGTAATAATGCGATAACTAGTATCTAATATGAAAATAGGATTACCTAAAAAGTTTTCAGCCTTGCTAAGTATTGCATCTACGCTGCTTTCAGCAAATAGGCTATGGTAAAGTTCATATTTTTTCTTATATGAATCCACTTCTTTTTTCATAAATATCTCCTTGTTTTATAGGGTGATTAAAAAAGTGTCTAAATACTATCGAGTTATTAGCCTTAATTTAAGACTTATTTTCGATGAATCACAACTTTCAACATGTTAATATTATAACAAATCATTTAAATGTGTAAGACAAAATTATTTGTTTTGTCTTAATTATCATTCTTTTACCTACACTTTAAACATATTTTTAAAGCCCCTCTGTTTTTTGAGAGGAGGCTTTGAAAATATGAATTTTTTAATGAAGATTTCCTAACTCAACTATTAATTTATACATGCCCGAAAATCCCCAGAAGCCGAGATTTTCGAACAAGTATAAATTAAGTTTCGATACAGGAACTCTTTAGTTACATTAATATAGTGAAAAACTGATGATTAAAAATCAGTTCTAAATCAATATAAGGTTAATTTAAGAGGAGAGTATACTATGGCTTTTACAGTGTTAGGCATTACAGCAGGAAGAAAGGATTCAAACTCAGAAATCCTATTAAAGGAAGCGCTACTTGCATGTCAAGAGCAAGGTGCAGATGTTAAAATGATTAATTTAAGAAATTATAATATTATTGAGTGCTCAGGCTGTACAGCTTGTACACATGGCATGAGTAGTGGTAAAAATGTTGGATGTACATTAAGCAAAAAGGATGATAAAGAAGAAATCATGAAGATTATGCTAAATGTAGATGCAATTATTGTTTCAGCACCGACATATGATTTAATGCCAACAGCTACATTCTCAAAGTTTATGCATAGGAATTTAGCCTATGAATCAGCATTTTTAGAATCAATTGGAGCTATTGAACATAGAGACAGAGTTGCTGGACTTATTGCAGTTGGGGGATCTACACGTTCGTGGCAGTCAATGGCACTAGAAAGTATGCAAGCAACATGTTTTACAAATGATTTTAAGGTAGTGGATATGTATTTAGCTACAAGGGTGCCAGCACCAAAGCAATGTTTACTACATGATGATATGCTTGAAAGAGCTCATGAGATGGGACAAAATATCATGAAATCATTAAATACACCAGTAGAAGAAAGAGGATGGCTTGGTGAAGAAGGTATGGGATGGTGTCCGCATTGCCATTCAAATGCATTAGTTTTAGGAGAGCTACAATGGGATGGACTACATTTTCCTGTTGAATGTCAGGTTTGTGGAGCTGGAGGAAATTTAGAAAAAACAGAAGAAGGAAAATGGGAATTTGTTATTCAAGAAGATGGATTAAGTCGTGATCGTACATCTGTAGAAGGAAGGGAACATCATTTAAAGGAAATAATGCACACACAAGGGGGATTCTATACAGAAGAAAACTTAGCAACTGTAAAAGAAAAGTTTGTTAAGTATAAAGAATTGAAATTTCCAACTATAGAGATTAACAAATAAAATCAGCTTTGTTGCATTTTTATATTATTATAAGGGGAGCTTTTGACTTCCCTTAATTTATATTTTAAGAATTGAGGGAGAAATTAATCATATATATAGATGAACCACTTCATAATTAAATTTATATTTTCAAATTCGCCTCTTAGAACCTAGAGGAGTTATGTCGTCTTATTAGAAAATTACGAATTAATAATATATTATTTTAACTTTATACTTAATTCTTTTTATAAAAGCGAATAGACTTCAAATTCCTTATCAAAATGGTAACCCAATTTTTCCGACAAATTTACTGAATTCATATTTGCTGCCTCCCATTCAGGGTAAATACCTCTCTCAAGACAAGTCAAAATTAAGCTAGCAGCACAGGCTGCAGCAAGTCCCATTCTTCTATGTTCTTCCAAGGTTCCTATCGTTATTCCAATGGTACTTTTGTATGTAATATACGAGGATGCAATGCAAACAAGTTGTCTATCCTTGTATATAACATACCCCAGACCATTTTTCTTGAAATCCTCATATGACCTAAAAAAACAGCATCCATCAGCAGCCCAATCTATACTTAGAACTTCCTTGTATATAACATCATCAATTTGCTTAATTTCATATACTGGATTAACTTTCTTAATTAATTGTTTTAAATTATTCTTATCAAAAACATTGGGCTCATGCTTTATTGCATACCTCTTGTAGCAGCGAACTTTATCGGATAGGTGTTCATTCAAATATTTAACCCACTGCAGTCCACATGGAATAATAATCTTATATCGAGCATTCTCCTCTAATGTCTGTTCAATTTCATCAAGGTGTTTTACCTCACCCAGAAGGTAGCAAAAATCTGCTGCAATAATAACAGCTTCTTCTGGATGTACTACATCGTCCACCCATGCATCACAGTAGGGATTGCCTTCAAGAAACCATAACAGCATAATATCATCTTTCCTGCAGGAACAAAGTTTCTTTAAATAATGCCTGTTGGAATCATCAATTTTTATCATAATGCACCTCTTCTCTATTAATTATTTTATGAATTAAATAGTATCTTTTATTACTTCATCATTTTTTACTACTGCGAACTATAATTATGTTTATATTAACATTATCTTAAAAACACACGAATGATCCCTGATATTGCAGTTATTGATATTCCTAATACTTCTATTCTTTGATTTTTAATAAGGCTTAACATTATATTTTCAGGAACAATTTCTGTTTCATCCATTTGATCTAATTTTTTTGATATTTTCCGTATTTCTATAAATGAAACTAACATTAAAATTAGGCCTAACACAGTAGCTGTTAAAGTAATGATTATCCACTTATTCATGATATTTTCATTCCTCCTGTGTAGTACTTTTTAAATACTTATATTACTCTGACTTAATTACTTGTAATTATACCATTAAAAACCAATTAATCCTAAGAAATAATTATGTTATATAAAAAGTTTACTATTACTTTTTGAACCGTATTATTCAATTTTAAAAGAACATTAATACCTATAAATTAGAATTTTCTTTAAATTTATAGGAATAAAATTAATAAAATTTGACTGAATGATGATACTCGTGATAATATCACATTGAGAACGATTTTAGAAAAACCAGATATTTTTAATAAAAAAAGGGAAATATAATAAATAGATGTTTATAAAAGAAGATGAATGAATATAAGTTAATTAAAATTTATTCTAGATTTATATTTATTCAAGTTTTTTTATAAATGCAAAAAATATTTATACAAGAAACTTTAACGTGCGGATAATTTGAGTTTATTTTCAATCTTTGCGAAATTATTAAAGTTGCATCACTTCCATGGAAAAAACATTTTTAAAATTCTACTGTTTTTAAGCCGAAATTTTAAAATTTTGAAGACATATGAAGTGATACATAGATATAAATTCCTTAGACAAAATAACTTTAGAGATGAAAAACTTTAATAGGTAACATTGATGATCGGGATCAAAAAAATATAACGATATTAAAAATTTAGTAGTAACTAAGTTCTATTTTTTATTCTTTTGAAAATTATAATGTGGATAAATATTAGGAAGAGTATATTTTATTATAAGAAAAAGATAGTCTTTTCTAGGCTGAAGAATAAAAAAAGAGGGTTTATTACTTTCCAAAGTTTCTTTAAGATTAATTTGGAAAGGAAAGATGCGCAAAATAATCACTAATTAAAGGCGTACTAGCGATTCTCTATACCCTTAGTTACAAGTAAGGAGAAAAAATGACAAATAAAATTAAAAACAGAAGTAGAATAAAAGTTATACCTTTAGGTGGTTTAGGAGAGATAGGTAAAAATCTAACTGTTTTCGAATATGAAGACGAGATAGTAATAATAGACTGTGGATTGGCGTTCCCTGATGAAGAACTTCTTGGAATTGATCTTATAATTCCAGACATAGCTTATTTGCAGAAGAACAAGGATAAAGTAAAAGGATTTTTTATAACCCATGGACATGAAGATCATATTGGAGCTTTACCATATATTTTAAAACAATTAAACGTTCCTGTGTATGGAACAAAATTAACTTTAGGGTTAATTGAAAGTAAGTTAGAAGAACACAAGATTCTTAACGACTGTAGTTTAAATTTGATAAAAGCAGGAGATATTGTAGACATAGGTAACAATTTTAAGGTTGAATTTATAAGAACAAATCACAGTATAGCAGATAGTGTATCCATTGCTTTGCATACACCTGCAGGTATTATTGTTCACACTGGTGATTTTAAGATTGACTTTACGCCAATTGATGGTGAAACTATAGACCTAAACAGATATGCACAATTAGGTAAAAAAGGTGTACTGCTTCTAATGGCTGATAGTACTAATGCTACTCGTAAGGGATATACAATGTCTGAAAGAACTGTTGGTGAGGCCTTAGAAAATCTTTTTCTAAAGGCAGATGGCAGAATAATAGTTGCTACCTTTGCATCAAATATTCATAGAATACAGCAAATTGCTAATGCTTCTGTAAAGCATAATAGGAAGATTGCTTTAAGTGGAAGAAGTATGGAGAAAATATGTAAAGTTGCTGTGGATCTTGGATATTTGACTATACCTGACGGTGTATTAATAGAATTAAATGATATTAAAAAATATGCAAATGATAGAATTACAATAATTACTACTGGTAGCCAAGGTGAACCAATGTCCGCATTAACAAGAATAGCACTTGGGACTCATAAGAGCATTCAAATAGAAAAAGGAGATATGGTTATTATCTCAGCAACACCTATACCAGGAAACCAAAAGCCTGTTTCTAATGTTATAAACGATTTAACAAAAAAGGGTGCTAATGTAGTTTATAAGGCAATAGAGGATATACACGTTTCAGGCCATGCTTGTGAAGAGGAAATTAAGCTTGTTCATACGTTGTTAAAGCCAAAGTTCTTCATGCCTGTACATGGTGAGTATAGACATTTAAAAAGACATGGTGAAATTGCAGAAAGCATTGGAATGGATAAATCAAACATATTCTTATTAGAGATAGGAGATGTTTTAGAGGTATCTAGAAAGAAGGCTCAAAAGGCTGGCAAGGTAATTGCTGGAAGAATTCTTATAGATGGATCTGGAGTCGGAGATGTAGGTAATGTTGTGCTTCGTGACAGAAAAAATCTAGGTGAAGATGGAATCATAACTGTAGTTGTAGTTATAGATAAAGAAAGTAAAACAATAATTTCAGGACCAGACATAGTTACAAGAGGTTTCGTATATGTTAGAGACTCTGAGAAATTAATTAAAGAGATTAGGCAGATAGCAACTGAAAGTGTAGAAAAATGCCTTGATAACAATGTAATGCAGTGGTCAGAGATAAAGAATAATATTAGACGAGAAATAGATGGTTTTATTTACAGAAAGATGAAGAGAAAACCTACGATTTTACCAGTTATAACAGAAATATAACTTTAAGCATCTGGAAATTTAAGCGGTGTATATAAAATTAAAGTGCTAAAAGCAGTATATATAAAGATTTGTGAATAATATAAAAGAGTTCAGTCAAGTTTTGTTGGCTGAACTCTTTATTTTTGTGTTAAAAACGTTAGGTAATGTTCATAGTAGCGCTTCATAAATAATATCATTACATTGATTTTATAGTAGATACAGATTTATCTATATTTTCGATAGCAACTTTTCTAAGTAAGAATAGGCCAACTAAAGCAAAAGGTAATGCAAACAAAATATTCACTATTCCTAATAAAGGAGAAATATCAACTGGAGTGGCAGAAATGCTAACAGCATGAAAGATTCCAGAAACCTTAACTAGCCAGTCATATACAGCATGCAGAAGAACCACTGACCATATGTTTTTACATCTAAGATATATGGCTGCAAATAAGATTCCATGCAAGGTAGTATAAATTATTTGTGATAAAGTGCTGATTATGAGATTTGGAGATACAATAAGATTTACTAAGTGTCCTAAGCCAAAAATAAATGAAGATAATATTACTGCTTTTATTAGTCCTGCTTTGGTAGAGTTTAGTTTGTTTACTAGGGAATTTAGTATAATTCCTCGGCAGAGAAATTCTTCAAAAATTCCCACTAAAACCATTATTATGGTGAAGAAAAATATTTTCTCTATCCTAGGGGAAGATAAGGGAATGGGACCCCGAAATAGTCCTATAATATTATATAAGCCTAGACACATAAAAGGCCAACCAAGGAAAAAGCCTTTCAAGATGCCTTTTTTATTAAAGGTAACATATTTAATATTCGTTATAGAGACATAGATGACAAAAACAAAAATTAAAGGTACTAGATAAGTGATTATGCCGTTTAAATTATAATCCAATCTACCGTTGGATTTAGACATAAAAAAGTTACTGATATACAAAAGAGCTATAGCTATTAATGCTGTAGTAAATGCGAAAATGTACGTATGAGCTTGAGAAAATTTCCTTATATGTGGCATAGTTATTCTCCAATGCTAAAAATTATAAATTTAAGGTTAAGTTTATGTTATGTTTAAGAGTATTATTGAAATTAAGTGGTTATACAGGAGATGCTCTATGAGCGAGCTATTAGAATTAAATTGTTTTTTCTACTCTTAACCTAACGCTTTCTGCTTTCTTGAGGCTTGCCTTTAACCAACTAGGCGCCTTAGGATTTGATAATATTTCATCATAGCTCATCCAGTGAACTTCGCTAACTTCATCTTTAGATACACATTTAGGCTCTCCTGATTCATATTTACATAGAAAACCTATATTTACTACCATATACCCTTTATCCGATACGAAAGAATTACTCTCTATATAGTGAAAGGCGTTTGAAACTTCAATTCCAACTTCCTCTAAGATTTCTCTTTTCAAAGAATTCTCTAAAACATTATTTTCAGCTATTTTCTCTTCAACCTTACCGCCAACTAAAGATAAAACTCCTGGGGCATGTTCTTCTTTTTCGCTTCTTCTTATAATTAAATACTTATCTTCTCTATAGATTGCAGCTTCAACATTTATCACATAAAGTGGGTTGCTCATATTTTTCCTCCTTAATTTATTAATTTTGACTATGTCCAGGCAACATTAAGATTAGGTTGTTTCTATAAAAGCGCAATTAAGATATTTTGAATAGTTAAAATATCTGCTAGCATATTTTAAATGAATAAACTGGGATGCCTATATTAACCGCAACATAGTTCTTAGAAATAATCTAGTGTTTTGAATAATATTCCAATATATAGTTTAAATTGTAATTATAAGTAAATCAAGGTATAATTTTATAGATGTAGATAGGATACCAACATTAAAAAATGTTAGTACATAAAGGAGATTAACTAATGATAGATAGAGATAAGTCTTTAATTATAACCTTTTTGTTGGAATAGCTCTTTTATTTTCTGGATGTCATAAAGCCGAAATCAAAGGCTTAGATGAAAATTTAAAGATTAAAGCTTCAGAAACTAGGATTTCTGATTCGGTTCCTAATAAAGAAGAAGTAATCAAACAAATTGATCTAGGAATATCTATTATTGAGGAATCTATAGAGAATTTCGTTAAAGAAAAGCCTGGTAGAAAACCAGAAGAAAAGCTAAATAACAATGGTGAATCAAGTCTAAAGGAAGTACAAATGCTTAGACAATTAGAAAATGAATTGAAAAATAACGAAATAAGTGCTGAGGATGCATGGAAAAGGTGTTTAGAAATTAGGGATGGTAAGAAGAGCAAATAGAATAAAAGTAGGTACTTTAAATTTAAATTATTACATTAAATTAATTAAGTAGGAGCCATCAAATGTTATAGTGCTTAACATTTAATGGCTCCTAATACTTGTTTTAAGATATATTATTCCATTATGTTTTTTCTATATTGGTTAGGGGACACACCATAAACCTTCTTAAAGGTTCTTATAAAATGGTTGTCATCTTCATATCCAATAAGATCGCTTATATCACGTATCTTTAAGTCAGAAGAAGCAAGAAGTTCGATTGCTTTATTGAGTTTTATGGTCTGAATCATTTCTTTAAAAGTATGGCCTGTATTTGCCTTTATAAGCTTGCTTAGATAAGGCACAGAAAAGTGAAATTCCTTTGATAAATCTTCTAGGGTTACAGTTTTATAGTTTCCTTGAATATAAGTAAGTATTGAAGTTAGTTGTTTATTGCTCTTCTGTAATTCTTGAGGTAATTCTACCGTGTGCTTTTTATCTCTTAGTAAATGAGCAAATAGAATCATTAGAAAATTATCAAGTATCTTATTGCTATACTGCTGATTTTCAATGCTTTCAATGATTATGTTTGACATAAAGCTTCTGATTGAATCACTGTTATTTGTTCTGAAGATAATATAGTTATTATAATTCTTTGTATATAAGATTTTGGTGAAAAACGAAGAAAGAATATTTTCTTCACTTAGTACTTCTAAAAAGGTATCGTTGAAGGTTGTGCTTCTTATTATTACATTTATTACAACAGAGTCATCGAATACTGATATGGAGTGCTCTACATCGGGAGGAACAATGCATATGTCGCCTTCCTTTAATATAATCTTATCACCCATTATATTTTGCTCACACTTTCCAGAGTACACGTATATCATCTCGAAGAATGAATGTTTATGTGTAAATTCAGGTGTGTATCTGAAATGTTTTGAAGCTAGAATATGATAATCCTTTTTATGTTCAAATACATATTCCTCAATAAGTAAGTAGGGTTCCATTATATCTACATCGTCTATATCTGGGACAATAAGTTTTTTTTCCTTAATTAGTTTCATATCTGCCTTATCAATAAATTCTTTAAGTTTTACAGGGTCTTGTTTGGCTAAATAGTATTCTTTGTAGAAAAGCTCATCTACTGTGTAGGTCTTTAGGTATTTATCTAATTCTTTTATAGTCATTTTATCACCTTATTAAGATATTAAATTATGCATATGTAAAATGTTTTGAATTATAGCTTTTTCAATGTATAAATTAATGGTTAAGTTAAAAACTCTATAATAATCCGTTTTTGTAACTTTAATAAAAAATGCTGATTTTTATATGCCAAATTTAATGTAATTTATTATATTTTTAATATTAACGGTTTTGAAATCCGCTGTAAATAAGAATTTATATCCCTATTAAGAAAAATTGAACTGTAGCAATAAAAAAGCAGTTATATTAAAAAATGCATATTCATTGCAATAAATTATGCAGTTTGTTTAGAGCTGTATATGAATTATAATAACAATATAAACGATATCATCGATGATAAATAATATAAATTTCATAACATTCTTTCAATTGTTGGTTAAAAAATGCATATAAGTTTGGCAGGATATTTAAGAGTGTTTTTAACAAATTTAAATGAAAGAAAATAATCTTTAAACTATTTTTTCCGAGGGGGATAAAAATGAGTACAAACGTTAATACATCAGTAAATGCTTCTACAGGCAAAATCGGATTTTTTGAAAAGATATCTTATGCATGTGGTGATTTTGCAAATAATATAATATTTTCTTCAATGGGTGCATTCCTAGTATTTTATTATACAGACGTTGCAAAAGTAGGTGCAGCTGCTATTGGTTCTATAATGCTTATTTCACGTTTACTTGACGGAATAATTGATATTATAATGGGGTTTGTTGTTGATAGAACTAAGTCAAAGTATGGAAAAGCTCGTCCTTGGATTTTAAGAATGAGTATACCTTTCGCAATAGCAACTGTTCTGTTATTTTCAGTGCCTAACCTAGGTGAAACAGGCAAACTTATTTATATATTCTTGACTTATAATATTGTTAATATCATATATACTTCTATAAATGTACCTTATGGAACATTAAGCTCCTTAATGACACAGGATCAATATGATCGTTCAGTATTAAACATTGTTAGAATGATATTTTCTTTAGTTTCAAGTCTTGGAATTACAATGCTTACTTTACCTGTAGTTAATGCATTAGGTGGAGGGCAAAAAGGCTGGACAATGGCATATTTAATATTTGGTATTATAGCTTGTGTATTATTCTTTATAACTTTCTTCTTTACAAAAGAAAGAGTTGGAGCTTCTGCAGAAGTTGAAAATGTTAAGAAAGAAAATGTTCCAGTATTAGAAGGACTAAAGGGCTTATTTAAGAATAAATATTGGGTTATTCTAACTGCAAATGGTCTTGCAAACGGTGTTAATATGGCCATTTCTATGGGAGTGAACATTTATTATGCAACATATATATTAGGTAATCCTAATCTTGTTGGAACTCTTTCACTAGCTATGTTATTACCGATGATTGGTGGACTATTTATACTAGCACCTTTCGTTAAAAGATTTGGAAAAAGAAATATGAATATAGCGGGAAATATAATCACAATAGTAGGATATGTAATAACTTTACTTAATCCAACTAATGCAGGCATGGTAATAATAGGTGCAGTAATAAGAGGTATCGGAACAGCACCAGGAACAGGTGTAGGTTTTGCTATGATCGCTGACTCAGTTGAGTATGGTGAATGGAAGACTGGTAACAGAACTGAAGGCTTAGTATTCAGCGCACAAAGCTATGGTGGAAAAGCCGGATCAGGACTTGGTGGAGCTCTGATAGGTTGGGTTTTAGCAGCTGGAGGATATGTAGGAGGAGCAGCAGTTCAATCAGCAGCTGCAATTTATTCAATCAAAGCGCTGTTTATATTCATACCTATAGTAGTACTAGTTGTTCAAATATTACTTTTAGTTCCTTATAAGTTAGATAAGGAATACCCAACTATACTAAAAGAACTTCAAGAAAGAAATGCAAGTAAAGTATAAGCAAGATAATGCTTTAAGACCAATTGAGAAATAAAGCTTATAGAATTTTTGTAAGAGCATGCATAGGTGGAGATTTATAATTTCCTGATGCATGTTCTTCTATTTTTGGTGAGAATTAAAATGCTTTTTTCATATTTAGGCGGTTAATCATCCGGCGTCTTAATAAGCTTATACTAATTCTTATTTTATATAAGAGCCTGCACTTATAGTATTGCTTAATGAATTCAATGCTATAGCGGGAGTAATGAAGGGAAGCTTGGTTGGGTGTGAATATCTGAAAACGTAAGTAGAGATTAAAAAATGCATATTATTTTAAGTAAATAACTCCATTTGTTTTTGTAGTTAGATATTTTACAATTGAGGTGTAATGGAGATTATAGGGTTTATACATTGAAGCTTTATTAGAAGGTCTATTGTATTTAATTAAAAAATGTATATAAAAATAAATGAATTAGATTTTATTTGGAATTCTATATTAATAAATAAAGTTATAAGTGATAACAAATATATATTTAGAAAAATAAGAATAGAGGTTGTAAAGAATGAGAGTGAAGAATTTAAGAACCAATCATATTACAAATCCATTGGGTTTTGAATTAGGGAAACTTCGTATGTCTTGGATTACAGAGGATACAGTTTCTAAATTTCAAACTGCAGCAAGGGTAGAAATAGCTTTGGATGAGGCTTTTGAAAACATAGTTTTTGATAGTGGTATAAGAGAGGATATAGATAGTTTGGCTTTTTATCCAGAGATGAAGTTAAGTGTTAGAACTCGTTATTTTTGGAGAGTTACTGTTTGGGGAGATAGTGGCGATTTTGCAACTAGTGAAACAGCATGGTTTGAAACAGCAAAGCTTGAAGAACCATGGACAGCTAAATGGGTTACTCCAAGCCTTGATAAGGAGCTTCATCCAATAATAAGAAAAGAATTTAAGCTTCCATCGGAAGTAATTTCAGCAAGAGTTTACATGTGTGGACTTGGACTTTATGAGTTTGAAGTGAATGGAAGGAAAGCTAGTGAAGAGTATTTTGCTCCCGGTTTTAATGCCTATGATTTTTGGCTTCAATATCAAACTTATGACATTACAGAGCTCCTTAAAGAAGGGGATAACTGTTTAAGTGTAATGCTAGGCAATGGAACTTATAAAGGTAGATATGGCTTTGACGGTGGATACAATGAGCTTTATGGAGACAAGTTTGCTTTAATCTGTGAAATAGTAGTTACCTTAAAGAATGGTATGACTGCAGTTATTGGGACTGATGAAAGCTGGAAAGCCATAGAGGCACCAGTTAAATTCAGTGGAGTATATGATGGAGAAGTTTATGATGCTAATGCTGAAATAGAAGGATGGTCAAAGCCAGGTATTGATGAGAGAAATTGGAGTGCTGTAGAACTAATAGATATTGGATATGAAAAGCTAACGGCAAGACTAAGCCTTCCAGTAAAGATAAAAGAAGAGATTAAGCCTATTGAAATAATACACACCAAAAAAGGTGAAACAGTATTGGATATGGGGCAAAACATGACAGGATGGATAAGATTTAAGGCTTCTGCTGAAAAGGGACAAGAACTTCTATTAGAGTTTGGAGAAATCCTTCAGGATGATTGCTTCTATAGAGATAACCTTCGTACGGCAAAGGCAGAGTTTAGATATATAAGCGATGGAACTAGTAAAGTGGTTCAGCCACATTTCACATATTACGGATTTAGATATGTAAAACTTACTGGATTTAAGGAAGTTAGTTTAGAAGACTTTACAGGCTGCGTAATATACTCAGATTTAGAGTTAACAGGAAGCATTGAAACTTCTAATCCACTTGTAAATAAATTATTTAAAAATGCTCAATGGGGACAAAAAGGAAACTTCTTAGATGTGCCAACGGATTGTCCTCAACGTGATGAAAAGATGGGATGGACAGGAGATGCTCAGGTATTTGCATCCACAGCTTGCTTTAATATGTATTCACCAGCTTTTTACACTAAATACATGTATGACTTACGTGAAGAGCAAAAGAGACTAGGTGGTTCGGTACCATTTGTTGTACCTTCTATTAAACCTAAAAATCCAGTGGGGATAGTTAATGGAAATGGATCAACTGCTTGGGGAGATGCTGCAACAATTATTCCTTGGACCTTGTACTTACATTATGGAGATAAGGAGCTTTTAGCACAGCAGTTTGATACTATGAAGGACTGGGTGGATTATATCAAAGGTATCGATGACAATACTGGAGGAAGAAGACTTTGGACAGTGGGCTTCCACTTTGCCGATTGGTTAGCTTTAGATGCAAAGAACCCTGCAGAATTAACTGGTGGAACGGACAAGTACTATATAGCTTCAGCTTATTACTGCTATTCAGCAAAATTAGTTGCTAAGGCTTCCAAAATATTAGGCAAGATAGAGTTATCAGAAGAATACTCAAACCTAGCTGAAGAAATAAAACAAGCCATATTAAGAGAGTATTTTACACCTAATGGAAGAAGCGCAATAAATACCCAAACTGCAATGATTGTAGCTCTTTATATGGATTTAGTTCCAGAAGATCATAGAGAAAGAACTATAAAGGACTTAAGAGAAAAATTAGATGGAGACAATATGCATCTAACTACTGGCTTTGTTGGCACTCCTTATTTCTGCAGAGTATTATCAGAAAATGGCTCAAATGAAGATGCTTATAGACTTTTATTAAATGATGATTATCCAAGCTGGTTATATGCAGTAAAGCTTGGAGCAACAACTATTTGGGAACGTTGGAATTCTGTACTTCCAGATGGAACTATTGGTGATACAGGCATGAACTCTCTAAACCACTATGCTTATGGTTCTATTGCAGAATGGATGTATAGAAATATGTGTGGAATTAACCCAGTTGAAGATGTACCTGGATTTAGAAAGATAAGACTTAAGCCAACACCACATGGAAGCTTAAAATATGCGAAGGCAAACTTTAATTCTCCAAATGGACCTATTGAAAGTGGATGGAAATTAAGTGATGAAGGAATATTAACCTTTGAATTTGAGATTCCATTTAACACCACAGCAGAGTTAATACTTCCTGATGCATTACTAGAAAATGTGAAGATATATGGAAGTTCATTAATTGAAAGTGACATAGATGCGGTTCAAGAAGGTAGTAATGTAGTTTGTAAGCTTACAGCTGGAAGATACAACTTTGAGTACATGCCTTCAAAGGAATATAGGTATATATATAATCTTGATAATAAACTTTGCGAATTAATTAATAACGTAGAGGTTAAAGAAATATTAGATGAGGTTATTCCAAGCTTAGTAAACAATCAAGTGTTAAGTTTCTTATTCCAAAATACATTAAAGCAAATAAGCTGTGGAGGAATGGACTTAGGAATTGATTGGAATTATGCACTTAATAAAATTGATAGTGAACTAAAAAGTAAAGCAATCAGTATTTTATAAGATTTTATTAATGCAAGAGATACAAATTTAATCATAAGAACTGATTAAATGAAAACAGTTAACTAGTTGTCTTACGAAGGTGAACTATTGTTGAGTGGTTCATCTTCTATCACAACAGAATTACTAGAAAAAAATGAAGCTTTAATATAACAGAGATTGGAGAAGAGGAATGATTGATTTAAAGAAGAAGCCATTTTACTTATCAGATGAAGATATAAAATGGGTAGAAGATACAATAAATACTATGACTATAGAGGAGAAGATTGGGCAGTTGTTTTGTCCTATAGGAATGTCACCAGACGAAAATTACTTAAAGTATGAAATTTTAAGTAAGCATATCGGAGGAATATTATTTAGACCTGGTGATAGTAAAGAGATGCAAAAAACTCACAACTTTCTTCAAAGAAATTCTAAGGTGCCTCTACTTATAGCTGCTAACTTAGAAGCAGGGGGAGACGGCATAGCATCAGATGGGACAGCCTTTGCTAAACAGATGGAGGTAGCTGCGACTAATGATACTGAGTATGCCTATAAGCTAGGAAAGATAGCTTGCAGAGAAGGTGCAGCTGTTGGATGTAACTGGGCTTTTGCACCTGTTGTAGATATAGACATGAATTTCAGAAACCCAATAACTAATGTAAGAACTTATGGAGATAATCCAGAAAAGGTTTTAGCTAACGGATTAGAGTATTTAAGAGCAGCAAAAGAGTGTAATGTAGCAGTTTCTATAAAGCATTTCCCTGGAGATGGAGTTGACGAAAGAGATCAACATCTTCTGACTTCTGTAAATACCTTATCTTGTGAACAATGGAACGAGAGCTTTGGTAAAGTGTATAAGGGACTTATAGAGGCAGGTGCTTTGACTGCAATGATCGGACATATTGCCATGCCTGCATATCAAAAGAAACTTAATCCTGATTTTCCAAGTAAGGTAGTTCCTGCAACTCTTTCTCCAGAGCTACTTAATGGACTTTTAAGAGAACAACTAGGTTTTAATGGAATGATAGTTACTGATGCTACTCCAATGGCTGGTTTTACTGCTGCAATGAGCAGGGAATTATCAGTGCCAACAGCAATTGCTAGTGGCTGTGATATGTTCTTATTCAATAAGGACTTAGCTGAAGACTATGATTTCATGATGAAAGGGTATAAAAATGGGATTATAACAGAGGAAAGATTACAGGAAGCATTAACAAGGATATTGGCTACTAAGGCAGCTCTAAAGCTTCATGATAAACAAAGAGATGGAAGTTTATATCCAGATGACGAAGAACTTAAAGTTATAAGTTGTGAAGAACATAGAGCTTGGGCTTATGACTGTGCAGATAAGGCTATAACCTTAGTAAAGGATACTCAAGATTTACTTCCTATAAGTGCTGAAAAGCATAAGAGAGTATTACTTCAGATATTAGGGGACTTCCCATCCAATAAACGTGTAAATGAAAAGATTAAAGCTTTATTAACTTCCGATGGATTTGAGGTTACGGAATATGTTAAAGAAGATTTCGGGATGCCTCTTGATAATGTGGCTGATATTAAAAGTAAGTATGATCTTGTTTTATATATAGGAAATATAGAAAATGCAAGTAATAAAACTGTATCACGTATAAATTGGCATACTTTCTTCGGACTTGGAAATAACCTTCCTTGGTTTGTGGAAGAAGTTCCAGCCATGTTTATAAGCGTAGGGAATCCATATAACTTATTAGATGCGCCAATGGTTAAGACCTTTATAAACTGCTACTCAAATAATGATTTTGTATTAGAAAAAGTAGTTGAAAAGATTCTTGGAAGAAGTGAGTTTAAGGGAGTTAGTCCTATAGATCCATTCTGTGGAAGAGAAGATACAAGATATTAATTTAGATATGTATTTAACATTTAATAGGACGTTATGGAGAGAGTAACCTAAACGAAGAGGATATATTTGGAGGAGAAGATGAGATACGAAGCAATAATTTTTGATTTAGATGGAGTAATTTGCCATACTGATAAATACCATTATGAAGCTTGGAAGGCTATAGCTGATAAACTTAATATAGAATTTAATGAAACTATAAACCATAGACTACGTGGAGTAAGCAGAATGGAAAGCTTCAACATTATCCTTGAAAAATATGATGGAGTAATATCTGAGGAGAAAAAACTTAAATATGCTGAAGATAAGAATGATATATACAAAGAATTACTTAAGAATATGTCAGAAAAGGATTTAAGTGGAGAAGTAAGAGAAACTCTAAACGGGCTTAGAGATAGAGGCGTAAAGCTTGCAATTGGTTCATCCAGTAAAAATGCAAAGTTTATATTAAATCAAATAGGTCTTGGAGATTTCTTTGATGCTATTTCTGATGGGAATAATATCACGAAGTCAAAGCCAAATCCAGAGGTGTTTTTAAAAGCAGCAGAGTATCTAAATATATCAGCAGAAAAATGTTTGGTAGTAGAGGATGCTGTAGCAGGGCTTGAAGCAGCTATTGGGGGACAAATGGATAGTGCAGCAATTGGAGAGGCGGTATCTAGTGGAAAAGCTACTTATAATTTAGATTCCTTTAAGGATCTGCTAAGTATACTAGATTAAGTTTAGCAGGGTGCAAGAAAGGATAATATCTTTTACAAAAAAGGATATTAAAATCATATATCTTAAAACCTATAATATAATTTGTAGATTAAATGAACATGATCCCAAAAGAATAATAATACTACCTTAATATCACTTACTAAAGAAGAGTCAGATTTAATGAAAATTGAATCTGGCTTTTTTCTTAAATTGAAAGAGAGGAATAATACTAAATAAAGGCTCATATAGTTACTTATATTAACAAGATAAAAAAATGTATGAAACTAAAAAATTCTAACAGTAATAATATTTCTGTGTATTCCGTATATATTGTAATAAGCAGAAATGTTTACATTTACACTTAAAATCGTATCAAGGGGTGACTTTATGAATCCATTATTGAGCACAGTTATAGAAGAAGTATCTAATCTTAAATCAGGAGAAGAATTCGTAGTAAAAGACTTATTTAAGGGATATGTGTGGAAAAGACTAAACAAATCAACCCGTCTTAACTTAGGTATTTTATTTCTTAACGAGGTACGTAATAACTCCTCGCTAAAGGTAACCATTCTAGATAAAACCTCTTCAAATCAGCAAGTGTATTTAAAAGAATAACTGTTACTGAGTATTATGTCTAATAAGAATATTAGTTAGCAAAGGATAAATTCTTTTATAAGTTAAAGATTTTAAATTCCGTTATATTTAATTGAGCTGTTAAAAATTTTGTAAATGTATTCCTATACTTAGTTTGAATTATTTTAACTTAATAAATATTTTGTTATCAGATTTAATCAATTCAAATCTGATTTTTTTTTATTCTTTAGAAAATTATAATTCAATTATATCTATGGATAAGTATGCGTAACGTACTTAAAACATGATAGAACTTAATGAATAATAGGTTGCCTGACAGACTTTCCAAATAATGTACAGTATTTATTTTTCAATTCTGTTATAAGCTAATAATGAAGTTTCTAGGGAGATTACCATTAAATAAAGTTTCTATTAGAATTATGGTTAATTTCTATAAGATTTTATAAAATTAAAAATAAATAAGGATGGTGAACAAATGAAAAGCACATATGATAAACAAGGTAAGTCTAAATCTATTAGACTACTATTGTTAATTGTAGTAATGATTTTTTCAACGATGACTTATGCGAGAAAATATGAGGTAAAAGCTAAGGATTTACCACAGAGCAGTAATAATATAATTCCAAAACCTCTAAACTATCAAAAAGGAAACGGTAAATTTATTCTTACAAACAATACTTCAATATATGTAAAAGGAAATAATGAAAATGAGACAGCTGAAATCAGTAGAGTAGCAGAATTTTTAAGAGAAAAGCTGAATGCTTCAACTGGCTTTGAATTGAAAATTATAAGAGCAGATAATATTCAAGTTCCAGCACAAAGCATTTATTTAACTACAGTTGGAGCAGAGGCAGCTAAAGGAAATGAAGGATACAGAGTAGCGACTACTATAGAAGGTGTAAAGGTAACAGCATACAAGCCAGAAGGAATTTCAAGAGCAGTTCAAACCTTAAGGCAGTTATTGCCTCCAGCTATTGAGAAAAATGCCTTAGTTTCAGGGGTAGAGTGGAGCATCCCTGTTTCAACTATAGATGATAAACCAGAATATAGTTATAGAGGGTTAATGATTGATGTTGCTAGACACTTTTTTACTGTGGATGAAATAAAACGTCAAATAGATCATGCAGCTCAATATAAAATAAATAAGGTTCATTTACATCTTAGTGATGATCAAGGCTGGCGTTTAGAAATAAAGAAATGGCCAGACTTAACTACTATAGGTGGAAGTACAAAAGTAGGTGGAGGACCTGGTGGTTATTATACACAGGAACAATTTAAAGATATAGTGAGATATGCAGCTGATAGATATGTAGAAATAGTTCCCGAATTTGATATGCCTGGTCACAGCAATGCAGCTTTAGCTTCTTACGGGTTTTTAAATCCAGATGGTAAAAAGAAACCTTTGTATACAGGTACAAAGGTAGGCTTTAGTTCTTTTATGACTCATGATGAGAAGACATATGGATTTATTGAAGATGTAATTAGAGAAGTTTCTGAGATATCTCCTTCGAAATATATTCATATAGGTGGAGATGAAGCCTTAAGTACTAAGAAACCAGACTATGATTATTTTGTAGGAAGGGTAGCTGATATAGTTAAGAAATACGGTAAGACTCCTATAGGATGGGATCCAATTGACACCTCTCCTTCAATAGACTCAAGTGTAGTACTTCAAAATTGGAAGGATTCAAATAATGCAGCTAGACAAAAAAATATGAATATTATCACCTCAGTAGCAAAAAAAGCTTACCTTGATATGAAATACGATGAAACAACACCATATGGTTTGAACTGGGCAGGATATATTCCAGTAGAAACTGCATATACATGGGATCCTACAGATTTTGCTCCAAAGAACTTAGTTTTAGGTATAGAGGCACCACTATGGACAGAAACAATTCCAGATGAGAAAGCTATGGATTATATGATATATCCAAGACTTCTAGGATATGGAGAAATAGGTTGGACACCTAAATCAGAAAGAAACTGGGCTGAGTATAAAAATAGATTAAAGAGCCAAGAAGAAAGGATGAGAAATCAAGGAATAAATTTCTACAAGGATAATAGTGTGTGGACATTTAATTTGATTAAGTAATTTTTCTACATTGATATACGGTTCCTAGCTTAACGGTTAAGTAAAAGGGTTCATTAATTATAAGAAACTATAATTATCGAACCACTGAACTTACCATAAGTATAGGAGCCTTTTATTATATACAATTTACCATTATTAGTATTAAAATAAAAGGTATAGTTAAGTTTTTAATATTAAGGAGTATCAAATGGAACATAAAAGTGAAGTTAACAAATTAGGAAAAGAAAAACTAGGTAAATTGTTAATTAGTTTAGCTTTACCTGCAATTATAGCTCAATTAGTTAATATGCTATATAACATTGTTGATCGTATTTATATAGGACATATTCCAAACGTTGGGGCAGATGCTTTAACAGGGGTAGGAGTAACCTTTCCGATAATAATGATTATTTCAGCCTTCAGTGCACTTATTGGTATAGGTGGGGCTCCAAGAGCTTCTATTAGAATGGGACAGAATAAACATGAAGAAGCAGAGCAAATTTTAGGGAACTGTTTTGTAGCTTTAATAGGAATTTCTATAATATTAACGTTACTTTTCTTCGCATTTGGGAAAAAACTATTATTGATGTTTGGTGCAAGTGCTGAAACACTTCCGTATGCATTAAGTTTTCTAAACATCTATATACTAGGTACAATATTTGTACAAATCGCCTTAGGTTTAAATACTTTTATATCAACTCAAGGCTTCGCTAAGATTAGTATGCTTACAGTTACTATCGGAGCAGTAGTAAGCTTTATATTAGACCCAATTTTTATATTTGGCCTTAATATGGGAGTACAAGGTGCAGCTGCTGCAAATGTAATAGCTCAAGCCTGCTCTGCCATATGGACACTAAAGTTCTTGTTTGGACATAAAAGCAAGCTTAGAATACGTAGAAAAAATATGCACCTTAGAAAAACTGTTTTAGTTCCAGTACTAATGCTCGGAAGTGCACCTTTTGTAATGCAAAGTACAGAAAGTCTTTTGAATATTGCCTTTAATTCCTCTCTTCAAAAGTACGGAGGAGATATGGCTGTAGGTGCAATGACTATTATGTCCAGTTTGATGCAGATTTTAAGTCTTCCTTTGAGCGGACTAGGTCAAGGAGCACAGCCAATCATGAGCTATAACTACGGAGCTAAAAATAATGATCGTGTAAAGAATACCTTTAAGTTACTTATACTTTATTCAGTAAGCTTTGCTTTGGTATTTTGGATATTTATGATGGTGTTCCCTGAGGTTTTTGTATCTATTTTTAGTACTGATGCTGAACTCTCTAAAGTCACTGTGTGGGCAATAAGGATTTATATGGCGGTAGCCTTTCTTATGAGCGCACAAACTGCCTGTCAACAAACCTTTATAGCGCTTGGACAAGCAAAATCTTCTCTTTTTCTTGCAATATTGCGTAAGATAATTCTTTTAATACCATTGATATTTATACTACCCAATTTTTTTGATGACAAGGTTTTTGCTGTATTCATAGCAGAACCGGTAGCTGATTTTATGGCAGTTTCGACTACAGTTAGCCTTTTTGCAATTCAATTTAAGAAGGTATTAGCTAAAAATATTCGTAAGGAAAATTCGGAAATAGCTATGTAGAAATCTGATGTCAGATAAGATATTATATGGTAAAATAATACACAATATAGGGATGAGAGGGTGAGTATTATTAGTATAGAGGATTTATTTATTAAGAGTGGATTTAACCCTAATAAAGCTCAAGAAGAGGCTATAAAGAATATTGATGGTCCATTATATATAGTGGCTGGTCCTGGTTCAGGTAAGACTAGAGTACTTCTATGGAGATGTGTAAATTTAATAGTATTTCATGATATTAATCCAGAGGAAATATTTTTAAGCACCTTTACAGAGAAAGCAGCGGAGCAGCTTAAAGCAGGACTAACTTCGCTTCTAGCTCTTGCCACAGCAGAAACAAAAAAATACTATGATATCTCTAATATGTATGTAGGAACGGTACATTCATTATGTCAAAGATTTATTTTAGATAAAAGATTTAAAAATGACTTGAAGAAAAAACTCCCTATTATCCTGCAGGAAATAGACCAGTATTTTTATGTCAGCAGCAATAAATTCTTAGGTAGGGCTGAAAGCGTTTTAAGGCTTTCTGATACATATAAGGAAGAAATAAAAGAATACTTAGGGGCTAGATCTATTTCTAAGAATGCCATTGTAAATTCTTTAATATCTCTATTTAATAGATTTTCAGAAGAATGTATAGATGTAGATAGAGTGATAAATAATCCAGAAGGTGATGAAACACTTTCTATGCTAGGAAAACTATACAAATTCTATATTGAAAGTCTCAGAAATGAACCAAGACAAACTATTGACTTGTCATTACTTCAGCAATTTGGATATAAGGTCTTATGTGAAAGCTATAATAGTGAAAAGATTTTTAAACACATCATAATAGATGAATATCAAGATACTAATAACATTCAAGAAAAGATATTTTTAAAGCTTGCAAATAAATTCAAGAATATCTGCGTTGTAGGTGATGATGATCAGTCGCTTTATAGATTTAGAGGAGCAACAGTTGAAAATTTTGTTCAGTTTGATATTAGATGCAAGGATAATTTAGGTGTTGAACCAAAGAAAATTAAGCTAAATATTAATTATAGATCTAGAAAGAATATAGTTGATTACTACACTAATTTTATAGAAAAAGAAAACTGGGCACATGAAGCGCTAAACGGCAGGTACTATAGAAATGTAGATAAAAACATAAAAGCACATAGTACGGATTCTGGAATCTCTGTAGTAACCACCGTAGGTGAATCTCCTGATAAAGTGTACAGAGAAATAGCACTTAAAGTAAAGGAAATGCTAGATAAAGAGGTTATATCAGATCCATCAGAGGTTGCGGTGTTATTTACTTATTTAAAAGGAAATAAAAATGCATCCAAATTAAGAACTGCTTTTGAAAATATAGGTATAGAGGTTTATGCTCCTCGTGCAGGCAGATTTTTTGATAATTCAGAACCTGTGGACATGTTTGGTTTAATATTTTATTTATTTGGAACGCCAGAAATAGATGAAAGATTTAATGTGGGAAAACATAAGGAGTTTAATGATTGGATACAGCAATGCTTATTTTCAGCAGAGAATATAATAGCTGAGGATTATGAACTTCAATGCTTTATTGATAAAACAATCTTTGAATTAGATAACTTAAAAAATGATTACTTTGAAATACTCAGGTATATGGAAAATTATAAAATTTCTTTAGATGACCAAATAAATAAAAAAAGCTTTGAAAATTTAAAAGCTGCTTTAAATAATAAGTTATCGGAAACAGGTCAAAAGGAACTTAATAAAAAATCCTTAGGCAAGATAATAGAAAAGAAAATCAATGAAGGTATAAATCTAAATTATAGATGGCTTATTACTAGGATTAATTCTTTAGATTGGAATCTATTAGATTTATTTTATCAGCTATGTGGCTTTGAAAGATTTAAAAACATCTTTGACGATGCTGAAAATGGCATTGATGAAGGTCCGATTTATAATTTGTCTAATATAACTAACTATCTTCACTTTTTTATTGAACATAACTTTGGATTAATAACTGGACAAGCGCTCTGTGAAGGAACCTTTGAGAGAGTATTTGTAACTTCTTATTTAGGGGCTTTATATAAAAGAGAAGAAGGGGATTATGAGATTAAAGATGAACCAATACCAAAAGGTAGAGTTTCATTTCTAACTATCCATCAGGCAAAAGGTTTAGAGTTTCCTGTGGTCATCTTAGGAGCAGTACCACCAGTTATGAATAATGAGAATAAATTGGAGGCTTTAGTAAGACCATATCTAAATGGAGAATATGAACCATTAAATAAAATAGCTCATTTTGATAGAATGAGATCTTATTACGTAGCTTTATCCAGAGCAGAGATTTTACTTATAATACCTAACTTTAGAGGTTTAGGTCAAAGAATCCATCCATATTTTAAGGATGATATTGCAAATGCTAGACTTCCTTTAATTCAAAGTCTAGATGTGGATTTAATGCCTAAAGCAAGTAAGAAAGATGAAACTATAGCAAAGGTTTATTCCTATACTGCTGATTATTTAGCTTACAGTGATTGCCCTAGAAAATATATGATTTATAAAAAGTATAATTTTGTCCCTGCGAGAACTACAATAACCTTCTTTGGTAGCTTGGTACATAAAACCTTAGAAGATATCCACAATTATTATATAGAAATGCGAAGCATATGATGAGAGAACTAGAAGATACTAAGAATATTAAGCTAAGGCAATGAGAGACTGAGGTATAGTATCAATACATTAAATAAAGAGAATAATATGGTAATTCAGCATTGTTTGAATAAAAGATATTTAATGCGAGAAATAGAAAAATAGCAATAAGATTAAAATAGAGAATTGCATTTAAGGAGGAATTAAGATATGAAAAACAATAAAACAATAAATATAATGACAACAGTAAATGCATCTGTAGAAAAGGTATGGAAATGTTGGACAGAGCCAGAACATATAAAGAAATGGAATAGTGCTTCAGAAGATTGGCATACTACTTTTGCTGAAAATGATTTAAAAGTTGGAGGTAAATTTCTTTCAAGAATGGAAGCTAAAGATGGAAGTTTTGGTTTTGATTTTGGGGGTGTTTACGATGAAGTTAGATTGCATGAAGTGCTAGCTTACACCTTAGGAGATGAAAGAAAAGTTCAAATAACTTTTATGGATCATGGTGATAACACAGAGATAAATGAAACATTTGAAGCAGAGGACACTAATTCCGTTGAGATGCAGAAAAGTGGATGGCAGTCAATTTTAGATAATTTTAAGAGATATACTGAATCTCAAGTTTAAGGATATACATAAACTACTTCATATTAGAATTTATCCTAGGAGTCTAATGATCGAAGTAGTTTATCTATAATAAGCAGCAATGCAAAATAGTGGTATGCATAACTTAATATTTGAAATTGGGAACTTATATAGGATTCCTAACTCAACTATTAATTTATACGTGTCCGATAATCCCCAGAAGTCGGGATTATCGAACAAGTATAAATTAAGTTTCGATATAGGAATCCTTTAACTACTTTATCAGAAGCATTGCGTAAAGAGTACGTAATTATATCTTAAGCACATGAAAAATGGGATGAGGGGTATAGTATGGATATAAAGAAATTGAGAGAGATATTTGAAGATAATTACGAAGAATTAAAATACGAAACTGGACGTTCCATAACTTTAAATATGAAAGAATTTGCATGGCAGCAAGTAAAATTATATTATGAGAAACTAGGAAAAGTAGCTAAGAATATGACAGAAGCGGAAGTTAAGCTAATACTGCCAGAGCAAGTAACTCCAAAGGGCAAAAAATATACAATAGAAGGTATTGTAGATATAGTTGAAAAAGAAGATAAGATAACGATGTATGATATAAAAACTCATAATGTAGAAGAAGTCCGAAATGATAAAGATTTATATAGAGGACAGTTGAATATGTACGCTTATATGTGGAAAAACCTTAAGGGTACTGAAATAAATAATATGGCAGTAATAGCAACTGCACCATCTTCAGAGCTTAGACAAGCAACCGGCATTGGCGACGAAATAGCAGTAGATATAATTGATGATTGGAATCCTATTGTTGAACTTGAAATTGACAACAATGAGGTTGAAAAACAGATAAGATGCTTTGGTGAAACTGTAGATAAAATTGAAGAGGGAGAATTTAAAGCGCCATCTCTATCAAAATTGAAGGAAGTTAAAAAAGGGCAAAAAGCTCCATTTGGAACGGCAGTTTGTAGACACTGTGATGCTAGACATTCCTGCAATTCTTATAGTCAGTACATAAATAAGGTGAAATTAGATGAAGAAATCTTAGAAGTAGCTGAGTCCGAAGATTTGGTAGAGCAAGATGAATGGAAGGATGCTTTTATGAAGTAGGCTAGAACTTGAGTGGTTAGATATAGTAATTTGAAACACTGAAAGTATGTATTAAATAAATGTTGGTAGAGCATCAATGATTAAGAGGACAAGCATTACCGCATAAAGGAATTAACTGATTACTTAATTTGGGTTAGATAATGATGTGAAATATTGGCCCTTGGTTAATTGCTTAAAGCGAAATAAAACACTGTGACTATGTATTAAATAAATGTTGGTGGAGCATCAATGATTAAGTGAACAAGCATTACCGCATAAAGGAATTAACTGATTACCTAATTTGGGTTAGATAATGATGTAAAATATAGGCCTCTTGGTTAATTGCTTAAAGTGAAATAAAACACTGTGACTATGTATTAAATAAATGTTGGTGATACATCAATATGTATGTGGACATGCATGGCGAAAGGTCTTAATAAGAACAGAGTCTTTATTCAAATATTAGGATTCCAAATGGTTAATTATTTAGCATTAATAGATGTAAAAATAATGTTTATACAAAATTAAGTATTAAAAAATTGTTGGTAGTTTACTTAGAATTGAGGAATATTATATGAAAAATATCATTACAATTCAGCATACACAATCAATTCATCATACAAATGGGATGGTTGGGTCGTGGACAGATTGGGACTTATCTGACTTAGGGAAAAAACAAGCAGATAGAATAGGTAGAAAGTTGATAGGAGAATTACAAGGAAAAGAATATGTAATGTATTCATCAGATTTATTACGTGCAAAAAATACTGCAAAAATAGTTTCAGAGCACTTGGGTATTACTCCAATTTTTACTGAAGCATTAAGAGAAAGAAATTTAGGGGCTGCAGTAGGAAAGTCAGTACAATGGCTAAGGGGAAATATTCAGTGCAAGGAGAAAACAGTAGATGATAGGATGTTACATGATGCAGAATCACGAAGAGACGTATGGAACAGGTTATTAGATTTTTATAAAAGCATATTAACAGATAATCATGAAAATATAATCATAGTTTCACATGGAGATACATTAAGTGTATTTAATGCCATGTGGCTTGGATTGGATATTGAAATGTTAAATAAATGTGATTTATTTGGTATGGCTGGTGGAGTTTCCTTTATGAATGAGAACCAAGATGGGAAACATATTATCAGACGATTGAGTGATATGTCGTATTTAGAATAGTTAAATATTAAGTTGAAGATTTAAAACAACCTTATTTTAATGTTTTTAAAGAAACTAAAATAAGGTTGTTTTTTACTGTATAGAAAAATATAAAGTTTTTAAGTCGGTTAAACCTATATATTTCAATAAAAAGTTATTAATATTATTAAATCGATGGCGTTTTCTATATTCAAGCTACCAGCCCCTTCGTAAAAATAATGATCTTTATAAATAATCTATTATGTATAAAGTCTATTTTATACATAATAGATATACATAGCTTGTCTATGAAAAATTCAATACATTACCAACATTTATTTAATACATAAAATAAGTGTTTTTTTATTTATAGTGGAAAACATCATAAGTTAAAGAACGAAAAAAATTAACTTGAATGTGGTTTTGATTAAAGGTCTGACGACCTACCAACATTTATTTGATACATAAGATTAGTGTTTTTTTATGTATAGTAGAGAGGATCATAAATTAAAGAACAAAAAAGTTAATTTGAAAATTGTTTTGATTAAAAGTGTGATATTCCACCAACATTTATTTGATACATAAAATAAGTGTTTTTTTATTATAGTGGAAAACATCATAAGTTAAAGAGCGAATAAAATTTAACTTGAATATGGTTTTTGCTAAAAGCGTGATATCCCACCAACATTTATTTAATACATAACATGAGTGCTTTTTATTTATAGTTGAAAGCATCATAAATTAAAAATCTAATAACTTAATTTGCATAGCTGTTTGTCATGTGTAAAAACAAAACACTTATAAGTACTTAATAATATTGACTTATTGCTTATAATTACTTATTATTAAGATAGAGGTGATCATATGGTTAAAGAAGATAGCTGTAAAAATTCAAATGAAAATAATATACATTCATATAAAGAAAGATTAAATCTAAATACTGATGAAAAAGAAAAAATAGTTGAAAAGGCTATGATTTTTATCCATAACAATGGAACATATTTTTTTGATGTTTCAACTAATGTTCAACTTCTTGCAAAAAAGTTAAATAAGAAAACTACTGTTTTTACTCATTCCTTAGATAACTTTAATATACTTTCTGAAAAACAAGAAGTATTAGTAAAATTAATAGCTGGAGAGTTTAATAATAAGAATCGTTTCTTTTATAGAACAGATTATGAAGAATATTTTAAAGGAATAGAATTTGATGCAGCAATTATAGGTGCTGGTGCTATAAGAGAAGATGGAATTTATTATGAGGATGAAGAAGATGTTTTTATAAAACAAGAAGTTATAAAAAGGTCTAAAAAGGTAATTTTACTTGCTGAGCACCAGAAATATGAAACGGATACGTACTATAAAGGGATAGATTTAGACAGAATTGATGTAATTATTGTTGATCCAATGTCAGTAGCTTCCTTTGTAGATATTATAAGAACAAAAAATATCGCGATTAATCCTAATAGCTTAATTATTATGTAGAGAAAGGATATAAGTTAATAGTTGAATTAGAAGCTGTATATTTATATAAACTAAAAAAAGGTGGTTTAATAATGTATCAAGAAGAAAGACTTTTAAAAATATTGGAATATTTAAATGAGCATAATACAATGTCTATTCATGATATTTGTGAAATGTTTAATGTATCAAGAGATACTGCACGTCGTGATATTCTAAAGCTTATAGATAATGGAACAGCAATTCGTACTCATGGAGGAATAAGTTTACCAATTTTAAAAAACACAATTAAAGAGTATAGAGAGAGAATTGAAGCTTATTCAGAAGAGAAGAGAAATATTGCAAAAAGAGCCTTAGATTTTATTGAAGAAGGTAAGCATTATTTTTTCGATGTTTCTACGATAATAAATTTTTTATCAAAAGAAATAAGTAAACCTATTTGGGTACTTACCCATTCACTAGATAATATTGAAATACTTTCTGAAAAGAAGGATATCTTAGTTAATTCTATTGGAGGACGTCTTAATAATAAAAATAGATTTTTTTATAAAGCTGACTGGATAAATTACATTGATGGATTAAGGTTTGATACGGCATTCTTAGGCGCAGCATCAATAACCCAAGATGGAATATATTATGTGGATGAAGAGGATGCTTTTATTAAGCAAGCTGCAGTGAAGAAAGCTGATACTGTAATTGTTCTTGCTGAATACGAGAAATTTAAGCTATTAAGTTATTATAAAGGGGTAAATTGGGATGAGATAGATATTATAATCACAGACAAAATGCCACCTTCTGCTTTCACAAAGATTATTGAGGATTATGATATTCAACTGATTATTGTTTAGAAAAGGAGTATATTTGTAAAAAATTTTAGGGGGATTGGGTTATGAATAATTTTAAAATGGTATGTTTAGATATTGATGGAACCTTATTAAATTCTAATCACAAAATTACTGAAAAAGTTAAAGCTGCGATCAATATAGTGGCAAATGAAAAGAATATACCTGTAATATTAGTTTCTGCTAGAATGCCGAAGGGAATAAAGTTTTTACAAAAAGAACTTGAAATAGAAGAACCAATTATTTGCTACAGTGGAGCTTTGGTTTTAGACAAAGAAGGTAGAGTGATTTATCAAGAATTTATAAATGCCTTAGAACTTGAGAAAATATATAAATTAGTTAGAGAACATAATATTCACATTAGCTTATATAAAGATGATGAATGGTATATAGAAGAGATGGATTATTGGGCTAAACAGGAAAGTGAAATAACAAATATTACTCCGAAAATTATAGACTTTAAAGAGCTAATCAAGATTTGGAAAGAAGAAGGGACAGGCCCTAATAAGATTTTATGTATGGCTAGTGCCGATGAAATAAATATATTAAAAGAAAATATCAAAGCAGCGGAGCTGAACGTATATCCATCTAAGCCAACATACTTAGAAGTTATGCCCATTAAGGCATCGAAAACATCTGCAATTAATTGTCTGCAAAAGGAATTAGATATAAACAAAGCAGAGATAATAGCTATGGGTGATAATTATAATGATATAGACATGCTACAGTATGCAGGGGTAGGAGTAGCTATGGGAAATGCTCCGGAGGATGTAAAGAAACATGCAAATGATGTGACTTTAACAAATGATGAAGATGGAGTAGGGGAAGCGTTAGAAAAGTATATCATTAATTAAAAATATTCTTGATGAATAGAGCAAAAATTATTAATTTGAGGAAGTAATCAGTTTTATATATGCTTGATAAAGTTATGGTGTCTAGTTGGAGCAAATCCGCTAGGCACTTTTTACTTTGGCATTTTTGTTTCGGAGGAATTGAATTTGTTTTGTAGAATTTAGGTATAGAATGAAATAAAAAAATTTCCGTGAACCTTTCCTGTAGTCAGTTTATCTAATGTATGTAAGAGTTCTTAGCTAAGACTTTTAGTACGCAGTAAGGAGGAGATGACTTGGAATTTATCTCGACAATTAACAATACCAATAGTTCAGAACTAGATGTAAAGCTTGCTAAAAAAGGTGATAAAGAAGCCTTTAGCAGAATAATTGAAAATAATAAAGTTACTTTATATAGAATAGCACTGAGCATGCTTAAGGAAAAACAGGATATAGAAGATGTAATTCAGAATACCATAATTAAAGCCTATGAAGGGATAGTTTATTTAAAAAAAGATCAGTTTTTCAAAACTTGGCTTATAAAAATCTTGATAAATGAATGTAATACTGTACTAAGAAAAAGAAAAAAGGTAGTTCCTATTGAGGAAGTAAGCGCAGATATAGCTATTGCAGATGACTACAGTAATATGGAGCTTACTAATGCAGTTAATTTACTTGAAGAGGATCTAAAAGTAGTAACGATTTTATTTTATTTTGAAGATATTGCGCAAAAAGATATATCCAAGCTATTAGGTATTCCTGAGGGGACAGTTAAATCTAGGCTTTCTAGGGCAAGAACTAAACTTTATGAAATGCTTAAGGAAAGGTAGGAATTAATATGAATAATGATTTATTAATTGATGATATATTAAAAGAAAAAGCTAACGGTGAAGCTTTGAAGTTACCAGAAGATTTAAATCTTAAAATAAAACAGACAATTGAGGATTTACCTAAGCGAAAGAAAAATAGAAGATTAGCTAAAAGAACTGCAGTAGCTGCAGCAGTTACACTAGTTGCTTTTACAGGATTAAGTGCTGCATTTCCTGCATATGCACGTAATATTCCAGTGGTAAACTCAGTATTTCAGTTTTTAAGTGATAAAAATATCATTGATAAAGAATATGTTAAGTACAGCTCAGAT
Organism: Clostridium fungisolvens; assembly: GCF_014193895.1. NCBI lineage: Bacteria > Bacillati > Bacillota > Clostridia > Eubacteriales > Clostridiaceae > Clostridium > Clostridium fungisolvens. The sequence continues at coordinate 2,984,865 of NZ_BLZR01000001.1, read as the reverse complement.
TTAAACTTATCAAAAACTTCAAATGGTACAACCGTAACAATAAATAGTATAGCTTATGATGGAATAGACCTAAGTATTGCTTACACTGTTGAAAGCGAAAAAGAAATTAAAAATTCACCACATATGTTAGATAAAGAATTCAAAATCAATGGAAAGGTCACAAGTTTTAGTTCAGGTGGTACAGGAAAGCTTATAAATAAAAATACTTATGTTGGAGTAGATAGTTTTAATGTATCAAATGATTATTTACCAAAGGAACAAAGAAAGTATATTCTTGGTGGTGATGTGGTTATCCCGGATAACTTTACAATGGATTTAAATATAAAGGGATTTTCTGATGGTTCAAAAGGACAGTGGGAGTTTAAATTTAAGGTATCCTTAGATCAAATAAAAGGAAAAGTAAAATCCATGAAAACTTCTATAGACTTATCAAAACTTGTACCGAATTTGAAAATAAATGAAGTTATTTTTACTCCTATGAATACTGTTTTAAGAACTGAATCAGATAATGGGACGGTAGATGACTCAGCTAGATATATTATTTTTGACGATAAAGGAAGAAGTTTATTAGAGAAAGGTGCAGAAGCTTTTGGATCTGCTGATACTAATAAGATGTACTGGCAATATAATTTTAAAAATATATATGATGACACAAAGTCAATTACATTCATTCCGATGAAAGAAAATAGGGGCTATAAGGATAAAGCAACAAAAGATGCAGATGGAGTTTATGAGCTTGATAGTAAGTCAACACTGCTAAATTTAAATGGAACTACTGTTGTATCTGAAGGAAAGTATGGAGAATACAAGATAAATAAGGTTGAATTACTTCAAGATAAGACTTTAATTTATTATGGATGTACAAATCTGCTGCCTTCATTAGATCCTTACGGACTTGTAATAAAAGATGAGAATGGTAATAGGTATGGATTACAAAAAGATGTTGTAAAGGATCAAGGTCACAACAAATTCGTAGCTGAAATAGAACCATTGCATAAAGATAAGAAGTATACAATATCAGCAACAGATTTAGAAAAGCTGTATGATGTAAGAGAGGATCTAAAGTTTACTGTTGATGTGAAATAAAACATTTATTCCAGGGTAGTTTTGAAGATAGATTTCGGATCGAAATGCTTCATTTTTAGTATTAAAAGTAAATATATTTGAATAAAAGTTGTGTGAAAAATAAGCCCAAGACAATGAGCTATCCTTATTAGGTAGAAAGATAAAATAATGAAACTATCTACTATAGAGGAAGTACATCAGAGTCTTGGGTTATTTTATGAAGATCATAAATATGTATTATAAATTATTCTAGCGGAGATTGAAAATTACTTGCTTGTTGGTCTTGAATTTTTTGTCTACCTTTTTCAGTATTTTCAGCTTCTTTTGGACTTAGTATGTATAAAAGCTCTTGCAATTCTCCAACATGTCTTCTTTCCTCATCTGCAATATGATATAAAACTTTTTTTGCTCTCTCATCATCTGTAGCCATTGCGTGTGCCTCGTAACCAATAATGGCTTCAAGTTCTCCTGCGATATCAACTCTAAGGGCTTGAACTAATTCTTCAGCATTCATTTTTCTTGGGACATTTGCTACAAAAGGGTTTCCGAGTAATGCCATAAAAACACATCCTTTTCAATATTATATTTGCAATTTCAATTTAATTTGCTCGAAAGCATATAATTAGCTTTTACAAAGTGGAGATTTGTATTCATTGATTAGACAATTACAACTATAAACTCAAAAAGATCTTTGAAGATTAATTAATTTCGGTTACTTTAAATCAGATTACTAGCCACTTAATTTCAACACGGTGATTTAACAGCATTATTGTTTCGAAGATATAATTAAAAAGTACATATAAAAATGGCTTCCTTTAATTCATGTTAGAAGTATTATATATAATCTTTATTAGTTAAGGTTCCCTGATGAAAAAACATCTTCCACTTTCCGCCATAGCATTTCCATATGGAGCTACGAAGTGAATATTTTTTATCTTCATTTACTTCATTATGCTTTATTACCTTATATGTTGCTAATATGCAATCATCACTTAAATCCGTAGCTGAAAAATCTCTTATTTCCCAGCTTATATTTTGTACAGTAGTACTATCATCTATTTTATCGCCTTTCTTATAATGATACACATATCCAGAACTACTAAATTCAATGAAATCATCTGCTAATAATTCACTGATCTTTTCTGAGGACTGTCTTATCTCAGGCTTTAATAAATCATTTTCAAGTTGTAGTATATATTTTTTAAGTGAGTCCATTTTCTACCTCCTTATAATATACAAAGTTTTATAGTTTCAAATATGTTTTTTTCAAACAGTATTAGGATCTTTAGTATCAGAGTTTAATAGAATTGATTCGTATCAGTTTTTATGGTCAAGATCCTGTAATTTATATGAGATGTATACAGATTTATCCCAAATCATATATGATAATAAATTACGCTATCACCTTAAATTATATATTTAGAAGTGTACAGATAAAAGGAAAATCATATTTATTGAAGACACTTGCATAAGGCATTTTATATTTGTAACGATGTAGAGATATATTACTTTAGCTTAATTGGGGATTGATATTTAAGAAAAAGAATAGATGCGATATTTCAGGAGGATTTATAAAAATATACTGTAGAATAGGTATCTACTCCACTGAAAAGATAGAATACTTTAGTCCTTGAATTCAAAATAAAGATTTAAATATGAAGTAGTTTAGCTATAGTAGAAAATTGAAAAGATATTTCAACAAGAGTATTTATTACATACAGATAAGTGAAAAAAGGGCATAAAAAAATACCATTGACTTACAACAAGCACAATGATAGAATTATACATTATGATATTAAAATTACCTATATATACTCATCATAACATATATAAAAACAAAAGTCAATAAAAAATTAAAAAGTTTAGGGGGTTAATTTGTGGAAAAAAATCTAATGTTTATGAGAAATTCTATTTTAACTAATCAGACCTTATCAGAAATTCAGCAGATTAACGAGGAAACTTTAGAATATGGATTAAAGCTTTCAGAAAATGATATAAAAGCTATCTTGGAAACAAGAAATACTGCATTAAGCAGCAATGGAAGAGTGGAATTTGGAGGAGGTTTAATAAAGAAAATTATCACTGCCTTTTGTGATTCACCCTTTATTCATAAGCATAATTATGTTGAAACCATTACTGATCTTGTAGATGCCTTTTATTATTTTAAAAACGAAACTTTGGAGGAGATAAGTGATGATGATCTCATTGAGTTTATGAAAGAATGTTTTAATGAAAAATGTCAAGGTGATTTGGATTTACTTAGATACAGGTACTTATACCAATTGGTTCACAACGTAAAGTACGGAGCTAATGACTATTTAAAAGAAGATATGGAAGAGTTTATGGATGATTATATGGATGAGGAAGGATATGAAGAATAATGGAAAGCTTTATCATTAACCAAGAAGAATCTTTAAAAAGCTTAATAAGTAAAGAACATTATTTCCAATCTCTACTTCAGATAGCGCATTCAAATAATTTGCTAAGTATAAGAGAACTTGAAATTATCCAGCTTCAAATGTTTGAACTACTTACAGAAATCATTGGTTATTACACAAGAAATGAAAGCTCCTCAGTTAGAGAAGAAGTGGCTGAGCAGATTATATTGTCCCTTTGCTATACTCTTGGATTGTGTTTAAAAGAGCAGCAGTCAATAAATGAAAATCTAGAACTGATTAAAAATACAAAGCTTAAACACTTATTTACAGAAGGAGAAAAGATACTAAAAACTAAGGTTGAGCTGTGTAAGTGGCTGTTGAATACAGTTTATGAAACCAGACTTAAGGTAGAAACATTTGCTTACACAGATACCATTGAGTATGGAATTCCTTTGTTTTTTAAAGACTATGATATTAGATTTGCAAGCCATGAAACTCCAGGTTCTATAGATTATCCGCTTTCTATTGATGTATGTAATTTAGTAGGAATTGAATATATAGAAGAATATTTAAATAAAGTAATTCATGAAAATAAATTCTGCGCATTATTTGATACAGAAGAAATTGAAGCTTTATTAAAAGGGTTCAACAAGGAATATTCACACATGCTAGTCAATATTTTTCAGCTTGTTTTAACTAATTATATAGGGTGCACTCTTACTGGAAAGGTCGGAACTTCTTTAGATATAACTGAAGGGGATAGGGTATACATCTTCAGCATGATTAAAGATTTGCCTGAAGAAACGCTGGAAAAGTTAATGCTTATGGCTGCTGAAAAATTGTGCAATAACCTTTGTATCGATGATGAAGTTCTTATTGAATATATAAATAGTAGTGTGCTTGAGATCATTCCTCAAATAGAAAATGCTATTAAAATTGATAAGCTAGAAAGAGTATTTATTACCTTAAAGAAATCAAAAGAAAATCTTCTTAAATATGAGGATGGCGAAAGCTTAAGTAATAGCATATTTAGACAGATAACTGAGGAAATAAGAGCTTGTCATAGAGTGGAAGAGAAGATAGGAATTATAACAGATGAAATTCATAGTCTTAAAGATCTAGTAGATGTACTAGGAGCTGACTGCATATTTGAGGCTGAATTTATTGAAGTATTCAAAGCTTTAGAGGATTTTGAGATAGCTCTATTAATTAAAGCTACTTCAACCAGCAAAGCCTTTGATAATGAGTATGGAACAGAAAGTGAAAAAGAGTGGCAAAGAAAACTGAAGGAATTTTTAGATAGCATTAATGCTTTAAGGAAAGAAGAGTTATTAAGGATGGCTGAGGGGATTGAAGTATAGATGATGAAACTATTGCAGCTAAAACAGGTCTTTTGTTAGTTTTAAAATAGCGTAAAAGTAATAAGAAAAATAAAAGGAACCCGAGGGTTCCTTTTATTAATTTTTTAAGGACAATTGGATTTAAATGTTTGGCTATGTTTTAAGATATTGTTTATTTTTAAGGTTATAATTTACTTTTGAGGATGGTCCTTTAGCCATTTACTCAATTTAGGACCGACTTCAAAAAACTTTCTTTCACCTTTTTCATCGCTTTCCGAAATATATATCTTGCCATCATTATCTATTTCTACTCCTAGGTAAAAGGCTAGCCCTTTAAACTCATCTGATAATACTTGAAAGGAACTATAATTTTTTAAATCAACTTTTTTATCTATACTTTTTCCATTTACGCTGTCCTTTAACTCTTTTAAAATATCTTTATTACTAGTTGAGGCAGAAGCAATACCAACAGCCTGCTTGAATCCTTTAATATCCATTATACGAATCTTGCTAAAATCCTTATTAGCAATACTAACTGGTTCAACTTGTTTTTTACGCATTATTTCTCGGAGAGGCATCTCATCTGAATCTAAATACACAATCCAATCATGATTAGGTTGTCCCTTTATTTCATATATTCTACCTTTATTAGCAGTCTCTCCTATTTGTTTACCTAATACAGATACAGGTTCAACTAAGGGTCCATTTACATAAATTTGTCCGCTTATATTTTCTATCCCTTGGCCACCCTCAAGTACAGTATATGGCTCGATATCATGCCTATTCTTAATTTGATATACTATGAAGCTTGCCACTAGAACAATCCCTAATATAAGTAATACTTTCCACTTTAATTTCATAAACTCTTCACCTTACTACGCCTTTAATTATATTTTTCTTTATTTCATTATAATGTAAGTAACCCCATAAATTTATATAATTATTCTAATTTAAAAACTTTCACAACAAACTTCTCAAGTAAGATTTCATGCATGTTGTTAATATAAAATAGTAGATACCTTTTAATTTAAATAATGCTATACAAATATAGGTAAAAAATTAGTTTTGAACAATCAAAAACCGTTCAATCCCACATAAGAGCTGATTAACAATGCAAAAACATTATAAATGATATAAAAAAGGTAATCTTTATAGTTACATAACATTCTCATCTACAATCAACAGCTTTTTAAAACATAGCCAAATGTTTTAATAATAACTATTGAATTGCAGTGTTCATTAACCCTTTATATTTTCTAAAGTTTAAGATAATTCTACCAAAAATAAATGAAGCGATATAAGGAAACGAAAAGACAAAAGTAACAAAATGGGCTAATTGATATGGTGGTCTACTCCATATATCATAACGGCTTCCCATTGAAATTAATGGTCTTAAACAAAACTCAAGTATGTCGTTTGGTAGAATTTCTGTGAGCCCCATCAGCATCATAGATATTATCATGATTGCTCCAAATACTATATTCATTGACATTTCAACCTTTTTATATTCACCATTAAAGCCAATAAAGATCCATACACTTATAAACAAACAGGAAGTAAATAATATCAAAAGTATGTATCCAAAAAAATCTAAAGAGCTAGTAGTAATTACAATGTACATTAGAAAAAGACTTAATAATGGTACTATGCCTAGCAAAAAGACATGAGTTGGAACACTAACTTTTCTTTGTCTGATTACATTCTTAAAATAATTCCATGCAAAATAAACGATAAATCCTGTTGCTAACAGTAAAATCAAGTTTGATAAACCTAAATACCCCACACTTAATATCCTCCTCTTGTTAATTCTCAGTTATTTATTGTTTTGAACGGAATGATATGTAAATTATACTATAATATACAATAAATTTACATATAAAAGAGAATTAATGTAAAAAATATAAAGGATTTAGAAAATGAATCTAGGAAACAACTCCTTAAAAATATAGGATTTGTATCTCAACTAATCACAGAATTACGTTACGTTATTAATATTTTTGCTTTTTTATTCAGTACCTTGCAATGAATAGTACTGAGTGATATACTATTCTTAAATCATACATATAAAGGAAGAAAGACATTAAATGAATACTCAATTGAAAAAAGGCATATTAGAATTATGTGTTTTATGTATACTTTCAGAAGGAGATCGTTATGGCTATGAGCTAGTAAATGAGATATCAAAGAATATAGCTATTTCCGATGGAACCATATATCCCATATTGAGAAGGCTTAATAACGAAGGTTATTTTGAGACCTATTTAAAAGAATCTCAAGAAGGACCTCCAAGAAAGTATTATAGATTAACGGATTTAGGAAAGACAACTAAAGATGAGCTACTAGAGGAATGGGTTGGATTTGTAAATGGAGTGAATAATATAGTAAAGGGGCATAAAGAATGAGAAAAGATGAATTTATGAGTGAGATGGAAAGAGGACTAGATAAAGTATCAGAAGCTGAGCGGAAAGAGATATTATACGATTACGAAGAGCATTTTAGGATAGCAATGGGAAATGGAAAGACGGAAGAAGTAATATGCATGGAACTAGGAAACCCAAAAGAAATTGCAAGTAGCTATATACCTGACTATAAAAATGAAAATAAACTCATTGTGAATAAAAAAGAGATTATGAAGGCAACACCTGTATATAATAGTAACAGTAGGTTGCTAAAGCCAGCAGGTGTCTTTATGGTAGCTGCTGGAATAATTCTAATGATTTTCACAGTTCATTCACTATTTTCTGTTCATAGAGGCATTGTTGAAAATACTTCAGTGAATCAGATTAAGATTGGTGATAAAAATATCGATCAGTCAGGCATTCATGGAGATGGAGTAAGCATTGATAAAGAAGGCATCAGCATGCCTGGATTAACAATTAATGATGATGGAATCAATGCACAAGATGTTGCCATTGATTCAAATGGAATAAGCGGGCCCGAATTTAAGATAGACGATGAAGGTATAAGTACACCTGGTATTAAGATTAATGATGATGGAATACAGGCGCCAGGAATAAAAATCGGTGACAATGGAATAAGTATGCCAGGCATTAAAATAGACAGCAATGGAATAAGCATGCCTGGTATTAAGATAGATAAGAACGGAATAAAAATTAATTAAGTTTGTTAGGAAGAGTATAGGTTGCTCAATTCTCCTAAAGTCTCATGTTTCCTATATATTTATATAATTTTATAATTAAACAAATATATAATTATATGATTTTATAATTAAAAAATCAGATGATTATATATTTAAATGAATAGATAGATAGGTAATTTTAAAAGAAGTCATATACGAGATATTAGTCTTATGAAGGGGGTTTCCTAGGGTTATGGAGTAAGTATTAAATGAGAGTGTAGGAGACAGTTAAGAATAGAGATTATTTTAAGAGGTGCTTTAAAATGAAGGTATACAACAAATTAGTAAGAGATAAGATTCCTGAAATCATAAAGCAGCAGGGAAAAGAATGTGATATAGAAATAGCACCAAAGGATAGGAAATATGAACTTCTAGAAGAAAAACTTAAAGAAGAGGTTAATGAGTTTTTAGAAGATAAAAACATTGAAGAACTCGCTGATGTTATGGAAGTGTTGTTTGGACTTGCTGATTCACTGGGGTATGGTGAAGAGGATCTTTTAAAAGCAAGAAATAAAAAGAGAGAGGAACGTGGTGGATTTAAGAATGGAATAATTCTTAGGTCTACTAAGTAACTAGATTAAAATATAGAACTTGTATTTCTGATTAGAACATATAAGATTCACTAGTTTTATTTAAAAATAAAAAGATATATCTCTTCAAAATGTTTAGCCATATTAATGATAGCGTTTTGCATGTATATAAAGATATGTGTATATGAAAAATACAAAATGAGTCCTGCATTTAAAGTGCAGGGCTCATTTTAATTTTGTCTTTATATAATATTACTGCTTAAATTAGATTTTAAACAAACTAATTAATATATTAAGAAGTTATCCCTTAATTCCAACACCATGATTGCTGTATTTATAACTTAAACAGATAAGTCTCTTTTATTATAGAAGAAATAAGTAAGTATAGAGAATAATGCTATCATTACAATTGTTATAATAACTATTACGTAGTTTAAGCCGTTTCCGTTCACGATGTCTACATAACTAAAGTATTTAAAAGGAGAAAGTACATTTAAAAAATTCATACGATCTGTTATGTCAGTTATCTTTGATATTACAAAGGAAAATAGCAGTATGGAAGTGGCAACTGAACCTGATACTTTAGCTTTTTTCATAAAAGCTGATAATAAAGCGCCAAGTGAAAGGAAAAGCAGTTGAATGATAAACATACTAATGAAGAATGTAAATATTTCACCATTAATAGATTTTCCTTTATTATATACGCCTACCATGGCTATTGAAGAAACCAAAGTGATTAAATTAATAATAACTATATTTACTAAAGCTGCAAGAAGCTTTGAAGTTATTATTGTAGATCTAGAAACCGGTTTAACGATTAAAAACTCTGTGGTTTTATCTCTTTCTTCCTTTGCTATAATGCCGTTTCCTAAGAGTACGGCATGAATAGCCACTGTTATTTCGATATAAAGAAATAAGAATGCGAAGAAGCCACCCATACTAGCAACATCAAAAGCACCTATTCCTAGTAACGCCTTTAAAGTAAAGGGCATTTTATTAATAACATCACCAGCAGAACCACCGCTTGAATAGGCTGTATATTTCGCCATACCGCTAACGACCAGTAAAACCATACATATGCTCCAGATTATAAGAGCTTTTCTGTTAGCTTTTAATTCTCTTATAAAAATATTCATAATTAAACCTCCTTATAATTAAATCCAAGTGCATTAAGCTTACACTGCATGGATATCCTTTTTGTTATAAACGATATAGCTTACAATTATAGAAATAACTACGATGGCTATTCCAGTAATCATATATGAAAATTCATAGCTTGAGTTCTTAATGATATAAGGAATATCAAAATACCTAAAAGGAGAGATGTAACGAGTAGCGTCCACGTCTTTTCCAGTAGCAATAAGTGCTCCTACCATGTAAAGTCCAAAAACTACTCCCAGTGATAAAGGAAGAATGTTTTTAAGCTTCTTGAAAAATACTGAACAAATCATTCCAATTGCAAGGAATATAACTTGGATAAAAAATAGTGTAAGGTTAATTAAGAAAAATGCTTTTAAATCAAAATCTGAGGTTTTAACCGCATTTGCCATGATGAAAGAGACAGCTAAGAAAATCACATTTGTAATAACAATATCAGTGAAAGCTGCTAAAAGTTTTGCAGTTACAATGGATGTACGTGACACTGGTTTTACCAGTAGGAAATCAGCGGTTCTTTCTCTAGCTTCTCTTGATAATATTGAAACTCCAAGATTCATGGCTTGAACAGCACCGAAAACTACAATAAAGGAAAATATCATTGAATAAAATCCTAAGATAGAGGTAATAGTGTCAAGATTAATACCTAGAATAGCTCTAACAGGTGCAGGATAGTTTCCCAGTAAGGCCTTAAAATCTGTTGCATCTTTTGCCATACCAGGATATATGGAAAGATATAGTGCAAGTAAAGCAACTAGAGAAACCGTCCATATAATTGTTGTTTTTCGGAGAGATTTTAGCTCATGTAGAAACATATTCATAGTTCTAATCCTCCTTATTATAATAGTGCATAAAGATTTCCTCTAAATCTGGTTCCACAATGGATATATTACTTAGATCTATTTCAGAAAGCTTCTTAGTAATTGAGTTAATATTGCCCTTAAAAATGAAATTAGCAGTATTTCCTTCTATGTTAAGGTTGTTTATGCCATTAATATTGAAGTCATCTTTTTTAATTCCTGATTTAGCTTCTATGCTTATTTTTTTATAGTTATTTTCTTGTAGAGTACTCATTTTTTCTAGCTTAATTATCTTACCATCTTTTATAAAAGCTACACGGTCACACATCTTTTGAACTTCACCTAAAATATGAGAAGAGAAGAATACAGTTGCACCTTTTTTATTTTCTTCTTTAATAAGCTCAAAAAATCTTTGCTGCATTAACGGGTCAAGACCGCTGGTTGGTTCATCTAATATGATTAACTTTGGTTCGTGTAAAAGTCCTTGTACGATACCGACCTTTTTCTTGTTACCAAAGGAAAGGTCATCTATCTTCTTTTTTAAATCTAAATCCATAATTTCGGCAAGCTCATGTATTCTTTTCGTACAGTCTTTTTTGTAAAAGCTTGCAGAGTATTTTAATAGATCTATAACTCTCATGTTATCGTAATAGAAAACTTCTGATGGAAGATAACCTAGGGATTGTCTTACTTCAGGATTATCAATACAATTTTTCCCGAATATAGTTGCACTTCCACTGGTAGGATATATAAGTCCTAGAAGTGTTCTAATAGTAGTGGACTTTCCAGCACCATTTGGTCCAATGAAACCGAAGATTTCTCCTTCTTCAATATTTAGATTAACATCAATGATACCTCTAGACTTACCATATTGTTTTGTAAGATTGTTAATTTCAATCACATTCATAATTGAAGCCTCCTAAATTTTAATAGTATAAATTAATTTTTAATATTTATAGATCTCCTAGCATAAACAGAAGCCGCGATTATAGAATAAGTACAAATTAAGCATATACATAGGAAATCTTTATTGATGTACCACTTTATAATAAAAGTTATATTTTTAAAGCTTTCTCTCAGAAGCAAGAGAAATTTAAAACATTATTTTTTAGATTTAAGTATTACATCTTTAATATGTATTTAGTATTTATGCACTATAAATATTCTTCCTTATAAAAGTTCTTTCTTAGCATGTCCATACAATCGTAAAATTCGTTGCAGATATCTTCGAAATCTACATCTGTTTTACCTGAAAACTGATTCATAAAGCCATCAGTCATCCAAGTAAGCATTTTCATAACAACTTTAAGATCAACTGATTCTTTAAATTTTGACAAATCTATACCTTCAAAGGCTATCTTTTCTCTAAAGCCATCTCCTTGAGCAATGATAGATTTGATGTCATCCTTAACTTCTTCATCAGCTTCAAAATACATACTTGTTAAAAAAGTAGGAATAGCAGTGTACTGCTTCATAACAGAAAGTTCTATTTCAGTAGTCATTTTGATTCTGTCAAAAAAGTCAGTGACTGTAGTATCAAATCTATTAATAATCTCATTCATAACGATATTTCCGCAAAGCTCAATTAGGTAAAGGTAAAAGGCTTTTTTTGTACCAAAATAGTGAAATACCATGGCCTTAGAAATACCAGCAGCAGAAGCAATATCATTAACTGAAGCTTTTTTATAACCATTTGATCCGAAAATTTTTAGGGCTGCATTAATAATTGTATCCTGCTTTTCCTTTGGTAAGTTTTTAAATTTTTCCAAAAACACCACCTCACAATTGCTATAAACCGAATCGGTTTATTTAATTGTAACTCTATAAACCGATTCGGTCAATGGGGTGAAAAAATATTTTTTAAATGTAGGTTAGGCTATAGTATATTGTTATTAATGTTAAGTGGATTTATCTATTTTGCATTATCATAAATGCCGTAATATTTTTTACTGTATAGCCACAAGAGACTTTTAAAACCATTGAAATACCTATGTTTAGCTAAGTTGAAAATTTTATAGTTTTCTAGGAAAAAGACAGGTTATTTTTATTGTACTTTTCGTAGGATCTGATTTCATTAGGCATTCCTAAACATTAAAAAAGCAGAAGAGATTAGAATCTCCTCTGCTTTTTTATAGAAAGTATTGTTAGCGTATTTTGGACAATTATAAATTAAATTGTGATGGAATAAAATGTTTTATAAGTTTCAAAAGGAACTCTCTAATTATACTGAACCTTAAATTCAGAATGTGCGTTACCTAAGAATACTATTGTTCCATCTTTAGGTAATTTAACTTTGTTAGAACCTGTGACTAATGAATCATTTACTAATGCACCATCGCTATCGTAAACTACAAAGGCTGAATTGCATGGAAGATTTACAGTAATCTTTTTATCAGCAGACTCGCTGCCTATCTTATACCACTTTGCAAATCCATCTTTATCAATTTTACAAGTGAAAGCATTATTTGAAGAGAGAGTATCTATTGCAGAGCCTTCTACATAGAGCCTGCCGTCAGCACTTAGATATTCGTATTTACCAAGTTTAAAGAAATTAAAGTCTACTAGATCTCGTGACATAGTGCCTGGTCCGTCTAATACAGAAGAAGCAGTGTTTTTATCTACAATTTTGTTTACTCCTAGATATCCTTCAAAGCCTTTTGAAAATCCTACTTGCGCTACAGGGTATCCACGGAGATAGAGCATAGAGGAATATTTTTCATTTAAAAGGTAATAATTTTTTCCATCTCTTTTATTCCAACCTTTAGTGATATTTTCTGGAAGTGTATTAAGGGTTTCCTTTTGTGCTATATAATAGTCTATAGCAGTTTGTCCAAGAAGAGGAAGATTTGCATATACCCCTTCTTCAAGATAGGTTTCTCCATTAGTTTCCTTTACTAGTTTAAGTTTTTCAGTGCCATCAGAGGATACAAAGTAACCATCTTTAGTATAATTGAAAGTCTGTGTACCGTATTGAGGCATCTGAGGATAGGATAAACTTAAGGTACCATTTTCCGTATCTACCTTGGTATCAAGAAATCCTGAGGATAATAGATACATGCCTTCTAATTTTTTTATCTCTGCTGGAACAGTAGCTTTTTCGGAGACAGGAAAAGTTTTATCTGGTTTAATTTCATTTATTACACCTTTTTCTTTTAATGCAGCAAGAAGTATATCTTGAGCCATTACTTGATTGTAAGTGCTGGAGGAACCGGAGCTTATAACTGCCACTGCCATATTTTGATCTGGAAGAACTGTAAAGTTAGTATGGTAGTAAAGTGTGTCGCCGCCTTTTGATAAAGCTTTTATATTATATTGATTGAAAGGATAGGTATTTACATCATCCCAACCTAAACCATAACCCAAAACATTATCACTATCTTTAGGCCAAACCCCTCTTAGATATTCTTTGTTCTCCATTGCTTTTAGAGATTTCTTTGAAAGAATTCCGTTTGAATTGTTTGTGAAGATTGATGCAAAGTTACATAAATCTTCTGCGCTTGAGTAAATACCGCCAGCACCGATAGCAAGGAAGTTCTCAGCTGGTAAAGCATTAGAGATTCCATTAGCATAGGTCTTGGCGAGTTTTTCTCTATCAAATGAGCTAACAGGAGTCTTTGTGTCTTCCATTTTTAGTGGATTTAAGATTGTTCTTGTTATATAGTTTGTAAAGCTTGTCCCTGTCACGTGTTCAACTAGAATTTCAGCTAAGGTAAAGCCATCATTACAATATACTGAGTATTCACCTGGATTGGCCTTTAGACGCTGAGTTCTTAGTTGTGCTAAGAAATTATCATGTGAACTTGCGTCATTATCTCCAAAAAGTAATGCATTAGATAAACTTGATCCCATAAGTCCAGAAGAATGATTTAGAAGCATTCTAACTGTAATCTTTTTATATCTTTCATCTGCCATTTTAAAGTCTCTAATATATTGGGTAACTGGAGCATCTAAGTTAATTCTGCCCTTGTCTACTAAACTCATTACTGCGGTTGTGGCAAACATTTTGCTTACTGAGCCAATACCATACATAGTGTCAGCTGTAGGAGCAGTATTTTTCTCTACGGAAGCTAATCCTGAATTACCAGATAGTACGATTTTACCATTGTCTATCAAAGCATATTGAAGGCTTGTACACCCATAGTAAGAAGTAATGACAGAAGCCTTTTCATCAGCAACTGCTTTTGTGGCAGCATAAGCTGAATCCGAAGAGCTTTTAACCAGTGCATTTTTTTTGTTAAGCTGTGAAGATATATTTGGCTTTGGCGCCTTATAACCATCGATAGTCGTAAAAGGTAGATCAGTTGTAGGGAAATCCGTTTTTATGCTTGTAAACGGAAGTTTTGCAGCTGGTGTTCCTCCAGTAATAATATCTTCAGCAAAAACTGTAGTTGTTGTGGATGCCGAAAAAAGCATCACTAATGAAAATGCTAATAACCGCTTTTTCATTATAAGTCCCCCTTCTCTTTTATAAAGTTTTTATCCAATAAATTGCATTTGGTTAGCATAAGTTTTAATTGAAGTTCTAAAAAGATGATAACCTTATACAAATTCTGGCAACAGTATATTAACATAGCGTTAAACTAAAAGTGTTAAGAAATGGTAAAAGAATCTAAAGATTAACTTAATTTTAAATTCTGTGTAAAATCTAAAAATAGTAATAGCTAATAACAAATTTACATTTATTATTTTTACATATTAATCCAGAAATGATAATATTGAATAAAGATTAAAGGGTAAAGGGAATTAAGGGGGCTATAAAATGATTAAAGATTATAATTTAGAGGATTTATACAGCACAGTTGATTGTAAAGAACTTGGGACTGACTTAGAACTACTACAAAAAAATATAGCTTTATTGAACGAACATACTAAAAGTAGTTTTATAAATAGAGAGAATTTAATAGAAAAGTTAGAAGAATATATTCAGATATCTGAAGAGATAGTTAACACTTACACAAAGATTACATCTTACTGCTATTTAAGATATTATGCTAACTCAGATGATAAAGAAGTCTTAGGAGTTGCTGGACAAGTTGATCAGATATATGCTAAATATCTTGAAGCTGAGGCTGTTTTTAAGAAATGGTTAAAAGAAGTAAAACTTAATAGTGAAGAGCTAGAGTGTTCGGAGGGATTAAAAGCATATTTACACTATATAAAGTCTAAGGCTGATGAAGCTAAGCGCACATTAGGTGATAAGGAAGAATACCTAATATCTTCAATGAAAAGTGTTAGCTCCGATGCATGGAGAAATCTTTATTTTGAATGGTTTTCTTCGCTTCAGGTTGAGGTTATAGTGAAGGATAAAGTTGAAAGAGTTCCTTTCTCTGTAGCAGAAAGTATGCTTGCAAATGGCTCAAAAGAAGAAAAAGAAAGAATATTTAAGGCTGAACTGGAGGCTTTAAAATCAATAGAAAATATTTCTGCAACTTGCCTAAATAACATAAAGCAGGAAGCAATAATTCTATCAAAGATTAGAGGATACGATTCTGTGCTTGAAGAAACTACTGCAAAGTCAAAAATGGATCTACACACCTTAGAGCTTGCGATGTCAAAGCTTCAAGAAAATCTTCCTATACTTCAAAAATATTATAAGGTTAAGGCAAAAGCTATGGGGTACCCAGAAGGAATGCCATTTTACGAAACTACCAGTGTTAAGTTAGACAGTAATAAAAAGTTTACTTTAGATGAAGCAAAAGATTTGATCGTAGACAGTGTTAAAAGCTTTAGTCTACCAATGGCTCAATTCATGGAAAAGGCTTTCCAAAGTGGATGGGTAGATGCAGAGGCTAGATCAAAGAAATTTCAAGGAAACTTTTGTATGCCTTTACTTCCAATAAAGCAGATAAGAGTATCATCAAACTTTACGGAAGATATTAGCTCGGTACTATCCTTAGCTCATGAACTTGGACATGGATATCACTTTTACTGCATGAGAGAGGAAAGTATACTGAACACAGAAGTTCCTATGGCAATAATTGAAACTCCTTCAATCTTTAGTACAACCGTTGTTAATAATGCTCTTATGAAAAATGCAAATGCTAAATTGCTGATAGAATTATTAGGATTTGATTTAGATTGCATAATTGGAGATATACTTGTTATGTATAGCCGTTATATATTCGAAAAGCAATTATTTGAGGCTAGAGAAAACAAGATTCTCACTGCTACAGAGCTTAATAAAATTATGATAAATGCTCAGAAGCAAGCTTTTGGGGATACCTTAGATGAAAGCTATTTGAACCAGTATGCATGGATTACAAAATCTCAATATTATAATGCTGAGAATAACTTTTATAATTTCCCATATATCTTTGGTGACTTGCTATCTAAGGTGTTCTATGCCATGTATTTAGATAAAGGACAAGAGTTTGTAAATAAATATGAAAGGTTTTTAGTGAGTTCTGGAAAAGGAGATTTATGCGCTATACTGAGAATAGTTGATATAGACATAAATAATCCGAGTTTTTGGGATAATACCTATATGATAATTGGAGATATGATAGATAGGTATATAAATCTATTTGAATAGAAAAGCAAAGAGGAGTAAAAAGAGATGCTCATATGTTGTACCAAAAACTTCAAGAAGCAGCTGGAATAAAGCCTGAGAATATTGAATAAGTTCGTTTTATTGAACCTTTTTATTTCTATATAGTTATGTATTAAATAAATGTTGGTGATTATATAGGATAGCTTGTCCTACAAAATAACAACATTTATTTAATACATTTAGCCAGTAGATTTTTCATGTTAGTTATATACTTACACAGAAGCAGGTCTTTTTGATTATTTATATTGCATTTTGAGAGGTAGTGAGTAATATAATAATTTAAGCTACAAGCTATTTAGTAATTATAGAGATAAGCTAAATTCTAAATATGATTATTAGTTCTAAAGTTTTCAAGCGCCTTGGCTATACTGCCGTATATTAAAATATTTACTCTGGCTATAATAGCAGATGGGTCATCTTTCATACCTTTACCAATCCACTCAAGCATAAGGCCTACAAAGGCATATTTATAAAAATGGGCTATAAACGCCTTATCATCATTTCTTACAGTGATACCACTAGCTTTTTCTTCTACAACACCTAGTAACAGATTATAAGTTTCGCTATAAAGGTAATTTTCTAAGTGTTCTCGATTAAGGGAATGATATGTATTTAATACAAAATCCTTATTTTTAGACACGTAATCAAATATTTGCATAAATCCCTGCTGCCAGGTATCATATGTCTTTTTTCCTCCAAGGGCCTGCGAAGCTTCATTAGTATAAATCCATTCAACAAGATCATATATGTCTTTAAAGTGATAATAGAAGGTTTGTCTATTAACTTCACAGTCTTCTACAATATCAATGATAGTGATTTTATCCATAGGCTTTTGCGATAATAACTTTTTTAACGACGCAGCAAGTGCTTTCTTAGTTGTTTGTGCCATGTGTTCCCTCCGATTCTGAGTCACTATAAATATAATGAAAAAGAAATACATCTTTTTAATAATATACGATTAAAATGTCTAGATTAATAAAAGTTTTAAATAAAAACAAAAAGCAAGTGCCAGAAGTTTATTAGTTTATAGGTTTTGATAAGCAAAAAATTTGAGTCAAGCACTTACAATATATTATATAGCTTATGGAGAATGTTAGCTATATTACATAACAATGTGCATTTAAATTTGTATTAAATAAAATTTTGATTTGGTCAAAATTTATATGAAAATCCATGACAAAAGCAATTAAAAGAAGAGACAACTAAACGGATGTGCTTGTAAAAATTAATACAATTTCCACATTATTTCTTTGCTTTTTTGAAAAATTATGTATAATAGAAAGGGCTAATTTTTTAAAAGAACAAAAGGATTTAGAGGGTTACTTTGCGAAAGTTTGATTTGTGCATGTGTAAAAATGGTTTTCAGATTGATGACGTACATCTTTGTAGAAATCCAAATTCAAGTATTAAGTAATTAATGCTAAAAGTTATAGGTGTATTATTTTCGAACATGCATTACTTAAGTTTTCGTAATGGAATCTTATAGCATAAACCCTGGTCTAGAAAGGTTGAAGTAAGTGAAAGATTTTTATGGAATTTTAGAATTAGAAAAACAATCTACAAAGGAAGAAATAAAGGGAGCATATTTTGCAGCTGCAAGAAAATTTCCTTTTGATAGATATGAAGTAGAATTTATGGACATCAGAAGTGCTTATGAAGTTTTAAGTAACCATAGGACAAGGACTGAATATGATGAAGTTGTTCTTATGTCTAATGAGATAAAAGAAAAGTATGAAAAGGCAAGTGATTTGATCAAAGAAGGAGAACTAGGCTCCGCTGTTAAGATCCTTGAGGAAATATTAAAAGATAATCCTAAGCTACTAATTGTAAGAGCTCTTTTGGCTGAAGGTTATTTGAAGAATAATAATAGTGGGAAAGCTATAAAGCTTTACGAAGAACTTGCAAAGGAAGAGCCTGAAAATGCAGCTTTTTCAGGTTATCTTGCTAATTCATACCATATTAGAGGATGGCAGAAGAAGGCAATAAAGGCCTATGAAAGAGCCTTAGAACTAGATGTTGATAATATATCTTTATGGATTGGGCTTTGCGATGCTCATACAAAGGATGAAAATTATGATGAGGCTAAGAAGACTATTGAAAAATCTCTAGAGGCCCAAAAGGAGATAAGCTTTATTGCTACATTATATTTCAGGCTTATAATGCTAGAAATAAGCTTTGGAATGAACTCTTTAATAAGCGATCTTACTGATAAGCTTGTAGTACTTGCTCAAAACAACTCAAAAATTAAAGAAGATATAGCATGGATACTTTGTGATATATCAAGATATTTCATGCAGTTAGGTGGAGCTGAAGAGGCTAAAATGCTTAATGATGCAGCTATAATAATTTTGCCTCAGGACGAAAATGTGTTAGATACTAAGAAAGAAATAGAAAACTTTAATAAGTATGCTGACTTATTTGATAAATTGAGTAATGATGATGAGATAAAGCAAGAAATAGGTGTTCTTATTGGGCTTGAAGTGCTTCCAGACAGTGTTTTAGATTTAGACGAAGACGGAAAAGATGCTATGGCTTACTATAATGAATATCAAATATTATCTCAATACGATGATTTTAAAGCTACAATTCAAAGACTTAGAAAGGTTTACCCTGAGTTTTATGATTTGATTAGGGATTTCCTTGATAAAGCAGCTAATGATGGTGAAAGAAGAAAGATGCTTAAAGGTTATGAAAAGCATAGTGATAGATTCTTCGAACTTATAAACGGATCACCAGATTTATTTAAAGGTGAAGAAGATAACTCTGCTGATGGTCAATCAGCTCCAGGCGGCATTGATGATGATACTGTAGTTACATTTGTTAGAGAAGAACCTAAGATAGGAAGAAATGACCCTTGTACTTGTGGAAGCGGTAAAAAGTATAAGAAGTGTTGTGGTAAGTAGCTATAAACTTCCTAACTTAACAATTAATTTATACATGCCTGAAAGCCTCAATAGGTCAAAATTATTGTGCATGTTTAAATTAGGGAGTATTCAATATTAGCTTACGAGAAGGTAATTTTGAATAATAGAATAATAGCATAAAAAAGGCAGCTGTATCTTTATAGCTGCCTCTTTTATGCTTTAAGAAAACTACTTTCTAAATCTATTGATCTGTAGTTGCAGTGTTTACTAATATATGAATATATTGTAGGATGAAAATGGTGAATATTGCAATTTTAATTGGTGATTAAAAAATAGGTGTTATCTTAAGAGAAGCAAAGCTATGGCATGATAATTTTAGGATA
Source organism: Clostridium fungisolvens (assembly GCF_014193895.1). NCBI lineage: Bacteria > Bacillati > Bacillota > Clostridia > Eubacteriales > Clostridiaceae > Clostridium > Clostridium fungisolvens. Next base: position 2,964,661 of record NZ_BLZR01000001.1, on the reverse strand, counting down.
ATAAGATATATATGCTAAAACGAGGCGATAAAAAGGGAAAATTAGTAGTAGAATATTTATTATAAAAAGTTTTTTCTAAAGATGTACCAATAATAGGAGAAAATTATATGAACAAAAAGAAAACTACTGTATTAGTAATATTAGTGATTTTGGTGATAATTGCTAGTACATTACTAATGAAGCAGAATATTCCGGCTAAAGTAAGTGAACACAGAAGCATAGCAGCTCCGGATAGTATTATCTATTATAAGAAAGATGGTAATGTTACTTTAACTAAATCAGACTATAGATTTTATTCTATTCTTAATATAACTAATGAAAGAGTTAAAGGAATTAAAGATATGTCTCCAAGTATATTCATGCTAGATGACTTAAAGAAGAAGGGAATGTTACTGGAGTTTGATTATTCTGAGAAGCAGACCTTTCAGTATGCGGCTAAGCCTACTGAATTGAGAACTGTTACTTATACTAAACTTTATTTTGATTTGGATAAAAATGATAGTAAGAGTAATCAAATGGATTTTGAAGGTGAAGGCTATGGTCCAATTGGCCCATTACTTCCTGATGATAAACTGTTAGAAACATTGAATAAGTAGTTTTGGAGTTTGGGTAGTTATAGATGAACCACTTCGTAATAAAACTTATTATTTTTAAATTCTCTCACCAAAACCCGTGAGAGTTTTAAAAATAGATTTCGGATCGAAGTAGTTCATCTTTAAAAGAAATTTGCGATACGGAATTTCCGGACCACAAAAATCTCAGATTTATTAGGCTGTGTTTTAACATGATGTTTGAACATAGCCTTTAGTTACAGATAAACTAAAAAAGAATTATATAAAAGTAAAAGGAGTAATTTTAATGAATTTTGAAGAGATAAATTTAAAGGAACTTGATTTTAATCCTTTTAAGAAAGTAGATGATTGGGCACTTTTAACAGCTGGAACAAGAGATGAATTTAACATGATGACTGTCACAGGTGTTATGTGTGGAAAGTTCTTTCTTAAACCTATGATTCAGGTATACGCTCATCCTGATAGATATACCTATGAGTTTTTGAAGGATAGTGATTACTTTACGGTGTCTTTCTTTGACATTCCACACCATCCAGCCTTACAAGTTTGTGGGAAAGTCCATGGTAATGAGTGTGATAAAGTGGCCGAGTCTGGGTTACACCCAATTCCATTTGAAAATACAGTGATTTTTGAAGAGGCAAAAATGATTTTTGTATGCAAAAAGGTTTATCATACTGATGTAGAAAAGGAAAATTTTGATTCACAGGAATTGTTTAAAGAATATTATAAAGATATGTCAACATTCCATACTATTTTTCTTGGTCAGATTGAAAAGGCCTTAGTACGAAATGATAACTAAACTAAGGAATATTTATGCCGAAGCTTAATTTCACTAAATACTAGACTAGTTATATGTTAAAGTTTTAAGCCTTTATCAGTTCTTAAAAAAATAAAACTAATAAGGTATTGGATAATAAACTGCTTAACTTTAACAACAGTCTCAAATGTATGATAAATAATAGAATGCTGATAGTTTCTTATGGTAGAAATAGGGTATACATAATTAAGCGTAATATTTCTCCAAGCAATTGCTGTTGACATTCTTGAAGTGTAAGAGTAGAATAATAAGAAAAATCGTAATTTGAGGTGAAAAGATGTATAATTTTTCTTGCTAATTTTTAAAGTACAACAGACACAAATATAAACGGAGTAATTCTGTTTTTTGTCGTACTTTTTTATGCAAGAAAGTTATTCTTTTTTCTCTTAACATATACTTTTGTGCTATGCTTTATTGCCTAGCCTAACTTTGTATATCTATGAGCTGTAAGAATGATAATTTCTTGCGGCTCTTATTTTTTTGTTTTTTAGCATAGATAATGTAAAACATTCTATGAAAAAACTTAAAATTAGATTGATAATGCTATAAATCATATTTATGGTAAGAAGCATAGGAGGAGGATTAAAAATGAAAATTGAAGATACTTTGCTAACGCATGATATTCTCCATATAGAGCCGGTTACTTTTGGCGACGCTGATATGGAGTAATAACAAGGTCGCCTTTTGTTCCGACTTTGTTATTTAGAACATTATAAAAGAAGGATCTTAAGATCTGCTTGCATTTTATACTTTGTCCATTGCTAGGACAGAGTCTTAAAGATAGCTTTAGATTTGAGGTTTTTCTGATTTAATTACAGAGGAGGACGATACTATGTCTATGATAAATGTTACTAATCTAACCTTCGCTTATGAAGGTAGTTATGATAATATATTTGAAAATGTAAGCTTTCAAATCGATACTGATTGGAAGTTAGGATTTACCGGAAGGAATGGAAGAGGGAAGACTACTTTTTTAAATCTTCTTCTTGGAAAATACGAATATAAAGGGAATATTTCAGCTAATGTAAATTTTGAATACTTTCCTTATGAAGTTAAAGACCAAGAGAATTTCACCATTGATGTTATAAGAGAAATCAGTCCAAATTCAATGGATTGGGAGATAGTAAAAGAATTGTCTATGCTTGATATGGACTATGATGCTTTATATAGGCAGTTTTACACACTATCTAAAGGAGAGCAGACTAAGGCTCTGCTTGCTGCAATGTTTTTAAAGGAAAACTCCTTTTTGCTCATTGATGAGCCTACGAATCATTTAGATATTGAAGGTAGAAAGAAATTAAGTGATTACCTTAAAAAGAAGAAGGGATTTATCTTGATTTCACATGATAGAGCTTTTTTGGATAACTGTATTGATCATATCTTGGCTATAAATAAAACCAATATTGAAATACAAAAAGGCAACTTTTCTTCCTGGTGGAGAAATAAAGAATTGCAGGATGGTTTTGAGCTGGCTGAAAATGAAAAGCTTAAGAAAGACATTAATAGGCTTTCAGCAGCAGCAAAACGTTCCTCAATCTGGTCTGATAAAGTTGAGAGTAGTAAGTTTGGAACTACTAATTCTGGAAGTAAAATAGATAGAGGTTATGTTGGACACAAAGCTGCAAAAATGATGCAGCGTGCTAAGAATATAGAGGCTAGACAGCAGAATGCCATTGAAGAAAAATCAAAGCTTCTTAAAAATATTGAATCCAATGAAAGCTTAAAAATAGTTCCTCTTACCTTTCACGATAGAAAACTTGTGGAACTTTCAGAGGTTTCAATTCATTATGATAACAAGACTGTGTGTGAAAAAATAAGCTTTACCATTGAGCAAGGGGAAAGAGTTGCAATTCAAGGAAAGAATGGCAGTGGAAAATCAAGTATCTTGAAATTGATAAATGGAGAAAATATCCCTCATGAAGGTATTGTGAGAAAGAATAATAAACTGATAATTTCCTATGTTTCTCAAGATACCTCATCACTTCAGGGGAATCTTACTGCTTATGCAGAGAAAAATTCTATAGATGAAAGCTTATTCAAAGCAATGCTTAGAAAGCTTGATTTTTCAAGAGAACAGTTTGAAAAGAACATGGAAGACTTTAGTGGAGGGCAGAAGAAAAAGGTGTTAATAGCTAAAAGCCTATGCGATAGAGCGCACCTTTATATTTGGGATGAACCACTAAACTTTATTGATGTTATTTCACGTATGCAGATAGAAGAACTCTTGATGGAATATGAACCAACAATCTTGTTTGTTGAGCATGATGTTACATTTTGTGAGAACGTGGCGACTAAAACTATAAGATTGTAGTGGCTGGTATATATAAGTGGGTTTCAGACTTAGACCAAATGACTTGTAGCTATTATGACTTGGAAGAGCAAATTTTAATTGTAGAAAAAATCCCCACTGTATAGCCACAAGTTATAGGATTTCAAATTAAACTATAGAATTCAAGAAAATAAAAGGTATAGCAGAGTTTCTGCTATACCTTTTCCTGCGTCTTAAAGCAAATTTCATATCAGTAAACAGCTTTTCTTGGATAAGAAACGGATGTAATGAATGATATTTTAAATACCTATAGTTATGTATTAAATAAATGTTGGTGATAAAAATGATAGCTTGTACATATGGCATAGTGGTTTGATTTAATGATAAAAAGTTAAATTAATAATGTAAAATGTGGACAAGTATCCTTTGAAAGAATAACAACATTTTCTTAATACAGTTCCTTATATTGTTTTAAATGTCATAAGAATCTCTTTGAGATTACTAAAAATCTTTTGTTATTAAAATGGTTATTCACAAAATAGAAGGTATCCCCCTTTGTGCAGTAATGACAACTGCTATTATATCCACCTTTAAATTGAAAATAATTAACTCAAAATTAAGAGAATTCTTATAAAAATACATGCTATTAATCTAGTTATATTCTAAATGTGATATTATACTAATATATGGATATATTGTAATTTAATAATAGTAAACGATGATTTTATCAACAAAATGATTTCTAAGATTTAAAGTACTAAAATAGAGTGATGAATTTAGAACTTTAATATACCGATTGTTGATGAACCATCTATTTTAAAACTATCTTATAATAACATGTGAGAGTTCAATTTAAGAGTGAATAAGCCTTTAATTAGTGTGATTTGAGGATTAGAAAAGGATAAAGATAATATTAATATAATTATTTTAATAGAGGTTTGGGGGGAGAAAAATTAAACTATTGAAAAATCCAATAACAATAATTTGTCTCATTATAATTATCATAGGTATATTTACTAATTTGCCTGAGAGCAAATACTATGATAAAGAGTTAAAAGAGCTGGTGAACCAGAAAAAAGCACAGGTAATTGAAGTTAACAAAGATATGAAGATAGACAATGATACTGTATCAATTAAAAGAATTATTAACACTGATGATAAAACTTATATTAGATCTATATATAGAACTTCCGAACCAGGTTGGTCTTTTTCTACGACTAATGTAATTAATATATTTGATGATAAAGGGAAAAAATATCAGTATAGGGGTGGAGAAAACAAAGGTAAGATATGGGGACAGGATGAACTTATGGAAGTTGAAAGAATTGATGAAGATGCAAAATATTTAATTCTCAAACTAGACTGGTATGATAGAAAGGCTGAAATGACCATTTCACTTGATAAGGAGAAGAATATCAATGAAAATAAATAAGATAAGCATAAGTGTAATTATTGAATGGAGTATAGCAACAGTACTTCTATTCATATGCTACAAATATTCATTTCTATCATATGGTAGCTTTTCTCCATTAAAAGCTCATGAACTGTCGGAGAGAACGTATCACTATGGACCTTCAAAGATAATAAAAGAGATAGACTTAGGCAAACAAAAAATATATTTAGGTAGATATAAGGATTGGTTTTCGGCAGATACAGTTAGAAAGGAACTAATTAAATGGTATCCAGGAGATGGAGTAGGAGGGTACCCTATAGATTCATCAAAGCAAGTATCTTATAGTTGGAGTGGATCTAGCACTAAGAACAATGAGATGTTTATGAAGGTCTATGGTTATGTAAGCGATACTAAAATAACCACTATTCTAATTGAAGGGGAAGATAAGATAAGTGAACCGAAGTATCAGTTAGATGAAAGCAGAATGTTCCTCTTTAATTGGAATAAAGATAGTAATTCAAGAAATACAAAGTATCTTGTGGGGTTGGATAAAGACGGAAAAGTTATTTATAAAGAAGAACTTGTTAGCATATAAATTTATGAAAGGCGGCTGTTGATTTGGAGCAACAGCCGCCTTTTTATATGGTGTACATGATTGTATTATCAAACTCTCCCCTCAGAAACAAAAGGAGTTTTGAAAATAGATTTTCCATTGAAGTGTTTCAACTTTACATATAGTTTCAGCCATAGAGCTGCTAACAATATGAGATCATATAAATTTTATGCTATTGGGTCTTTATCCTTTAAAGAAAATACTATAAATGGTACTGTGAATCCTAGTATACTTAAAATTGTATAGAAAGTAGCATTTTCTGGTTTGTAGAGTTTGTATAGTTTATTTAATGCAAATAGTACAAGAATAAAGTTGACCAACGACACTAAAGTGCCTAAAATATGCACATGGCGAAATACTACAAATATGATGGAGGCTACTGGTAGTACAATCTCAATGTTTGGAACTTCATAATCAAAGATTTTTAGACCTTTAATTAGCTTACCTAGAATGTACAATTGAGCTATAGGAATCCATGCCACCCAAGGATTTTCCAGTCCTTGACGAACTGCCATTTTGTATAAAGCATAAGCCATAAAAATATATAGAACTAAAGATATTATGGAGAAGAAAAATAAGAAAAATCCTAATAGAGCAAAAAATTGAAACATTAAATCACCTATCCTTTATTATTTAATAATTTATATTAGCTATTGAGATTAAATATTACAGTGGACAAATATAATATTAAAAGACTTTTTAAAAAGTATCTGGGAGGTTAACTATCTTGGGGATATTTAACAATTATAAGTTAACCTATGTAAGTTCTTCCTATTATAAAAAGGTCGCTGAAGAAGGTTTCTGCAGCGACTTTTCTACTATATAGTTATTATTAATATGTTTGATTACTTTATAGGACACACACCTGCTGCACATTCACTATCATCTAGATCATGTTCATCGCCATGCTCATATTTCATTAATAGTTTAGCATCGAAAGGTTTCATGTTTGATAATCTATTTTCGTATTCCTCTTTTGTAATGGCTTCATAAGGTAAAAGAGGGTAGTAGCTATCATCTAAGGATAAGAAGGATATACCAACTATTGAATTCCAGTTTTCATAAACCCAGTCTTCAACTAAATCCCACTCATTTTCTCTTACACTTACAGTAATACTTGCATTGTGGTCTACGTAATTGTCCATAAACATTTTATATATTTCAAGCTGCTCAATTGCTGAAACATCATATTTTGTTTTGCCCTTAGGTGCCTCAACAGGGAACTCAATAACTAAGGTTCTGGCATTTTCCATTGTAGAACCATTTTCAGGGTGTACAGGATAGCCTAATTCTTGACATACTTTAACTAATGCATCTTCAGCATTTATCCTTATTCTTCTCACATAGTATGGAGAGTGAGAAAAATGAAGCCCACTAGAAACCGTAGGAAGCAGTGACAAAGTACCTTCAGGTTTTAAAGTTGTAACAAGCAGTGATCTATTTAAGCCTAAAGAATCTGCTAATTCATCGGCAGCTTTTCTAGCAGTAAATCTTAGTTTCTTTAGTAAATCAACTTGATCAGCTATATTCATGCCTACTGCATTAATAGCATCTTGATACCCAGTGATACTTACCCCTAGAAGTCTATCTCTCTTTAATTTATAATCCCATTCTGGAAGCTCTAATTCTACAAGTGTTAATCTGTAGGAAGCTCTAGTTAATAATGAATGAGTTTTTAATAGTGCATCTATATCAAGCTTTCCATCTTTTACATGAGCCAAAATATTTGTAGTAACTAAATTACAAGTTTGACGGTCGTCTAGTAGCACCTCTCCACAGGGATTAGTTCCTTTAAAATTAGGATTACGTCTTAAAGCCTCTGCTCCATTATAGCTTGCTGGTTCGCCACTAAACCTCATTTGCTGAAACTGCCATTTCCAAAAATCTTTAGAAGGTTTTTCAAAGTGGATTATGGTATTATTGGATAATGCTCTGTGTATAATATCTTCATTTACAACCCAATTACCATCTGAATCTTGAGTGTATAAGCCATTCTTTGCTTGAATTGTTTCAGAATCATTGGCATCTATTAAGCCGATTTCAGCAGATCTTCTAACTCCGCCCACAACTACATTTTCAGCAATTATATTTGCAAAATCTAGCATATCAATAGCGTGTATCTTACCTTCAACAGCATTATTTCCAATCCTATTGTTAACTACCTTGTGGAACTTAATAAACATATTTTTTAAGCTATCGTGTCCAGAGGCAGTTCCTCCGAAACGTATCAATCTTTCTCCTCTAGGTCTTACGCTATCATAATCTATCTCAATTGTTGAGATATGCTTATATTCTTTTCTAGTAACTATGTCAAAATACATTCTTAAAGCCTGAGCCCATCCTTCTTTAGAGTCGCCTACATGTATAGTTGCTTTAGTATTTTCATTAGAAAAATCTAGAGCTGTAGATTCTAGTCTGCTATTTTTACTTTTAGGTTCATACTCCTTATTTATAACTTCAACAAGTCTTATTTTAGGAAGATATTTAACATCCTCTTCAAGAACTCTAAATCCTACGCCTGTTCCAACCATTAATGCATAAAATAGTTCGCCAAGTTTATCAAAACCATCCAATATGATAAGGCTGCAATTAAAATTTGCAAGAGCATGATCATTTACAGCTGAAGTTCCACCTATCCAAAAGGTACGTCCGCTAAGAAATCCTTTTAGGTTAAATACTAAATCGAATAATTCTTCAGCTTCTTCCTTAGAAGTATCAGGAGCTAAACTGCAGTTATATTCAACAGCTCTTTTAACAGTTTCAAGCCATGATTCGCGTCTGCCTTCCTTTGGCAACCATCTTGAATAAGTTCTATAGTAAACAAAACTTCCTAATGGAGCTAATGGATTAATCTCCGCATATTGATTTAAAAATTCTTCAGTTAATAATTTCTTCATTAAAAAATCCTCCTTGAAAAGCATATCTTCCTTCTTAAAGATGTACCACTTCGTAATAAAATTTATATTTTCAAATTCTCCTCATAGAAGCAGAGGAATATTAAAAATAGATTTTAGATCGAACTAGTACATCTAAAGATGAGCCACTTCATAATTAAACTTATATTTTCAAGTTATCCTCTCAGAACCCAGAGGAGTTTTGAAAATAGATTTCGGATTGAAGTAGTTCAACTTAAAAAACAACACTATATATAGTGGAATGTTTTTCTAAATAATACTACATATAGTGCGAAAGTGTCAAATGTTTTAATTCGATAATTAAGCGTTAACAGTGGAATAAATTGAAAAAAATGAGTGGCTGTTAGTCTAACTAATGCTTATATATTAAGGAGTGTGAAGTGTTTAATTATTAATAAAATCTATATTAAAAAATTTTACGAGAATAATTTTTCTTTATTTAAAATCATGAACTTAAAAATTATTATTGAGAATTTGAATCATTTATAGTTTCAAATATGAAGTAGTTTAGGAATATATAAACTACTTCATATTTGAAACTTATCAAAATAAAGATTCGTAGAACCATCGAAATCTTTATTTTGAGCCTAAGGATTGAAGCAGTTTATCCGTTTAGAGGAATAGATATCCCAGTTCCATGAATTTGAAATATATTAGAAGTCATTTTAACTACTAATGGTGATTTAATTATTAATTTAGATTTTATTTGGAATTAGTCTATCTATATATAAAAATGTGTTTAGTTTTATATTTTCGGATATTAAAAATTGAGATTAGACTATAGCATTAACCCAGGACTATAATTATAAATATTATTGTCCTGGGTTAATTTATTGTTATGTTGTTTTAACTCTATATTCGCGTATAAATAATGCTTTAGCCTCTATGACTTAAGCTTCATAAAGGAGCCTGTTAAGGCAAGGGAATGTTAGGCTAAAGTCCCTAAAAACTAAATCCCTTGTGCATACATAGCTTCAGCAACTTTAATAAATCCAGCAATATTAGCTCCTATAACTAAATTATCTTCAAAACCATATTCACTTGCAGTGCTGCTGCATTTTTCATAGATGCCCTTCATTATTTCCTGAAGCTTAGAGTCTACTTCTTCAAAAGTCCAAGAATATCTCATACTGTTTTGGGCCATTTCTAGGGCTGAAGTAGCTACACCACCGGCATTAGCAGCTTTTGCAGGCCCAAAGATTATTTTGTTATTGATAAATAGATTAACTGCCTCCATTGTTGAAGGCATATTTGCACCTTCTCCAACAGCATAACATCCATTAGCAATTAAAGTCTTAGCAGAATTTTCGTCAATTTCATTTTGAGTTGCGCATGGAAGTGCTACATCGCATTTCACATTCCATATTCCTCTAAAGCCTTCGGTATAGGTTGCATTAGGGTGATATTTTACATATTCACTTATTCTCTTTCTTTCCACTTCTTTTATTTTTTGAATGGTAGATAGATTTATTCCATTAGCATCATAGATATATCCGTTTGAATCACTCATAGCTACAACTTTAGCGCCGAGCTCTGTTGCCTTTTGATTAGCATAAATAGCAACATTACCAGAACCTGAAATAACTACGGTTGCATCCTTAAAGGATTTTCCTTTTGCTTTTAAAGCTTCATTCATGAAGTAGCATAGACCGTAACCAGTTGCTTCTTTTCTAGCAAGGCTTCCGCCCCAGCCCAGGCCTTTTCCTGTTAATACCCCAGTGAACTCGTTGTTTATCTTCTTATACATACCATATAAATATCCGATTTCACGACCGCCAACTCCAATATCACCAGCAGGCACGTCTGTATTTTCACCAATATGTCTATTAAGTTCTAGCATAAAGCTTTGGCAAAATCTCTTTATTTCTCCATCCGATTTACCTTTAGGATCAAAGTCACTACCGCCTTTACCGCCACCTATTGGAAGACCAGTTAGTGAGTTTTTGAAGATTTGTTCAAAACCTAAGAATTTTATTATTCCGACATTAACTGATGGATGGAAACGAAGTCCACCTTTATAAGGTCCAATGGCACTATTAAACTGAACTCTAAATCCTCTATTTATATGTTCCTCACCATTATCATCTACCCATGGTACTCTAAAGATAATCTGCCTTTCAGGTTCTACTATCTTATCGAAGATTTTATCCTTTACCCATTCAGGATGTTTTTCAGCTACTGGTTCAAGTGACAAAAGCACTTCCTCCACTGCTTGGTGAAACTCAGGTTCATTTGGATTTCTTTTTATAATATCATCCATTACATGTCTTAAAATTTGCATTAAAATTGCCTCCTATTTAATTAGGTTATATTGATTATTATTGACATAATTAGTAGAAAGAAGAGATTTATATTATTAATTATAAAACTTATAAGCAATAGCTAAAGGGTTTCACTACGGAAACTTGAGTTAGGAATCCTGTATTAGGAGTAAAAATATCAATAATTTTCTTTTGAAGTTAGAAGATATAGAACGGTATAAAGCATTCACTTTAATTTATGCTAGTTTATAAGATATATTCTTTGAAATAGCATTAATCTAGCCTTTGATGCTTCAGATAGTTACTTATTTCTAAAGGCTTTAAGAGGTCTTAAGAAAAGTTTAAGAATTTGAGTTATCCTAGTTAGTTCTAATATAAATTAACTTTAAATAGTATATTAAAGTAAATTTATTTGGGAGGGAGAAGCGTGAGAAGAAAATCGGATAGAAAAACAAAACTGCATATTATTGCAATAGTAGTAGCTTTTATATTAAGTTTTTTTAATTTTGGTGCAGCAGGCGCAGTAAAAAAAGTTAACGCTGCGGAGCAAAATCAAGAAAAAAATCTAATTATTTTAATAGATAAATCATTAAGCATGAAAAAAACTGATCCTTTTGGATTGTCCTTAGTGGCTGGTGTTATGCTTATGGATACCTTAAGTGATAAGGTAAATGTGAATGTTTTGGGTTTTGGAGAAACGGTGACTTATGATAAAAAGCTTAGTGAAAAGCCTTCACGAGAAAGTTTAAAGACTTTTTTTCAGTCTATAAAGTTTGAAGATAAAGGTACTGACCTTAAGGAAGGTTTGAAGGAAGCTATTTCTCAGCTAGATGGAGTAACTGGGGATAAAGCAATTATTGTTTTGTCTGATGGCAAGGAAGACCCTGTTAATGGGATCACAGCAAGTCATGAAAGTGAGCTTAATTCCTTAGTTAAAAAAGCCTATTCCTCAAAGATAAAGATTAACACCATAGGACTTTCAAAGGATGTGGATCAAAATAGATTAAATTCCATTGCCTTTAATACAGATGGAGATTTTCTATATTGCGAAAACTCCGCAGAGCTTTTTAATGCATTTAGTAAGATGCTTGGCGATATGGAAGGCTTCTATACCATAGCTAATTATAATACTCAAAGTCAAAAAAGCCAGGAAATTAAGTTAAGTTCAATGATTGATGAGGTTATTATAAAGGTTGCTTCCTGTGAAAATAAATCCCCTTTAATTAGTGTTACTTCAAATGGTGAGGAGGTCCCAGCAGATAAAACTGGGGATACTTATAAGATTTATAGATTAAAAAATGACAGCGATAAAACCTTAAAGATAGATAGCAAAGACAATTCTAAGAATTCTGTTATTGTTCAGATAAAAAGTAAAGCAAGTATAAATATAAATGCAACGCAGACAACTCTAAGCATACCAAAAGGAATCCCATTAAAGTTTGATATAACAGTGGATAGTGATAAGAAGCTCGATGGAGTTTATCTTCAAAAGAAGGAGCAAGATAAGATTGAAAACCTTAATAATAAGGTAGGCGATGTTTTTAAGTATGAATTTAATAAGGACAAGCCTGGTCAATACCCAATTACCTTAATAGCTCAAGATGGAAACGGCGGTATCATTGGGGTAAAAGAAGTCGTTATACATGTTAATGATTATCCACCTTTTTATTATGAGTCCGAGCTACCTGAGAATATAAAACTGGGAGATAAAATGAAGCTAAAACTTGTACCTAGGGATGGTACAAAGGTTACCAGTTTAGGTGGAACTGTAGTAATAGATGATGGTACAGGAAAAAAAGAATATCCATTAAAAGTTGAAAATGGAGCTCTTTTAAGTGAGGTTCAGTTTGATAAAAAAGGAATGGTGAAGATCTCTACCAGCATAAATGGAGTAGTGAATAATGAAAGCTTTAGCTACTATCTGCCTTATGAAAGTCTTAATGTAATAGACAAGCCGTCCGTTGATATTGAAGACGTTACATCTTCTAAGAAAAATTATAAGCTTGGGGAAACTGTAAATTTAAATATAAAGCTAGGCAATGTCATATTATATGACAAAGAAAAAGTAGAGATTTTAGATGAAGATAAAAACAAAGTAGGAGAATTTGAAGTAGATCCAAAAGGACAAAAGGAAATATCAGTTTCAATAAAACCTATTAAAAATTCTAGAAACCTGAAGCTTTCCTTTAAGACTGCGGATGATGTAAAAGTAACTGAAAGTATAAGTACAAAATTAGTAATACTATCAGGTGCACTATTCTATCTAAACTTATTCAAGATTCCATTAATAATTGTAGTTACCTTGGCCTTAATAGCTTTATTTTTATACCTATTAGGGACGAGCTATTTTAAGAAAAACATTGAGAGCTATAGTGTGGCAAAAGAACTAGATTGCACTGTTGGTTCAAGAACTAGTTCAATAAATCTTTCAATGAATTTGCAGCAAAATACTATGTATCTAAACTTTAATAATAGACTTAAAGCTTTAGGCATAGATGATATAGATGACAATTCCATAGGATATTTTACTCTTAAAATAGAGGACAAACCTCAATTCCTACTTGGGTTGATCTATCTAATTAAGAAGGATAATATCTTCAAATTTAACTACTGCGGTACAGAACCACAGGAAATTCTACTTAATGATGAAGAGGTAGGAAGTGAAGTAGCCTACACACCAGGAGTGGAGGTGTCCTTAACTATAAAAAAAGAAAAAATCAGAGTTAGTTTTATGTGATTTATTAGTAAAACGCTATAATTACAATCTGGTTATGCTGATAGTTACAGTTGAAATTTAGGGGACGCCTCTGTGAAGCTCGTTTAAGTATGGTCAGAGTGGTACCTAAATTTCAACACAGGACACAAACATAACCTGAAATTTATTATATTTAGGAGGTATACAATGCGTAACATGGAAGTTCCAAAGGATATTATGCCCACTTTAGTTATTGGGCTCGGAGGTACAGGCTTTCAAGTTATTAAAAGACTTAAAAAGCTATTTAGTAAAAGATACGGTGGTAAAAAGCTGCCTATAAGATATTTGATAATCGATACAGACTTAAAATCTTTTTTAGATGATGACATAGATAACAATGAAAAGTGTCAGCTGAGATTTGGGGAAGGAGTTAAGACAACCTTAGATTGGGCTTATAAGAATCCATACTTTGATTGGCTTCCTAAAAATCCACCTATTACTCCTGATTTCTTTACCTCAACAGATCAAGGTGCAGGACTGATGAGACCTATCGGTAGAATGTACTTAGCTAAAAATGCACAGCTTGTATATGATACTTTAAACACTGCAAAGAACGATCTTGTGGATTTACACAAGGTATTAACAGATGTTGGAGAGGCTTATTTAGAAAATATAGACAGGCATAAGGTTTATGTAGTTGGTTCTTTGGCTGGGGGCACTGGTTGCGGTACTTTCTTAGATGTAGCGGTTATGTTATCAAAGGTATTTAACAGAGATAATACCAATATAATTGGCTTATTTACATTAGAAAGCTGCTATGATGATAAGCTTTCTTCAGACTTAGATGCCCAAAACAGAAGCAAGGCAAACTGCTATGCTGCACTTAAAGAATTAGAGTTTTTCATGTCTTCTATCACAAATCCAGATGATGAAAAATACTCTTTTAAATACACAAATATAGGTGAAATCAAGCTTGAAAAGAAGCTTTTTGATATATGCTACTTACTTGAAAATAAAAATGAGATGGGTGGAGTGTTGACAAATATTGAGGATATTTATGATTTATGCTCGCTTCAACTATTTCAAGAGGTTGGTACAAAGCTTGGATCTCAGTTAAGAGCAGACTATGCTAATTTTATATGTAAAGATAAGGACCCAGTATTAAAAAGAGATAGGCATTTTAGTACCTTTTCATCTTCCTCAATGGAGGTACCAGTAGAAAATTTAAGACGATACTGTGCTTATAGACTTACTTCTGAGATATTATCAAAGATATCTAATTCAAACGAAGAAGAGAGCCTTTATGAGATAGCTCAGAACTTAGCGCAAAAAATTAATGAAGCCTTAGAAATCACAGAAAGACTTAGAGATTTTAGAAGTAGTAATAGATATAGTGGGAAGAATTATACTGAGTTTATAGGCAAAAAAGCAAATTTAAAGAGAGTTGAAAATATCTCTAATGAAAGATATCAGGAATGGAAAAGTGATCAAGATACTATTAAAGAGCAAATAAGTGAAATCATTGGTGAGTTTATAAACGAAAAAGCTATAGAATATGGATTAAATAGCTTAAATAAAATACTTACTCAATTAAAAGCAAGCTTTGCAAGTGATTATGAAACCTATGTAGATTATACAAATAATAGCAGCGCTGATAGAGCAAGTATTGAAAATAATATGGATAACATTAAAGACAAGAAGGTTAAAAGTGGCAAGAGGGATGTAGATGGAAAACTAACTTCCGACTTTAATAAATTTATAGATCAGAAATTTGGGGAATTGTCATATAGGATACAAAAGAAGAAATATGATCTTGCAGGAGAGATTATTGATGACTGTAAGGCAAGCATAAATGCGGTAATCGGAGATATCAATGCTTCTATAGCTCAAGTCAATAATAGATTAAATAAGATTAACTACCAAGCAAATAAAAAGTACGGTGGCAATATTATTTCCAGAGAAATGATAACAAAGGAATTTTATGAACACTATTATTATGAGAATTTTGGTAAGAATCTCACAGAAAAAGTTGCAGCAATGTTTAAGGATATGAGTATTATTTCTGTTATTAAAGAAGGAAAAGACAGGCTATTAGAAATTTGCGAAAGAGAGTTTGATAAGGTTGATTCTAAGATTAATATAATGGAGATCTTAGAGCAAAACGCCAAAGATAAAAATATAAGTATAAATGACTATGTTAAGGAGCAGCTTGAGATAACATCTAAACTATCTAAGCCATTTTGGTCTGCTGTAAAAAATCCAGAGGTATCTTGGACTGAATGTTATTACATTGGAGCAATAAAGGATGAAAATATAACAAATGGCTTCACAATAAAACCACAAGAACCTATAGATAATTGGATCAGAAGTCAAACAGGAGAAAGATCAAGACAGGCAAGATATGTGGAAACAACAAATCCATACTCAATCGATGTAATTCATATAACCATGGGAGCTTGCGCAGGATATCTTCCTGATATAAAAAATTATAAGCAGTTTTATTTAAGACTTCTTTCCACAAAGGCTTATCCACTTCACTTAAATGAGTCATACATTGGACTTAGTGATTTGGATCTAGATACAGAAAAACTGATGGAGGATTACTACCTATCCTTAGCTTACGGATTAATAATAAATGTGGATGGCGACTTTGTTAAAAATCTTAGATATGGGGAAGGTTTCAAATATATCTATTCTTCTCCTTACTGTATTGAGTTTGAAGATAATATGGAAGAATGTATGGATTTCCCTAAAAACAAGGCAACCATAGATAAGAAGTTGATCTTAGGTACCTCTCAGCAAGAGGTTATTAATAAATTAGTACAAGACAAGCAGTTAATTAAATTAATACATGATTTTGTTATGTCCATAGAAAAGAGCTTTAAAAAGGAAGAATTAAAAGAGCATATGATAAAATTCATCTCAGATGAAGTAAATGAGAAGGATTTTATTGCTTATGAGAAGCTTAAATATAAAACATCATTATAGTAGAGGTGTTTTAAATGAATGAAGTATTTAATCCTTCATTAGTAATTTCTGCAGGGCCTTCTGGTAAAAAGGCCCTGGACTTTTTAAATAATATGCTCTTAGAAACACCTGCGCACTTTTTAAATCTAATAGAATGCTGTGATGTAGAAAGTATTGAGGATATAAAGAGTGAGCTTCAGGAAGTAGTGGATAATAAGCTTTTATCAGCTAAAAATCTTAACAAGCTTGTAGATTTGGGATATAAGGTTAGAAATGAGAATATTGAAGGAGTAAAGATAAATATTTATGTGCTTTGGGACATGTATAGTACAGAGATATCTGCCAGTGAACTAATTGAACTTATTTACGATCTGAATTACGGAAATGTAGATAAATCACAGTATTCAGGGGTGTCCTTATACATCATTCCAATAGCTCACAAGGAATGGGCGTATAATGAGGAAGAAAAATTAAGAGGTGTAAATAATTTAAGCACAATTGTAAAGCTCATTACTAAGCAGGAAAACATGATAAATATTGATTCTAAGATATATCTTCTTCACAGCATCTCAAAGGATGGTACCAGAATTTCAAAGGAAGAGTTAGAATATATAAGCTCTCATTTAATATATTTAAATATACTTCCGTCAAAACAGCCGCCTTTAGCCTATTTTAACCAAAGGATATTAATGCATGAAGGTGACTTTAAGATTGGTACCATTGGAATATCAGCTTTATCAGTTCGAAAGGACAAGATTTTGAAGGAGTTTTCAGGTTATCTTGCTTTTGATCTTATGGAACGGGCAATAAGCTTTGAAAAATATATTGATTACAGTCCATATGACAGCTTTAGAAATATTAAAAGCAATGTTCATATAAATGAACTTAAAAACGGAGTGCCACTTATAGATGGTGATGAACCTACACTAAAGCTCAATGAAGCCATAGAAGTTAATCTAACTGATAACATTTGGGAGTACCCTAGAATCATGAAAAACTGGGAAGGGGTATTTGAACAAAAATATCTAGGAGAAATAAAGAAAAAAATAGATAAAAGTTCCATAGAAATTGTAGATAGAGCTAAAGAGGCAATAAATAGAGACTTAAATGAAGTATCCTTAGGTTATAGTCTAAAACAAGGAGAAAACTTCTTACTTGATTTATTAAAAAATGCAGAAGAACAGTCTACAGGTTATGGAACTAAGGCACCTAAGGACATAAGTTATTTAAACGAAACCTTGAAAAAGAAGGTTTATAACTATCCAAATTACATTGGATTTATAGTGAAGATAGTTATTCTTATAACCTTTTTGCTATATTCTTCAAATAACCTGGTTTTTCCTTATTTTAATTTAGTCATGAGAATCATATATATAATCCTATTAATAGGGCTAATATCCTCACTTACTTGGTTAGACTATAAATATAAAGTGAAAAAATTTAATGATTTCATAAACACTTATATAGATGAAGTTTATAAAAGTTCCGGTATCTTAGTTAAGCAATATATGGAGAATAAATTAGCGGAAGTTCAAAAATCTATAATAGATTATATAAATGAAAGAATTGTGGAAGTTGATGAAGGGATAGAGAATTGCAAAAAGGTAAAGTCAGATATTTTAGCTATAACACAATGTAGTAATTTGGATGACGAAAATCTTATAACCAGCTTGCTTGATTTTAAAGATAGAAGAAGGTTCTATGAAACTCAAAGTAAAGATCTTGGAAGCATTTACTCAGGTCTTGCAGCAAAGCTTTCGGATCTTAAACAGTTTAGGGAAAAACTCATAAAGGAAACCATAGAAGAATATGCTTTAGAAGCTTCAAAAAGTTATGTAGCTTTAGACTTTTATGAGTTTTTAAAATTCAAATACGGGGAAAACTTAAATGAGGGAATCTCAAGCTGGATTGATAAAGGAGTGATCAAGTCTAAAGAATTACTCCAATATAATAATAGCCGAGAGTTAGAAAAACATGGTATTTTTGTAGCAACCAAAGGTTTTGTAGAAGCTACAAAAGACGTTCTAAACTCAAAGCTGAGCGGATATGAGATATCTACAATTGATGGAAAAGATATTTTTATTGATAGCATATCCATAGTAAAGCTTACTTTAGGAGTGGAGCTTAGCAGTATAACTCCATTTATGAATATAAAGGAGGGTGACAGTATATGATAGAGATTATTGCTTTGTTCTTAGTTATTGTATTCTATGTGATCCCTCTAAACCTACTGGTATATGTGCTTTGTGTAAAATTTGCAGATTATCTTTTAAAAACTTTCCCAAATCCACCTTTTAAGTTTTTGCTATATATTTCTTCAGATTATTTACCGCCTACAATCTATTTGGTAAGCTTTGTGATTCTATTTTTACTGCTTTATTTTTTGTTAAGTAATGTAGTAAGAAAAAGTCTATTCGTATTTAAAAATATAGATATAAGTCAGTGGAGCTTAATTAAATATTCCAAGGGGCAAAGCTCTATAAACCTAGCAGCAAGAGTTCTTATTTGTCTATCATTAGTTGTGCAGATCTTTTTTAAAGTAATAGATATTAAAATCATGGTACTAGGTGTATTATGTTTATTATTTATATTTAAAGAATTGAAGCCTAAGAAAGTAATAAAAGACTTAAAGAGTGACATAAAACAAGAGGAGAATAATGAGAAGAAGGAACTCGCTGAAGAAGTAGGAGAGGATTATATTGACTTTAACTGGAGCTACACTATAGATGCTTTAAATATAAAGAAGCCTATAGATTTTAAGATAAGCTTTAAAAAAGGAGATAACCACCTAGTTCAAGATGAAGAAACACAGCTAGAGATTGAGAAGAATATTAAAGATTTTGGAGAACAAATTAAAGGCTTATGTGACCTAAACGGCCTGGATAATTTTCAAAAAATTTCAGTAGTTTATTCCCTAATAAGTAAATTTAAATATAAGACAGATGTGGATGATAAAACTTTTACTCTGCAAAAGCCTTCTGAGACCTTAGAAAAACAGGAAGGTGATAACTATTCCTTAGGAGTTTGTACTGCTGCTATTATAAGAGCTATGGGTATAGAAGTTATAGAACTGAAGATTCCATTAAAAGATGGACAAACTAACCTTGCTCTTGCGGTTGAAGGAGCAGACGAACTAGTAGGTAATTATTATACTAATGATAACAAACAATACTTTTATTGCGAGCTAAAGGAAGATAACAGCTTTAGAATTGGAGAAGTGCCAAGCATCGATAAATAATTGTTTGTAGCTTATTAAAGATGAACTACTTCAATCCGAAATCTATTTTCAAAACTCCTCCGGGCTCTGAGAGGAGAATTTGAAAATATAAATTCAATTATGAAGTGGTTCATCTATATGCTTATCATCATAATATATAACAAAAACAAAATATGGTGATAGCATGGATAAAATTATAAACATAGAAGATATTATATTATTCAAAAAAGCCTGTGAGATTCTTAAAGAAAACAAAATATCTTTCAATGAAGATAAACTTAAAAATGATCCTGAGCTTTGTAAAGCGGTAATAAGGATGCTTGATAGGTATGAGTAAAAGGTAGATGCGAAAAAAAATCGATGAAGTTACTTTCTTCATCGATTTTTTTATAAATTAATTAAAATCATGTATATACCTTCAATAACTGCTTAAACTTAATATGTATTAAGTTTAAGAAAGGAATGATCATATGCCTATAGATAAAAACCTTGCGCACACAATAGCTAAAATTATAAAAGATGAGGACGATCAGATAATATTATATGAATTAGATAATGGAGAAAAAATTTCAACAGGTGAGGCTGTTATGTTTGCAAAACAAGGAGTACTTAAAGATGTTGAAATAGCCAAAGCAAAAAATGGATCAGAGTATCTTAAATGTGTATCAGAAGATGGCAGTGAGCCAAACAATATATCTGAGACACATTTGAAAAGAGATGAACAAGATTCAAGGCAGTTCTTCCAATAATAAGGTTGAAGATGATTATTTAATATTATGATACTAAAAAGCAGCTTGGACAATAAAATAGACCCTATAAAATAGACAGTTAAAAAAACGTGCAAGACACGGTTTTTGATTGAATCTATTTTATAGGATCTTTTTTTATTGTAAACTATTTTAAAGGGGTTGATTATAATAGGGAAAAACTATTTTACAGATGAACAACTAGAAAATCTATTAAAGAATCCTTACGTAAAGAGCGCCAGCTCAAAAGCCATAACATACACCGAGGAATTTAGAGCACATTTTGTATCAGAATATGAATCCGGTAAACCACCATCAGAGATATTAAGAAACTGTGGTTTTGATACTATTGCTTTAGGAAAACAAAGAATTGATAACATATCTCGGCGCTTTAGGAATATGAGCAAACGCGAAGATGGATTTAACGACATCAGAAAAGGCTCATTTGGACGTCCATCAACAAAAAACTTACCCCCAGATGAACAAATTGCACGCTTGCAGCAACAAGTTGAATACCTAAAACAAGAAAATGAATTTTTAAAAAAAATAAATTTTCTAAACCAACAGGCTCAATGGAAGCACAAGCAAAGCCAGAAGAAAAGTTCAAAATAATTCAGCAAATGATTCAACGAGATAATAACTTGTTGAATATAAGCTGGCTGTGTGAATGTGCAGGTGTGTCTAGATCAGGTTATTACAATTGGATTTCTTCACAAGAAGCGAGAAATAGAAAATATGAACAAGACAAAAAAGATTTTGAAATTATTTTAGCTGCCTATCGGTTTCGGGGCTATGACAAAGGGAAACGTGGCATTTACATGCGGTTATTGAATATTGGAATACGAATGAATCAGAAAAAAATAAGCCGGCTTATGAGAAAATTTAATTTAAGATGTCCTATACGAAAAGCAAACCCGTACCGCCGAATGGCGAAGGCTTTAAAGACAAGTTATGTTGCGGAAAATCTTCTTAATCGTGAATTCAAGGAGCATGGCCTGATAATGGTGTTATTAACAGATATTACATATATGTTCTACGAAAATGGGGAAAAAGCTTACCTTTCAACTATCTTGGATGCTTACACAAAACAGATTTTAGCATATGTCTTAAGCGACTCTCTAGAAGTTGATTTTGTACTTAATACAGTAAATATACTGGTACGTGATCACGGTATTTCCTTAACAAAGGAAACCATAATTCACTCTGATCAGGGAATACATTATACTAGTATTAAATTTCAAGATCTTATAATGAAAAAAGAAATTAGGCAATCAATGTCCAGGAGGGGAAACTGTTGGGATAATGCCCCTCAAGAATCTTTCTTTGGACATATGAAAGATGAAATACACATTGGTAAATGCTGTACATTTGATGAACTTAAAAGTGAAATAGACAACTATATGGACTACTATAACAATGATCGATACCAATGGAATTTAGCCAAGCTGTCACCAAATCAATATTTTAGATATTTAGAAACTGGTGAATACCCTATAAAGGTTTAAAATCTCTCATCATCCGATGAGGTACGAAAGCCATTATTAAGTAAATTCCTTGCACTTTCAAGCATAAAGTATATCGATAAATTTAAAGGCACTGGTAAAAAGTATCTAAATGAGATACAATACCAGTGCCTCTGTGTCATATCGCCTCCATGACACAAGGATATTTAAAAAATCCCACTCTTTCTAGTCCGTTTTTTTCAAATGTCCTTGACAAAGGGGCCACTTTACAATGAGATCCAGGCTGCTTTTGTTTTATAAAAATAAAAGTTCAAAAGCAATTGGAATTTATTTTAGCATTGACAAAAGAAAGCATTACTTATATTATTATAGACAAAGAGAGTCTGTAATACCTTTTATATGTTCTAGTCAAGAGGAGAGAGGATATTTCATTTTTATCAGCGACTTTTTTATTGCAATCAAGGAAATAGTAAAATTGGAGCATTATTTAATTGTGTATGTTTCTATTTGTTGATTAAGGTTTATAAATTTTTCACAGCTTAATTATAGATATAAAATATCTGTAATAGCAGGGATATAAGAAAAGCTAAACGTGAAATTTAGGAGATAATAATATTGTAATAGATATATATAAAGTTCCTAACTCAACTATTAATTTATGCATGCCCGGAAATCCCCAGAAGCCGGGATTTTCGAACAAGTGTTAATTAAGTTTCGATATAGGAACTCTTTACTTACAAATAATGTTTAAGCATGGTTCATTAAAATATACGTTAAAGGAGATTTATATATGGGAGAATTTTGGGAAGATAGTTTTGTAGAAAAACAAATGATGTGGGGAGAGGAACCTGCAGACTCAGCAATTCAGGCGAAGGATTTTTTTCTTGAGAATAAAGTAAAAGAAATACTTATCCCTGGTATTGGGTATGGAAGAAATGCAAAGATTTTTTTAGATAATGGGATTGATGTAGCAGGAATTGAGATATCGCAAACTGCTATTGATTTAGCAAGAGAGAATGGAATGGATATTCCTATATATCATGGTTCAGTAACAGATATGCCCTTTGATGACAAACTGTATGATGGAGTATTCTGCTACGCACTTATCCATTTATTAGATAAAGAGCAAAG
The DNA here is from genome assembly GCF_014193895.1 of Clostridium fungisolvens. Lineage (NCBI taxonomy): Bacteria > Bacillati > Bacillota > Clostridia > Eubacteriales > Clostridiaceae > Clostridium > Clostridium fungisolvens. The sequence continues at coordinate 2,941,602 of NZ_BLZR01000001.1, read as the reverse complement.
AGCAAAATTAATTCAAGATTGCTACAACCAGCTAAAGCCTAACGGATATATGATTTTTACTGCTGTGTCAAAAAAAGCTCCTATGTATGGGAATGGTAAAAAGCTAAGTGAAGATTGGTTCGAGACAATGCATGGCGTAAGGTTATTTTTCTATGATGTTGATTCTATAAAAGAGGAGTTTGGAAAATATAATCTAGTAGAAGCATCAGAAATAGATGAACCGAATAAGGAGAGACCTGGTAATCACTCAATAAATTTCATGGTTATAAAGTGTAAGAAGTAGGGTAAGAGCAGTTTATATGAATGTCTATATTTAATAGTATTGTTTAAATTAATTGGTTATACAGGAGACGCTATATGAGCTAGCTATTAGAATTAAATGATTTTTTCAGATGGAATGGCTCTAAAAAATCGCTAATTGCTCTTAATTAGCGATTTTTTTACGCATCTGCCTTTTCTGAACGTATGTGAAGAAATTCTGGCAGGCGATATATTTTCATTTTTTACTTTTTAATCATATAGCCTTTTTATTTTCTTAAATTTAAAATATGAAAGATTTATAAAAAGTATGAATTATTAAAAAGTAAAACTGTACTGTTCGAACGTAGTGAGTTTACAGTTTTAGCCATGGAATATGACAAAATCATATTAATTCTTTGCGTAAGCTCATTAAAGCGTCGGATGGTTAACCAATTAATTTAAAGAAATTATACAGACGCAAGTTTCTTAGTCTCACTCTTACTTTCTTTTTTAGATAAAGCGGATACCCATTTTATTCTGGTTATTAGAATAGTTGTAATTATAGCTGCCATGTAGTTTGAGAATAAATTGCCCCAGAATACTGAATAAAAGCTGAGCACATGCTCTGTTGCAAGAATAAATACATATCTTAAAAGCCATATTCTAAGAAAGCCCATAATAAGAGGTATTCCTGTACGACCTAAACCTATGAAGGCACCTTGCTCTACCATACATATCCCAAAGCCTATTACAGAATAGGTATATATATGAAGAGATTTGTTGGCAATTTCAAGCACATCATGTTTATTGGTAAATAAAACTGTTAGGTAAGGAGACAGTGGAACTACTGTGATAATTAATAATGCTGCAGTAATAGCACTGACTATACAACCTTCAATACAAGATTTGCGAGCTTTATTACCTTGTCCCGCTCCAACATTCATGCTTACCATGGTAGTTACTGCTGAACCAAAGGCAGAAGGTAGTATAAAGCAAACGGATGTTATGTTACCAGCTATTCCTTGACCAGTCAATACAATAGGACCATATTTTTCAATCTCATTATTTATAAGAAAGAAGCCAAGGCTAAGCATTAAGCTTGATATCATAGAAGGTATTCCTAATTTTACAAGCTTGAACAAAATTTTGAAATCGAATTTAAAGCCCTTAAGTATAAGCTTGTCATCACTATCCTTAACGAACAATTCATAGAACATCCAAATACAGATAATTAGGTTTGCAGCAAAAGAGGACATAACCGAACCTACAAGTCCTAAAGGAAAAACAACGATAAACAATATATTAAATATAAACTTTAAAATTAGCATAAGCATCATTCTTATGAAGGTAGCTTCAGGCTTTCCATTGGCATTTTTTATAGAGTTATATATAGTTTCAAGAAATAAAAAAGGAAGAACTAATGAATTTAATGCAAGATACAAAAAAACGTCATGAGATATTTGTGGGTCAACTCTTCCTGATATAGGAAATGCCAATACGTAAAGTATAGGAGCTGTTATTATTCCTATAAGAAATGCGAAGACTACAACTTGAGTTGACACATATTTTGCTCTCTTATAATGACCTCTTCCGTTCATCTGACCAATCATAGCAATTGCAGCAACACTGAGGCCTTGAGAGAGAGCTATTGCCATATTTATTATTGGACCTGAGTAGGTGATAGCACTTGCACCAATGGTTCCAACAATATTATTTATAAAAATTCCATCCATTACTGGAATTATGGATTGAACTAGTCCCATCATAAGAGTTGGGATTGAAAGTAAGAAAAGAGTTGAGAGTATAGGACCATTTAATATCAATTCACGTCTTTCTTCCGTATTTTGATGTAAAAAACCTAAATTCATATTCATATTTACATTCACCAGCCTTAAATAAAATCTTAGATTTACTACTCATAGTTTAATGTATAAAAATAAAAAGTATTGCTTCAAGTATCATTTAATATATATTATTGATAAAAAAATTTTAAGGTTAATAAACCATCATCTATTATAAACTTAATAATTTATAGCTTCAAATATTGAGAATATAAGAAATATAGATTTATTTAAGTGAAATATCAATATATGAGCTCTCAAGGCTTTAGGGGGCAGGAGAGAAGGATTTAGAGCTAAAAGTATAATGCTAGAAGAGTATTTTTAATAATAATTGAGTGAAATGCATTACAAATTTTCTGTTTATAAATATTATGCGTTTTTAACTTAAACCAAATAGTATATTTAGTAATAAATTTAGATTGGCGATTTCATTTTTATAAATTGAAAGTTGTGGAATAATAGAGTATACTTTCACTAAGTTTTGGCAGTTCAATTTTTAATAAATTATAGAGTGATTTAAAGCTTTGAAAAAACTATCTGAACTAAAAACTATGAGAAAATTAATTTTAAACATAAAGATTGAAGCCTATCTTAATAAAACCTTAAGATTTTATTAAGAAGATTATTATGATTTTAATTTAATTTAGCAGTACTATAATAATGGTATTTAATCAGGAAGAAGGGGATAAAACTTATGAAAATAAATATTTTAGTTGTAGATGATGAGCAGTCCATAGCAGATTTAATTGAAGTTTATTTAAAAAATGAGGGTTTTATAATATACAAATTTTATAACGGTGAAGATGCACTGAAGTGTGTTCAGTCGGAACAGTTACAGCTTGCAATACTTGATGTCATGCTACCGGATATTGATGGCTTTACTCTCTGTCAGAAGATTAGGGAAAATCATAATTTCCCTGTTATCATGCTGACGGCTAAAGAAGAAGAAATTGATAAAATTACAGGACTTACACTAGGTGCCGATGATTATATAACAAAACCCTTTCGGCCTTTGGAGCTTGTTGCACGTGTAAAGGCGCAGCTCCGCAGATTTACCAAATATAATTCTGGGGAGCCAAAACAGCAAGAGAACTTCATTGCATTTTCTGGATTGGTATTGGATATGGATACCCGTGAATGCACGCTGAATGAAAAAAAGCTATCTCTCACTCCTACAGAGTTTTCAATTCTTTGGGTGCTTTGCTCCAATCGTGGACGTGTGGTAAGTTCGGAAGAATTGTTCCATGAGGTATGGGGAGATAAGTATTTCACCAATAGCAATAATACTGTAATGGTTCATGTTAGGCATCTAAGAGAAAAGATGCATGACAGCGCAGAGCATCCTAAATATATAAAGACCGTATGGGGGGTTGGCTATAAGATTGAAAAGTAACAGAGATAAAAGAAGTAATGATTATACAAAATTAAAAAGGAAAGTATTTTTTCAAATGCTTCTGATTACAGTTGCTGCCGCTGTGACAGTCTATCTATTGAGATATATCCTCCGGGGAAAGATCGGAGATCGTATCGTTCGATATTTAGTCAACGCTTTTCATTTTAGAAATTCGGACGCACAGGAAGTCTATCAGTTGGTGATTCGCAATAATATGGAAATGATCATTTTTGTTGTAATTCTAATATTTTTATTAGTTATCCTTTTTCGATTTTCTGTTTCTTGGTTTACAACATATTTTGATGAAATAAGTAGCGGGATGGATAAACTTGTTGAGGAATCCGATGAAGAAATTGTATTATCCCCGGAACTGGATTTTATGGAAAATAAGATAAATCAGATAAAAAACAACTTGGAAAAACAAAAGAAAGCTGCACTTGATGCCGAGCGACGCAAAAATGATTTGGTAGTTTACTTGGCTCATGATATAAAGACTCCTCTGACGTCAGTTATAGGATACTTAAGTCTTCTGGATGAAGCTCCTGATATGCCCCTTAATCAGAAGTCAAAGTATGTGGGTATTACATTAGAAAAGGCTTATCGATTAGAGGAGCTTATAAATGAGTTTTTTGAGATCACAAGATTTAATCTTCAAACTATTATTTTGAATAAAGAAAAAATCAATTTACTGTTCATGCTCCAGCAGATGGCAGATGAATTCTATCCAATGCTGACTTCACAGGAAAAGCAGGTGTACGTCAATGTACCTGATGGCCTCACTATGTGGGGAGATGCAGACAAACTGGCTCGTGTGTTCAATAACATTCTGAAAAATGCCATAGCTTATAGCTATGAAGACAGCGTCATTGATATTACTGCTAAGCAACAGGACAAAAATATTATTATAACTTTTACTAATCAAGGAAATCCAATTCCCCAAGGAAAACTCGAGACTATTTTTGAAAAGTTTTATAGATTAGATTCTGCACGTTCCACCAACACCGGTGGGGCAGGGTTAGGTTTGGCAATCGCACAAGAAATTGTCATGGCTCACGATGGTACAATCTCTGTGGAAAGCAGCACCAAAAATACTACATTTACAGTAAAGCTTCCATCATAAGAAAGTTTTAATAAAGTCATAAGAAAGTCATAAGATAGAATTCCAAAATTGCTCCTTGTTCTGTGTTTAAATAATATCAGCACAGAATAAGGAGTTGTTTTATTATGGTACGAAAAATAGAAAAGAAAACATTAGCGATAAGAGTATTTTTAGCATTTCTGTTGATGGTTGGAATTGTTGATTTAGTTTATAAATTCACCACTATTTCAGAATACCAGAACATCTTTGAAAAACAATATGATGATAAAAACTCGGCATACTCTTCTTTAAATATGACAAAGGATTCTTCTGACAATGGAACAACACTGGTTCCTCCTTCAAAGATAGAACTCAATTCCTCTGTTTCCATATCACCAGATAAGCTGAAAAGTCCTTATGCCATTCTGATCCGTTTAAAAGATCATACTATTTTAATGGATAAAAGTAGCCAAGAGAAAATCTATCCTGCTTCTTTGACTAAAATGATGACAGCCATTGTTGCTATAGAGAATTTACCTAATCTAAAGGAAGAAATCAAACTGACCAATTCTACGTTCCAGGGTCTGTACGGAGCAGATGCATCAATGGCAGGTTTTAAGTCAGGTGAGCAGGTAATGGCAATAGACTTGTTATATGGAGTACTGCTACCAAGCGGTGCGGAGTGCTGCATTGGACTTGCTAATCAAATTGCGGGATCAGAGCAGAATTTTGTAGAAATGATGAATAAAAAGGCTGCTGATCTAGGTATGAAAAACACTCATTTTGAAAATACCACTGGACTTCACAATGAAAACCATTATACAACGGTGAAAGACCTGTCTATTCTTTTAAGCTATGCATTGAAAAATGATACTTTCAAGGAGATTTTTACTTCTTCTCGTCATTCCACACAGCCTACCAATAAGCACCCTGGCGGGATAACCTTTTATAGTACCATGTTTGAAGAACTCAACAATCAAAACATTATTGGCGGGGAAGTTTTAGGAGGAAAAACTGGATATACCGATGAGGCTGGTCTATGTCTTGCAAGTCTCGCAAAAGTAGGTAAACAGGAATATATTATGATTTCAGCTGGTGCAAAAGGAGATCACCATACTAAACAGTATAATATTACTGATGCATTAACTGTATACAATAGTATAGGGAAATAATAAGTCCTTAAGAAATTATTAAGATTTTCATAAGCAAAAATTCCAACATTACCTGACTGATTTCTATATTATGAAATTGTGAATTGGACAGGCTTTGAAGGGGGATGAAGATTAAAAAACTTTTAATTTTAGCTCTGTTTAATATAAACATAGAAAAAATAGTTGAAAAATGTGAGCTGAAAGTTATTTGTAAACTGAACGTCAGATATCTATAGCAAAAAATGATGAAACGGAAAAATGGAGGTATTATGAATAAACGAGAAAAAATTAAAACAGTCTTTTTATATGGTGTTTTTATTTGCTATATAATTTTGTTAATCAAGATATTGTTCTTATCAAGAATTTCGCATTTGGAGCATAGGTCAATCAATGTCATTCCTTTTAATAGTATAATAGAATATATATCTAGCAAATCTGCTAATGTAAGAGCATTTGCTTTTGGTAATGTGGTTGGCAATATAGCTATATTTATTCCTCTTGGCACATATTTGGCATTATTCAAAAAAGATAAAAGAGTAAAAAATAATTTATTGGTTATATTTATCGTGAGTTTGCTTGTTGAAATCATTCAGGGGATTTTTGGTATAGGAGCATCAGACATCGATGATATAATTCTAAATTGTGTGGGTGGATTAATTGGTATTTTAGGGTATAAGTTTTTATTGTTTTTCTTACGAGATGAGAAAAAAGTAAATACTGCAATCACAATAATATCTGTCATTGGATTACCTCGTATATTTTTTTATTTATTTATAATGAGAATGAGATTCTAAATATCTTTTTTCCATATTCATGAAGATACCTATACAAAAAGAACTCAGAAATTAAGCATAATCAACAGTAAACTTTACACATAACGTTATAAAAATATGTTTTAAGGGGGGGGCTAACAAAGTTCCCCTTAAAACATATATCAACATTTTATAATTTAATGGTAAAACTAATTGGAAGTATTCATTAGTTTCGATATTATTCTTCTGGTGTAATTTTTTCTCTCTTTTTATAAATATTCAATAAATTTTCAGCTCGTCTAATAATCTCTAACCGAACATTTTCAGGTCCTAAGCATTCGCATTTATCGCCCAAGCGAAGTATCATACTATAGGAAAAATCATCCTCTGTAAATGGGAAAGAAACTATAAATTTATTATTTTCGTAAGCTTCAATGTTTTCCTCACCACAAAATTCTATCATCATGTCTCGTAGTGATTCATCAATAAGAAGTTTAATTTTGATACTTTTTTTATCTATATTAATAGGTAGCTCTAGAGCTTTATATTCAAATTCTCTAGGAAGAAAGGTCTCTTCTAGAAGTTCAAGTGATGAAATACGTGATAGTTTAAAAATACGAAAGTCGTTTCTAGTAGTGCAATAGCCTTGTAAATACCAGCTTGAATTCTTCAGAACTAATCTATAGGGTTCAACTTTTCTTTGACTCTTTATTGCATTTTGAGCGGAATATTTAAAAACTACTAATCTATTTTCAGAAAGAGCAGTCCTAATTTCCTCAAGATTCACATTTATATTTTTATTTCCAATCCAAGGAGCATGGTCAATAGTAATTTGATTTGATTTTAATTCAATATCTCTAATTTGGTGTTCTGGAACCAAACCTTTAATTTTGGCCATAGTATTAAGGATTTCTTTGCTTGTCATGGTTGAATGTATACTTCCAAGTCCGATTAATAGAGAAGTTACATCAGAAACAGTAAAAAGTCTTTTTTCTATCTTATACTCCTCCATAATGCTAATACCACCATTAACACCTGGATAAGCAACAATGGGAATACCAGCTAAGCTTATTGCGTCTACATCTCTATATATTGTTCTAGGTGTAACTTCAAACATTTCAGCAAGCTTAGTGGCACTGATTTGTTTGTGCTCAAGCAGCAGCATAATAATGGATATTAACCTGTGAATTTTCAATTGTATCACCTACGTTTTTATTTTTATTATAACATATAACCATGACATATAGATGTCAAGGTTATTCAAATATAATAGAACTGTACTTATCAATAACAGTAAGTGAATAAATAGATTTATAGGAGAGAATAAAAATGGATTTTTTAAAAGAATTTGAAATGACAATGGAAAGTAGTGCTACATTAGCACTGGCAACTTCAGTAGACAATGCTCCAAACGTAAGGATTATTACTTTTTATTATGATAACCAAAATAACAATGTTGTATATTTTCCGACCTTTAAGCAATCCGCAAAAACTGTGGAAATTTCACAAAATAATAAGGTAGCATTTACAACAATTCCTGATGGAAAAGTTGGGATAGTGAGAGTTAAAAATGCTATGATTCAAAAAAGTGATCTAACAGTTCATGATATAAAAGCTGGTATTACTAAAAAGTATCCTGGTTTCGAGGCTACAGTTGCAAATGCAGGCTCTATGATGGAAGTTTATGAAATACATTTTAATGAAGCTGAAGTTACGGTAGGCTATGGTAATGTGGGTAAGTTAACCTTATAATACAATTAAGGTTCTTTATAATCTTGTAAAGTGATTAAAATATGGATTATAAGACATAATTAAGTATGTACCACTTTGTAATAAAATCTATTATTTTTAAAACTCTCAACAGAACATGTGAGAGATTTAAAATAGATTTCGGATCGAAGTGGTACATCTCTCTATAATACAAAAGTTAAAATCATATGAAGGGAATGATGAAATGAATCCTATAATTGAAGTTAAAGATTTCACTAAAAGATATGGTGAATTTACAGCTGTAGATGATATTTCTTTTACAGTGGAGGAAGGGAGTATTTTCGCTTTTTTAGGACCCAATGGAGCTGGAAAGAGTACTACGATAAATACTCTATGTACAATATTTGATAAGACATCAGGTACACTTATAATAGATGGAAAAGATGTTGCTACACAAAAAAATCAAGTTAGATCAACAATTGGAGTGGTATTTCAGGATTCAACATTAGATTCAAAGATGACAATTGATGAAAATCTTAAAATGCATTGTGTGTTTTATAATGTTCCCAAAAAAGAAGTTGAGGAACGTATCCAGTTTGTTTTAAAGCTAGTTGATTTATTGGGAGAAAGAAAGAAATTAGTAGGTGCTTTGTCTGGTGGAATGAAACGTCGTGTAGAAATTGCTCGTGGGTTAATACACTATCCAAAGGTTTTATTTCTTGATGAGCCAACAACAGGGCTTGATCCACAAACACGATCTCATATTTGGGAATATATTGTGAAGCTTCAAAGAGAGAGAAATATAACTATTTTTCTTACCACTCATTATATGGAAGAAGCAGAAATATGCGATAAGATTGCAATTATAGATGGCGGAAGGATAGTGGCTCATGATACGCCATATGCTTTGAAAAAAATGTATACTAAAGATAAGGCATATATCACTACAAAAAATGAACCTGAGCTTGAAAAAATGCTCACAGAATTTAAAATGAATTATGAGAAAAAAGATGGATACTATAAGGTAGATGCTGAAAACACTAATACTTTATTGGAAGTTTTAAGTTTACAAAAAGATGTGATTACTGACATTGAAATAAAAAAAGGTACCTTTAATGACGTTTTCTTAGAGATTACCGGAAGAAAAATTAGGGAGGAGGCATAATATGAATACTGTATTTGCATTGTGGAAAAGAGGATTGAAAGCTTTTGTAAGAAATAAGACAGGTTTGATTTTTTCACTTGTGTTCCCATTTTTCTTTGTTTATGTGTTTGGGGCTATTTTTAAAATTAATTCAATAGAAAATCCTATTGCATATATGCTCTCAGGAGTTATCATAACAACAGTGTTTGAAGGTTCACTTAATCTAGCCTCCTCTACCGTTGATGATATGGTAAGTGGCTTTATGAAAGAAGTTTTAGTTTCTCCTGCTAAAAGGTTAAATGTTGCTATGGGCCAATTATTATCGGCAGCAACTGTATCCACCATACAAGGGATTATGATATTAATTCTTGGATTATTTATAGGTATTAAATTTACCTCATGGGTAACTCCACTTTGGGTACTTTTAGCTATGATTAGTGTTGGACTTGTTTTTTCAGGTGTTGGGTTATATTTAGCTACCATTGTACGTAATGGTCAAACTTTTCAAATAGTTAAAACTGCTGTAACTATGCCATTAACCTTTATATCAGGTGCGTATATTCCGTTATCGATGTTACCTAGTACACTTAGATATGTTGCTTATATCAATCCAATGACCTATGCAACTGCTTTTTTCCGTATGGTTGTTTTGGAAAAAACAAATTTATCCTCTGAAGAGCTTGTGAAACAGGGATTGGCAATTGAAATTCACGGATTCATTGTTACTCCTATTATATCTTTTACTATCATTGTGGCTATAGGCATTATATTCTTGATATTAGCGACTAATTCATTTGTAAAAACAGATTTTTCTCGACTTAATAGAAGTTCAAGTGATGCCAGTGCATTATGGGGGTAATGAAAAATACTTGATGTGCACAATACAAGTTTAAAAAAATTAGCATTATTCTAGAAAGGATAGTGCTTTTTTGTGTTATTTTAATTTGTAGATGATTTTAATATAAAGAATAATATATTCGTCTCGATTTACTTTACCAATGTTGATAAGGTAATTACAAATTGCTATCATGAATTAAAAGATTAAGCCATCAACATATGAAAAAGTTAATTATATTATTTGATATCTTTATTTAAAGGAGCTATGTCAATGAATGAATTAGAAAATCTAAAGCAGCTGGAAGATGAATTTAAAGAATGTAGACCTGTGCTAACAGCTATTGGAGATGAGACAAGACAATTAATTATTTTAAGTTTGTCTAAGGGAAGTTATCCGGGAATGAGAGTTGGAGAAATAAGCAGAAGAACAAACCTATCACGGCCTGCAGTTTCCCATCATTTGAAGATATTAAAAGAAGCAAAAATTGTGAATGTAGTAAAACAAGGGACGATGAATTTTTATCATATAAATAATCCGAAGAAGAGTGGATTGGTTTTAATGAAAGCATTATTTTCTCATCTTGAAGAATTTATGGTTGATTGCTGGAAAATGAATTTAGATGAAACAGAGATATAAATGATAGTTTTTAATAGGCATTGATATATTAATTTTTTTGAAGGGAGTAAGTAAATGAATTTAGCTAATAAGGAAATTGAAGCAGTTAATGGTGTAAAAATTCCTCAAGTAGGCTTTGGAGTATATAAAATAACTAAGACAGGAGATTTCGAAACAGCAGTAGGAGAGGCTATTAAAATAGGTTATCGTCATTTTGATACAGCTAAAATATATGGGAATGAAAAAGCTTTAGGTATAGAAATTCAGAAAAGTAAAATACCTAGAGAGGAATTCTTTATTACCTCTAAAGTCTGGAATACGGAGCTTGGTTATGAAGCTACCAAGAAAGCCTTTGAAAGAACTTGTAGAAATTTAAATATAGAATATATTGATATGTATTTGATCCATTTTGCAGCACCAAGTTACATTGAAGCATGGAGAGCTATGGAGGAGTTGTACCTAGAGGGAAAAATTAAAGTCATTGGAGTTGCAAATTTTGAAGTTCAGCATCTTGAGAGATTAATGAAACATTCGAAGATAACACCCATGATTAACCAAATTGAAACCCATCCTGAGTTTCCCCAAGATGAATTACATAATTATTTAGCTAAGAATAAAATTTTGCATGAAGCTTGGGCTCCATTAGGACAAGGAAATAAGGAGTTATTTAAAAATACAGTATTAAAAGAGATTGCAAGTCATCATGAGAAAACAGTGGCTCAAGTGATCTTACGTTGGCATATACAAAGGGGAATTATTATTATTCCAAAATCATCAAACCCAAAAAGAATTAAAGAAAATATCCAGTTGTTTGACTTTGAACTGTCCAGTGAAGAAATGAAAAAAATAAGTCAACTTAATACGGGAAAAAGATATTCCCATAGTCCTACAGGTTATATGGTTAATCCTCTTTATAATAAAATTATGAAAATGTTTATTAAGTAAATTAGTTTTTCTATTAAACTTAGTGGTTGGCTGCAAAGATTTATAATGTGGCATAATTGCTGAAACATACTTTGATTTATCCGTGCATCGTTATCTGATGTACGGATTTTTTTATTTCAAATAAAACGATTTTAATATCCATGTTTGTGTTTTACTGTAATATAATTGAAGTTGTTAATTATGTGAAAATGTTGAATCTAAATGGAAGTTCCAATATATTATAGATTAGTATATAATATTTTTAGTGATTTACCGGCATTTTTCAAGGGTGAAATTGAGCCTTAAGATGTCAGTAATTTATTGAAAGGACGATAACCATGTTTAAAATATTGATAGTAGAAGATGAACATAAGATGAGGGAAATAATTCTTGAGAATATAGAGAGATGGGGACTTAAGGGATACTACGTACAAGACTTTAATAATGTGTTAGAGGATTTTGCAAGGTATGAGCCTCATCTGGTTTTGATGGATATAACCCTAACTGCCTATGATGGCTTTTATTGGTGTGGCAAAATAAGAGAAGTCTCAAAGGTTCCCATAATCTTTATATCCTCCAGAAATACTAATATGGATATAGTAATGGCAATTAATATGGGCGGAGATGATTTTATACAAAAACCATTTTCTCTTGAAGTATTGATGGCAAAGATAAACGCACTTTTAAGAAGGACATATAATTATATAAATGCTTTTTCAAATATAATTGAGGTTAATGGTGTGGTACTTAACATTAAGGACAATTCTGTTTTATATAAGGATAATAAATTAGAACTTACTAAAAATGAGTTTAAAATACTCTATACTCTAATGAAAGAAAATGGTGAAATAGTAAGCAGGGATAAGATAATGAGGGCTCTTTGGGAAGATGAAAGCTTCGTAGATGACAATACCTTGACAGTAAATATTAACAGACTTAGAAAGAAGCTTGAGGATTTAGGACTTGTTGATTATATTCAAACGAAGAAAGGCCAGGGGTATTTAGTCCTATGAAATTCACTAAGTTTTTAGCTGATAGAAAAATTTCAATATTATGCTTTATTCTTCTTATGTTATTTATTTCAACCATGATTTATTTGGATGGGTCTGTTAGAGTAAGCCTAGGAAATGTGCTCTACATTAATTTGGTTTCCTTTTCTTTTTTTATAATATATTTAGTAGCAAGATATTTCTATCATAGAAATTACTATTTAAACTTATTAGATATTGTTGAAGGCAAGGGGGATGAAATAATAAATCGTCTTCCAAGACCTAAAAATCATGAGCAAATTCTCTTTCACGAGGTACTGTTAGCTTTATACAATGAACACAGCTCTATGATAGAAAAGATTCATGAACAAAAGAAGGAGTATGAAGAGTTTATAACCTCATGGGTTCATGAAATTAAGACTCCTATAGCAGTAAGTAGGCTGCTGATTGAAAGTAATTCGAAGTTTCCTAAGAAAGAAACTTTCTACAGCCTTGAGGAAGAATTAGATAAAATTGAAAATTATATAGAGCAGGCTCTGTATTATTCTAAAACTGATGATTTCTCAAAGGACTATCTTGTAAATGAAACCGGACTTGACAGAATGGTTAAGGATGCAGTAAAAAAGCAGGTTAAGACTTTTATTAATAAAAAAATAAATGTAGAAATACATAATACTGAACTAGAGGTTATTACGGATAAAAAATGGCTTTCTTTTATTTTAGATCAGGTGCTATCGAATGCGTTAAAGTATACTTCACCAGGAGGTAAGATTAAAATTTATGGAGAAACTGATGAAAGGTTACAGAGACTTATTATAGAGGATAATGGTATTGGAGTCAGACCTGAAGATATTGAGAGGGTATTTGATAAAGGGTTTACAGGTTATAATGGACGGGAAAACAGCAAAGCAACGGGAATGGGACTATATCTTTCTAAAAAATTGGCAAGGAAGCTTGGGCATGATATAGTAATCGAATCAAAATATGGTTCGTATACGAAGGTGACAATTCTATTTCCAAAGTTATTGGATTATCTACAGCTTTGATTGGAATAGAAGCAATTGAATTGATGTGAGATTATTAAAGTGGCATTGCCACTTTTTTTGTTTTATAGGGTTCCTAGCTCAACTATTAATTTATACATGCCCGAAAATCCCCAGAGGCCGGGATTTTCAAACAAGTATAAATTAAGTTTCGACACAGGAACCCTTTATCCAAGAACCACTTCATAATAAGGTTTATATTTTTTAAATTTCTTAATTAGAACCCGTGAAAATTTTTAAAATAGAAGTTGATCGAAGTGGTTCTTACTTATAAGTGACAAAAATGTAAGATAAGAATAGGATTCTGTAAGGATGATAAATGGATTGGAGAGACTATATTTTATACAATAATATTGTAATTTGATGAGAGATAAAAATCGGAGGTATTAATATGAGCAATGTACTAACAGCTAAAAATTTAAAGAAAGTGTATGGTTCAAGAGGGAATGTGTATACAGCACTTCATGATATAGACCTAAACATCAACGAGGGAGAATTCGTAGGTATAATGGGACCTTCAGGTGCAGGGAAAACAACTCTTTTAAATATTATTTCTACTATAGACAAACCAAGTAGCGGTACTGTAACCATAGGTGGAGAGGATATAGTAAAAATGAATGAAGAGAAGCTATCTATTTTTAGAAGGAATAAGCTTGGATTTATTTTTCAGGATTTTAATCTTCTAGATACATTAACGGTAAGGGAAAATATTGTACTTCCGCTTTCACTTTCAAAGGTTAACCTAGATGAGATTAAAAGGAGACTTAAGGAGGTAGCTTCAGGCCTTGGCATTGAGGATATCTTAAATAAATATCCGTATGAAATTTCAGGGGGACAAAAGCAAAGGACTGCGGCGGCTAGAGCCATTATAAATAGGCCAGCCCTAGTTCTTGCCGATGAGCCTACAGGAGCACTAGATTCAAAGTCAGCAACTGAGCTTCTACAGGCATTAAGTGATTTAAATGAAAAAGACAAAGCGACTATCATGATGGTAACACATGATGCCTTTGCGGCTAGCTATTGTAAAAGAATAATCTTCATAAAAGATGGTTTGCTATTTACAGAGCTTTACCGAGGAGGTTCTCGAAAAGAATTCTTCCAAAAGATACTTGATGTTCTCAAAACTCTTGGGGGCGGCCTGAGTGACATGTAATAAGCTAAAGATGAACTACTTCGATTCGAAATATGTTTTTAAAACTATCACGGGTTCTGGTGAGAGAATTTTAAAATATAAACTTTACTATGAAGTGGTTCATAGATAAAAAAGGAGTGTAATAATTATGGGCTTAATGGATATAGCCATTAAAAATATAAAAAGAAACTTTTACAACTATTTTCTATACTTCGTCTCAATGGTATTCAGTATAATGATTTACTTTACCTTTACTTCAATACAATATAACACACAAGTTCAAAGGATTGTTGGTGCCTCGGTACAATTCTCTACCGTATTTAAATCAGCGGCAGCAGTTATTGGAGTATTTATTGCTATTTTTATCTGGTATTCGAACTCGTTTTTTATAAGGAGAAGGAAAAAGGAAGTGGCACTCTATTCTCTTCTGGGAATAAGAAAAAAGCAAATTGGAACAATGCTTTTTTATGAAAACATTGTGATGGGTGCAGCTGCGCTTATAGCAGGTATTGTTATGGGAAGTTTGCTTTCCAAGGTATTTATAATGCTTTTAATTAGACTCATGGGATTTTCAGCTGATATTGCATTTATGATTCCTTTGAAGGCAGTTATAAATACTGCACTGGTATTTTTAGTTCTGTTCCTCATTACATCCATACACGGCTACATGCTTATATATAGATTTAAGCTCATAGAGCTTTTTAAGGCAGAAAGCCAAGGCGAGAGGGAACCAAAGACTTCAGTTTTTAAGTCAATTTTATCTGTTATGCTAATTGGCGGAGGTTATCTAATATATACAAAGGGTTCATTAAGTGCTAGTGTTATTTCAATCCCAGTGACTCTACTGCTAACAGTAATTGGAACCTTTATGCTTTTTTCCTCATTAACATTATTGATCATCAAGCTTGCAAAGAAAAATGAGAGAAGATACTTTAAAGGCTCTAACATGATAGGAACTTCACAATTGCTATACAGAATTAAAGCAAGTGCGAGGACTTTAGCTACAATTGCAGTACTAAGTGCTGCAACACTTACAGCAATGGAGCTGTCTACAAGCTTTTATTACAAACTTGAAGTGAATTTACAGGAGAACTATGGATTTACCTATGCATATGCAAGTAATGACAATTCTCTAGATAAAAAAGTTGAGGCCGTAATAGCAGAGTATCCCAAAAATAAAATTATTTCTGCTGTTGATATGAAATTTGCAAAAGTAAAGGGGCAATGGCCTGATTTATCAAAGGGACTTTCAGCAAAAAAGACTTTTGATACCAGCTTTTATATAATATCGGAAAGTAATTATAATGAGATTGCTAAGGCAAGGGGATTAAAAGATAAGATAAAATTAAAAGATAATAATGAAGCTGCAATATTTACTCAAATATTAAATTTCACCTCTGAGTATGATGACTATTTAGGAAAAACTATTACAATAGTTGAAAACAATGAAAAGTTATCTTTGAAAGTTAGCGACTTTAAGGCTTACTCCCTAACAAATTCAGGAATGATGAGAAATTCTGTAGTTGTTTCAGATGAAGTTTACAATAATTATCGCACTAATGCCAATACATACAGAATAAAGGGTTATATTACTGACAACAAAAAAGACAGTGAAGATCTCACAAAAGGTATTACAAAACTGGTATCAGAAGAGATACCACAAAAAGACGGAGAACCATTTGTATTTTCATCATATTATATGGATTACAGGGCTGGAATTACGTATTCAGGACTTATAATTTTCCTAGGCGCCTTTTTAGGATTACTTTTCCTTATAGCTACAGGAAGCATAATATTCTTCAAGCAACTATCAGAAGCTAATGATGATAAAAGCAGATATGGCATACTAAGGAAAATAGGGCTTACAAATAAGGAAATAAAAATCTCAATAAGTAAGCAAATATTTATTGTATTCTCGCTACCTTTAGTAATTGGGATAACCCACAGTCTTGTTGCATCAACACTTTTATCAAAGATAATGAGGATAAACCTAGCATTGCCAATAACTTTAACAATCGGTGCCTATACTGTGATATATATGGTTTATTATTTCTTAACGGTAAACTCCTATTACAATATTGTTAGTTCAGATAATTAAATTTTAGTCTTAGCCATTAGTTTTACCTGGCTAAGACTATTTTTATTTCAAACTCATTGTTTCTTAGGCTATTTTGTTATTTTCAGCAGTATCAATAACGATACCGAGTTTAGTAGAAATTATGGTATTGAGTTTGTTAATAGATGCTGTAAGACCAATAATCTGTTTTTCAAGTCTTATTAGCAGATAGGCACTGGTTGCCACCGGGAAGCCTATGTTTGCAATAAGATTGACAAAATCATTTATCTCCATTAATATCACCTCCTAAATAACATATATGCTTTAGTGAGCAATATTTTAGTGAAAACCTCCATTTTGCTAAATTATATTCGCAGCACGTTCTTGTATGTCATCTGACTTTTTCTTTTTCTTAGTAATCTTTAATCTCCTTAAAAATAATTATTGTTTTAAGTATTTAGCTTATATATCTGTTAAAATACCAAAATTAATTGAAACCTTGATTTTAGCATAAATTTTTAAAAAGTTATATTTTTATATGTTTAAAAATTTTCCTATATAAAAATTAAGAAAGGGCTCGAATACAAAAATTTAAGTAGTTTCCTATGGAACGCTGTAAAAGCTTTATAGAAAAAATCCTTGGAATTACTGTAAAGTTTAAGTTTCAGGCATATATACCAAATGAAAGAGGCTATAAGATGGAGGTGATAAGCTATGGCAACAGCAATATTGAGCGGAAATTCTATGATAATGAAGTATAAGACTGGCACTAATGAAAAGGGGGACGATACTTTTAGTAGTCAGAGATTTTCTAATGTAAGACTAGACTTAAGTGATAATGATTTTTATGAAGTTGGACAAGCATTAAGTTGTTTAATGTCTACAGATGCTATCTATATAAGAAAGCAGCAGGATTATTTAGTGGAGGATATTTAAACTTAAATTTGTAAAAAAGCACAACTTTAATTCAAAGGCTATGTCCAAAACACTTCTGAGTTCTGAAAGCAGCAGGGATATAAATTTCATTATGCAGTGGTACAGTCATGTTACAGATAGTGCAATAATTAACTTCAAAGAAAGGAGGATAAACAATGGAAACAAAAACCTTAGTTATGACCTTTAAGAATGAGAAGGGAGAGAATATTAATCTATCCCTTAGAGGAATTAAGGATACTTTAATATCAACAGAAATATCAAAGGCAATGGACACTATTATAGTTAAAAATACATTTTTTAGTTCCGGTGGAAATCTTGTTCAA
Organism: Clostridium fungisolvens; assembly: GCF_014193895.1. Lineage (NCBI taxonomy): Bacteria > Bacillati > Bacillota > Clostridia > Eubacteriales > Clostridiaceae > Clostridium > Clostridium fungisolvens. The sequence goes on along the minus strand of NZ_BLZR01000001.1, from coordinate 2,923,437 downwards.
AAGGTTGGAGCGCAGATTGTAACAAAGAATATTGATGAATATAAGGTAGGGTAGAAGTAAAAGGTAAACCCCTTGAATGTTAAGTACATATAACATTCAAGGGGTTTTTAATTAAAACATTGATCCTGTAACTGTAACATTATAAGCACAACAAAATAATTGGATTTCATTTATTTAGATTATTTAAAAAAGCATTATAAGTAATTTTTTAGCAAGGTGGTAAATACATTCCATACCCCATTTATGCATCTGGTACCATATGCCTAGTAGCAAGATAGTGCATGTGATAGATTTAATACATAAGGTAAATATGAAGATATTACCAAATTACAATCTGTGTGTAAACGTTTCTGAGATGAGTAAGATAATATCATCGAGAACTGTTACTAAGATAATCTTATAACCTGAAATTAAAGATGGATAGAGTTTCTTCAATAAAAAACTCTATAACCTTTAATTTATATAAAAGTTGAAAGAGTAGTGTAGAGAAATTTACACGAACAAAAAAGAAAGGGGGGGACTATTAATGGAATTACAAACAAACTCAAAAACAACTTTAACAAAAAACAAGGGGAATCGAATTGCTTTAATATCAATGAGCATAGCATTAATTGAAGTAATTATGCTTGCTTTTATGCCTATTATCGCTGTTGATGGAACTCAATATTGTGGTTGGAAGATAGCGTTCTACTATTGGGGAAAGCAATACATCTATAATTATCATGAATTTGGGTTTAATCTTATTCTTTCATCTAGTATTTTACTTCCAATCATTGCTGTTATTGCAACAGGAATCATTTGGAGGAAGGCAACAAGCTTAAAACGTTCTATTTTCCAACTTGTGGTTGCTGTACTTCTCATTTACTGTGGAATTGCATATTTAAATGCATTGCCTCTTGCAGAAAAAACAGCATCTGAAACCATGTTCAAAACTATATATTATGCAAAGAATTCTAACTCATATATTTTGACTTCGTATCCGTTATTTAACTTTGCAGTTTGCACTTTTGCTGCTGTAGTTCAGATTGTAACTGGGATATTAAATATCAAGGCAAAAAAGGACAACTAAGTTTATAGCAAATTTGTAAGTTAAATCTTAAACCTATGGGGATTTTTAGGGAGGAATTATTATGACAAAAAAAAGGACAAAAAAAAGTATCAGTACTAAGAAGTTTATGGCAATTTGTATTCCGTCCATGGCTTCTTTAACTGCACTTGTTTTAGTCGCTACAATATTAATGAATAATTATTCAACTGTAATGGGATCAATTTTTGGCTTTGGTGAAATGGTACAGACTAAAGTAAAAGGTTCGGAGGGACTAGATGCTAATTATATTAAATTAAATACCTCTAATTATAAAGATTCTACTGCGAATGCTAAAGAGGTCACTCAAACCATCGAGGGTGAAGGGGCTACTCTTTTAAAGAATGAAAACAATGCTTTGCCTTTATCAAAAGGTGCAGCTGTAACTTTGTTTGGTATTAAAACCATATCTATGAACATGAGTGGTGGTGAAAATATCAAGACTGAAGGAGGTTATTCAATTGACGATGCTTTGACAAAAAAAGGCTTTAAAGTAAATCCTGCAACTGTAGATTATTATACAAGCCAAAGTAAAACAAAGCAATCAGACATAGAGCCAGAAGTAAGTGCTTATGCTTCAATGGAAAGCACATATGCAAATTATAGTGATGCAGCAATTGTAACATTTGAGCGTAACTCAGGGGAAGGTAATGACCAGACCAAAAGTATTGCAGGTGATAACGGTAGAACAGGACTTTCTCTTTCTAGCGCTGAATTAAACATGCTGCAATATGCGTGTAGTAAATTCAAAAAGGTTATAGTTCTTATTAACGCTTCAAATACTATGGAGCTTGGATTTATTAAAGATGGTTCAAAATATCATGACAAATATACCGGTAAGGATTATGATTTTAGCAATATTAAGGCAGCCTTATGGGTTGGTGGTGTAGGCAGTACCGGTTGTCTTGCTGTAGCAGATATTCTTCAGGGCGTTATTAACCCTTCTGGTCATTTGGTAGATACTTATGTTCGTGATTTGACACAAGATCCTTCATTTAAAAACGTTGGCGACTATCAATGGACAAACGTTGATTATTCATCAGGTAATTACTATGCAAAGGCCAATACTAATGCTTTTGTAGAATATGAAGAAGGTATTTATGTAGGATACCGTTACTATGAAACAGCCGCAAAAGAAGCTAAGGATGGAAACTATTCTGGATTCAATTATGATAATGCAGTAATTTATCCTTTCGGTTACGGCTTATCATATACCACTTTTAGCATGGCTTATGAAGGAACACCAACATATGATAGCAGTACTAATAAATTTACCTTTAAAGTTAAAGTAACAAACACTGGAAACGTTGCAGGTAAAAAGGTTGTTGAAATTTATTGCAATGAGCCTTATACAAAGGGTGGAGTTGAAAAAGCTCAAGTGATTTTAGCAGGTTATGCTAAAACCAGCAACTTGAAACCTGGAGCAAGTGAAGTGGTTAATGTAACTGTTGACAGAGATTATATTACTTCATATGACTACAAGAGTGATAAGTCCTACATTTTAGATGCTGGCAATTACAATTTCTATTTGTCCGATGATTCTCATAGCTGGGCAAGCATTGAAGCTTCAGACTCATCAAAATACTATACTTATACATTAAATAGCAAGATTGTATTTAACAAGGATAATAAGCGTCCTTCAGATGGTACTGCTGCTGTTAACCAATTCGATGATATATCAAACTACTTGTTCAAAGATAAACAAACAGCAGGCTATGCAACTAACTTCTCTAGAGCAGATTTTAAGGGAACTTTCCCAACATCTCCAACAACACAAGACAGCGTTGCAAACGAAAAAACTTTAGAACAGCTTAAGAAATATGATGTTACCAAAGCAAAAGAAACAGTCAAAGATACGCCTACTACAGACTATCTTGGAACAAAGATACAATTGATTGATTTACGTGGTAAAGATATTAACGATACACTTTGGAATTCTTATATTCAGCAGTTCTCAGTGCAATCATTGTACAATATGTACAAAGACGGCGCATGGGTTGAGCATGCAGACAGTGATCAGGGTGTACCTGAAAGTATAGATATGGATGGACCTTATGGTTTCTTTGGCCATACATTTAAACTATACGTAAATAAGTGGTATCAATCAGAAACTATTACAGCTGCAACTTGGAATGTGGAAATGGCTAAACTTATGGGCGAATCCATCGGAGAAGAAGCTAATAACCAAACAACCAAATTAACAGGTTGGTATGGTCCTGGCGTAAATATTCACCGTTCTGCTTTTGGTGGAAGAAATTACGAGTATTTCAGCGAAGATCCACTTCTTTCTGGGTACATTTGTGCTGCTGAAACTGGTGCTGCATCAAGTAAAGGCTTAATTACATTTACTAAACATTTTGCATTAAATGATCAGGAAACTAATCGTACAGGTGTTAGTACATTTGCTAATGAACAGGCAATGCGTGAAATCTACTTAAAGGCCTTTGAGATTTATGTAAAAGATTCGTCAAAACAGGTAAACTATTATGAAAATGAAAATGGAAAATTAGTTATGAAAACAAAGACAATGTCTGGAGCTACTGGTGTTATGAGCAGTTACAACAGAGTTGGAGCAACTTGGTCTGGTGCCTGCGCACCATTGATGGTAAATGTTCTTCGCAATGAATGGAAATTTACTGGTACTTCTTTGACTGATGCAGGTGGTGGAGTTGATAATTATATGAATACTGACTATGCTTTGAGATCAGGGGGGACTGACTTGTTCCTTGGAACACATACTCTTAAAGACTATCAGAGTGCATCTGCTATTGCTTCTTTACAACAGGCTGTAAAACACATACTCTACAACAAGGCTAACAGCAATATAATGACTGGGTTGGTGCCTGGTTCTACAATCAGCTATACATTGGCTCCTTGGCAGATTGGCTTGATTGTTGCTGGAGTAGTAGTAGGTATTATAGATGTGCTTGGAATAGTATTAATAGTCCGCAAAGTTCGTCAAGGTAAAAAGCAACAGGACAAAGTGGTTTAATATTATATTACCCCAAATAGATGGATTACTCAAAGTTTTAGGTTAATTAGTTTGTTGGATATCATAAGTCATATATATAATGATTCATATATTATGGTATCCAACGCAATTATATTTATAAAGGAGAATTAAAAATGAAAAAGAAAAGCTTTTCATGGTATTTCCTTATATTAGTATTATGCATTGGTGTACTCACAACTTTTTCTGGTTGTGGTAGCGGTCCTCTGAATGCCCCAAAAGACTTCACCATTGATTCTAAAGGCGCATTTTCCTTTAAAGGTGTTTCTGGTGCTAATATGTATCGTATAGACGTTTATCTTACTAAATATATATCCAACGGAACAATTTCTAAAGATGCACAAATTGCTTGTACAGCAAATGTTGCTCAATCTAAAGGAACAGTTAAAGGAACTGCCAGTAGTGTGAAAGCTCTGCCTTATGGAAACTATACAGCTGTCATAACCTCAGTACCAAAATCCGGTTCTAAGCGTACTAAATCTGAAGCAGTATTTTCAAGTGCATTTACACGTAGCGGGTCACTTTCTGTTCCAGCAATCTCAGTTACAAAAAATAATTGGGGTGCTACAATAAAGCTTACGGATGATGCTTGCAAAAATTACTTAGAAAAAGAAGGCGCATATTCTTTTAAATACCAAGTGTTCTCAGATGAAGCATGTACAAAAATGGTTACAGAAGGAACATTCGGAAAGGATATAACTCATAACCCCAATGCTGCCCCTGGTCCTAATGCAATCAATTATAATAATGCTTCAGTGGATTTCGCAGTTGCTGAAGGTCAAGCTACCAGCTATTGGGTGAAATGCATGGCAGTGGGAAACACTGAATTAAAGGTTACAGATTCTGAATGGTCAAAGGCTGTGAAAGTTGATATCGACGGTAAAAAACCTGAAAACAATTCTCCATTTGGCCCTCCTGCAGGACAATAATAAATTAAGTTGCCTGTTAGGGTAATATATAAGTCAAAATATCTCCCCTGAGTATTTATATGAACATTTAATACTCAAGGGAGATACTAATTTGCACTATTGATTCTGTAACTGCAACATTACGAGAACAACAAAGTAATTTGATTTCATACTGGTTTTGAAAATACCATTGTATTTATGCACAATGGAACGTATAATCTGTAAGCCAAGGCCATGGTTTTCTTTATTCTTTTTTGTGGTTTTCAATTGTTTGTTAATTTTTAAGACATCTATTGATGACTTGTTTTTTATTTGTATTTGAAGATAATTTTTTATAACTGATATAGAAATATGTATATCACCTTGTTCTTCATTTTTACTGGCATCTATTGCATTGTCTACCAAGTTAAGCAGAAGAGCGCATATGTCATCATCTTTAATAGGTAGGTCAGATGGTAATAATACATTTGTCATCACGTTAATTTTATGTTCACGGGCTTCACTGACTTTCTGCGTAAGTAAGAAATCAAATAGTTTATTTCCAGTTTGAAATTCTTCCATTGCATTAAAGCGATATGCAAGTTCAGTGTCAAGGTAATGTTCTAACTGTTCATATTTTCGATTTTTTACTAAAGACTGAATATAAAAATAGTTGTTTTTGATTTCATGCTTTTCTTTTCTTATATTCTTAATAATACTTGAAGATCGTTTCATGTATTCGAGTTGCATTTGCAGACGATGATTTATGTTATTAGTATTTATCATTTGTACATAAGTTTTTGTCATAAAGTATGTTAAATAATAGGTACTAAGTATGATACAAAGAATAAAACAAGACAGTATGAGAAAAACCTGTCTTAAAATATTGGCGCCTAATACAAGGGAAGAACAGTATTGGGTTATCACTGCAACAAAAATAGGACATTGAGCCATTAGCATCCAATGTCTTTTAGGAATCTGATTTGTAAAGTGAAGTGGATGCATTATAAAAAATATACTTGCAAAAAAAATAAGAGAATAAAAAATAATATAATGGATTGCTATAGTATATGAATTATACCCACTATACAATAACTGAACACCAATTATTGTAGCAAGTGTTGATTTGATTGAAGCTATAGTATAAATATAAATAATAATAAAAACTATCCTATTGGCTAGAAAACCTTTTTGAAAAAGTATAGAAAAAATAGAAGCAAAAACTAACATAAAGCTCAAATATAAGTAAAAGTTGCCATAGCGAATTTCAAAAGGTTCGAACACTAAAAAAAATAACAAGCTCCACAGTAGTCCTACAATATATCTTGATTTAAAAGTCTTTTCACACCCATACATTTTTATTAAAGTAATCATTAGAAATAAGAAGGTTATAAATCCTTCAGTAAGACTTAAAAATTTAACAATCATTATATAACCCCCTCATCAATTAATGAAATAAACTCTTCTTTTATTGCACTGACACGATTGCGGCTTAAAGGAATAGAAGCTTTATTGTCCAAAATAAGTGAATCTTTTTGAATGCTGAAAATATAACGATAGTTTACCAAGAAACTTCTATGAGGACGTAAAAATCCATGTTCACGAAGATGTTTTTCGAAATCCATTATCTTGTATTGAATATTTACTTCCTTTGAGGTGGTTACAATCCTGCAGTGTTTTAGAATAACTTCAATATATATAATTTCTTTTATGTTAAAAGAATAAATTTTATCGGAGTGTAGTTCTCTTATGGTAATCATGAATCCCTTCTGCTCTTGGAACTCTCTAATTATATCACTAACTAGTGCTGGCAATTCTTCTGAAAAGTGGGCCTTTCTTATAAAACGGAATGGACGAACTTCAAAAGTCTGAAAAACTAATTCTTCTTTGTTAGTAATGAAGATAACCATTACATTGGAATTATTTTTTCGAATTTTTCTACATAATTCAATTCCATCCATTCCCGGCATATCAATGTCCAAAAATAATATATGGTAGTTCTTTACTGTACAAGTTGCATACAAAAGATCTTGAGCTTTGGTATAACAATCAAAATGTATAGGAAAATTTTTATTTATGAAAGCTTTGGAAAGTTCCATATTTATATAATTCAGACTTTCCTGTTGATCTTCACAAATTGCAGCCAGATAAAGTGTCATCTAAAATCCCCCTCATAATTTGTTAACCTGTAGTTGTCATATAATATTATACACAAAAAATAAGTTAATTCAATTTTTCATTTATACTGATATTTTCTTGTCTTACAAGAACTTCTTCTGTAAATTTAAATATTTATGGTAGTAAATTATCTAAAAATCCCCTCATTAACATTATAAAAAGTCACTGTTTAAAAAACGATTACATTTCGTTCTATATTTTTACATTTGGTTCTAGAGCGATAGTAGAAGAAAAATGAATCTGCTAAAGTAAATAATGAACTGCAGTTCCAGAAGATAAAAATAGTACAAGACACTTTGAATAGAATTAAAAAGGAGAGGGTGTATTTTTTTCTATGAAAAAAGAAAAATAACAATTTGAGAAAGTTATTTGCTTAGTTATATGCATTATTCTTATTTAATTCACTCTCTCTTAAGAATGTTTCTAAGATAAATCTATTTGGCTATGCATCAGCACATACTTTTGTTTCCGGATCTGGGTCAGGCAGTGCTGATACAGGTAAGGCTGCATCCTTAAAAAAAGGTTTTGAAAGTGTTGGAATTACTGCTGCTTATGCCTATAATGGTGCCAAAGCTTCGGATCCATGTTATGCATATCCTAATGAAGTATGTATAGCTAGCACATGGAATAAAGAGTTGGCTCATGAGTTTGGTTTAGCTGTATGACAAGAAGCTAATGCTACCAATGTTTCAATATGGTATGCTCCTGGAGCTAATACACACAGAACTCCTTACGGAGGACGTGATTGCGAATATTTCTCTGAAGATCCTTTGATTTCAGGTACAATGTCTGCAAAAGTTATTCAGGGATGCTATGATAATAAGTTAGTGGCAATGGTTAAACATTTTGCATTAAATGAGCAGGAAACTGCTAGAAATGTCGATGGTTTATACACATGGGCTAATGAACAGTCAATTAGAGAAATTTATCTAAGACCATTTGAAATCGCTGTTAAAACAAGTGATAATAGAGCAATTATGACAAGCTTTAATCGTATTGGAGCAACTTGGACAGGTAGTTCATTTGCATTATTGACAGATTTATTAAGAAATGAGTGGGGATATCGCGGAGTTTGTGAATCAGATGCTTACGTTCCAATGAAAGGTGGAGATTCCACTTATTACATGAATATGAATGCTGGTATTAGAGCAGGCAATGACCTTTGGTTACAAGGAATTGGAACACAAGGCCCTTCAGTTGATACAAATAAGGCGTATACTGTCTCCTTAATGAGAGAAAGAGCTCATAATATTTTATATGCAGTATCTAACACTAATCATCTTAAAGCAGATACATCACTACCTTTATGGGAGATACTATTGATTGTAGGTAGTGTAGTGATTTATGTAGCTTGTTTATTTTCTCTTTATAGATGCTTTTTACACAAACGAAAAGAAAAAGTTGCAAACTTACAGTAACAAAGATTACGTGCAATAATAAATATTTAAAATATAAAAGCCAGAATGACAATATAAAAATTAGGTTTAAGTTTTTTGGTAGTAGCTTCTTTATAGGTATCCAACGTCAACTATTAAATTATGTATGTTGCGACAATCGCTACAATCCACGATTATCAAACATGCATGACTTAGGTTTTCGTAAAGGATACCGAAAGCTACCACCTGAAATATAAAAGGGAAGGATTTTATGAAATATAGAAAATTAATCGAAAAAATGACTTTAGAAGAGAAAGCATCTCTTATGTCCGGGAAGGATTTTTGGCAGTCTATGGATATTCAGCGTTTGGGTATAAATAGTATGTTCTTATCTGATGGACCTCATGGTATCAGAAAACAGGCAGCTGCAGCAGACCATCTCGGATTAAATCCTAGTATTCCTTCTACTTGTTTTCCTACAGCGGCAACAATTGCTAACAGTTGGAACCAAGGACTTGGGGAAAAACTAGGAGAGTTTCTGGGAGAAGAGGCAGTATCACTGAAGGTTAATGTGCTTCTTGGACCAGGCATAAATATGAAAAGAAACCCCTTGTGTGGAAGAAACTTTGAGTACTTCAGTGAGGATCCATATCTAGCTGGGAAAATGGCAGCCAATTACATCAAAGGTATACAATCTAAGGGTATTTCAGCTTGCGTTAAACACTTTGCTGTAAATAATCAGGAAGAAAGAAGAATGGCTATTGATACTATTGTAGATGAAAGAACATTGAGAGAGATATACCTCACTGCCTTTGAGATGGCAATAAAAGAAGGTGGTACAAAAGCTGTAATGTCTTCCTACAATATGCTCAACGGTACCTATGCAAACGAAAATCTTCACTTAATGCAAGATATTCTACGTGATGAATGGGGATATAAAGGTGTGGTAGTTACCGACTGGGGGGGCAGCAATGACCGTGTAGCAGGGCTTCTTGCAGGCAACGAGTTAGAAATGCCTACTACCGGTGGAGAGACAAACATTGATATAGAAAACTCTATTAGGAGTGGAGAAATAAAAGAAGAGGTACTAGATGAATGTGTAGATAGAATACTGGATTTGATTTTTACTACTGAAGATGTATTCAAGCAATCTAGTGAGGATTTTAATTTAGACAAGAACCACAGAATGGCTCAGCTTGCAGCCGAGGAATCTATTGTGTTGCTTAAGAATGAAAAAAATATCTTGCCTCTAAAACCAGGAACAAAGGTTGGGGTCATTGGGGATTTTGCAAAGAATCCAAGATATCAAGGAGCAGGTTCTTCAGTGGTTAATCCAACAAAATTGGATAAGACTTTTGAATGTTTAGATGAATCAGGTATTGTAAGCCTAGGATATGCACCTGGTTTTAAGAGATATGGAAAGAAAAGTTCTAAACTGATTAGGGAGGCCTGCGAGCTTGCACAAAAAGCAGAAGTAGTACTTTTATATCTAGGTTTAGATGAAGCTACTGAGGCAGAAGGTTTAGACAGACAAAACATGAAGTTACCACAGAATCAAATCGACCTATTAGAAGAGGTAAGTAAAGTAAATTCAAATATAATTGCAGTTCTCTCCTGTGGTTCAGTAGTTGAGATGCCGTGGATTTATAAGGTAAAAGGATTATTACATGGATATCTGGGTGGGCAGGCTGGAGCAAGAGCTATGCTTAGGATTATATCAGGTGATGTGAACCCATCAGGGAAATTAGCAGAAACCTATCCAATTTCTTATGAAGATACACCATCTTTTAACAACTTTCCAGGAAAGGAAGTTACTGTAGAATATAGAGAAGGTATATATATTGGATATCGTTACTATGATACAGCAGATATAGAGGTTCTCTTTCCTTTTGGATATGGATTAAACTACACAACATTTGAATATTCGGATATAGAGGTTAACAGAGAGGGAGTAACTTTTAAGATAAAAAACATCGGAAAATTTGCAGGAAAAGAAGTTGCACAGCTTTATATAGGCTGTACGTCAAAGAATATCTTTAGGCCAGCAAAGGAGTTAAAAGGCTTTATTAAGGTATTTATTAATGCTGGTGAGACAAAGAAAGTTACTATACCTTTTGACGATAAAACCTTCCGTTATTTTAACGTAAAAACCAATAAGTGGGAAGTAGAAGAAGCAGATTATGAAATTATGGTTGGTGCATCAAGTAGAGATATAAAACTTACAGATGTCATTTTTATAGAGGGTACTGGGGCTTCTCTTCCTTATGATAAATATAAACTTCCATCTTATTTTTCAGGAGAAGTAAAAAATGTTAGTGAAGATGAGTTTGAAGCCCTTATTGAAAAAAAGCTACCTGAAGCTAAATGGGATAGGAGCAAACCTCTTGGTTATAATGATACGGTTGCACAGTGTCAATATGCAAAGGGAGCTGTAGCTCGATTTGCATTTAAGCTGATTTCTTTTGCCTATTGGTTCTTAAGAAAAATAGGAAAGAGAAAAACTGCCAATATTATAATGATGTCTATTTATCATATGCCATTCAGGGGAATTGCCAGAATGACAGGTGGGGTTATAAATATGCCTATGGTTGATGGCATACTGATGATGGCAAATGGACACTTCTTTAAAGGGTTAAATCACTTTTTAAAGGAAAGAAGGAAAATGCTTAAGAATAACAAGATAAAGAGTGCTAGTAAAGTAGAAAAAATATCAACAGAAGCAGCAAAGGAGAGGTAAAAATGAGTGGTGGAAAAGTTGAAAATAATAAAATTGCTGCAGGAAATATAAGCATTTGGACAAAATTTAAGGATAACCATCCAAATCTTGCTCAATTTCTAGTGTTTTTTATGCTTAGCAATGGGATAACTGTTTTACAGATGATTTTAATGCCAGTTTTTAAAGGCATATTCTCACATACATCATTAGTAAGTACGAGCTTTCAGATTATGCAGGTTGGACATAATTTTGATGGAAGTCCTTATTATGTATTTAATTATGCAGCTGGTTCACTTGCACAAGGTGGAGGCGGTGGACTTGCATATTTTCTTGCAGTTCAAATAACTATGGCAATTGCACAGATTATAAATTTCTTTGCACAGAGAAATATAACCTTTAAGTCCAACAGCAACGTTTGGAAGGCTGCATTCTGGTATGTAATAGCTTATATAGTAATATCAATAGGTGCTGCAGCACTTCAGGGAATTTATAAAGCACCAATCTACAATTTGTTCATTAATAAATTGGGAATAGGTTCAGCTGGGGAAACCATAGCAGATTTCATTACAATGATTATAAACTGTGCTATTTCCTTCTGGGTATTTTTCCCTATATTTAAGATTATTTTTAAGAGTGAGTCTGAGAAGTAGGAAAAAACAGTAATAGATTTAAGAGGAGTGAAAATATGAAGATATTATCAGTAGTTATTCCATGCTTTAATTCGCAGGAATATATGAGATATTGTATAGAATCACTTTTACCAGGTGGGGAAGACGTAGAGCTACTGATAGTGGATGATGGTTCCACTGACAAAACAGCAGAGATTGCAGATGAATACGCAAGAAAATATCCAACTATCGTAACCGCGATACATCAACAAAATGGAGGACATGGAGAGGCTGTAAATGCTGGAATAAGAAATGCAACAGGACTATATTTTAAAGTTGTGGATAGCGATGATTGGGTAGATTCTAGTGCATATGAAGAAATATTAATGGTATTAAATAAGCTAACTTCAGATGAAACTCCTGTTGATATGCTTATAAGTAATTTTGTGTATGAAAAAGAAGGCGCAAAAAATAAGAAGGTTATGAAGTATGAAAATGCACTCCCACAAGGGACAATCTTTACTTGGGATGACATTAAGCATTTTAGAAAAGGTCAGTATATATTGATGCACTCTGTTATATATAGAACACAATTGTTAAGAGATTGTGGATTAGAACTGCCAAAGCATACCTTCTACGTTGATAACCTATTTGTATATGTTCCACTTGAACATGTTAATAAAATCTACTATGTTAATGTTGATTTTTATAGATATTTTATAGGTAGAGGAGATCAATCTGTTAATGAGAGTGTGATGATAAAAAGAATTGATCAACAGATTAAAGTGAACAAGCTTATGATAGAGCAAGTGCAATTAGAAAATATTAATAATATAAAGCTTCGTAAGTATATGTTTAACTACCTAGAAATTGTTACAGTAGTATCGACTATCTTATTAATACGTTCTGGAACAACAGAAAACTTAGAGAAGAAAAAACAATTATGGCAGTATGTTAAAGATACAAATCTAGAGTTATATAACAACATTAGATATGGGATTATGGGGCGTATTCTGAATTTACCTGGACGATTGGGAAGAAGTATTTCAATAGGAATATACAAAGTATCACAAAAGGTTGTAGGATTTAACTAATATATTTATAAGAAAAAAGAGAAAGATTAAATAAGCTTGGATTAAGGAATATTTATCTAATGATTAAAGAAAAGTGCCCTACCAAGTAACTTAACCAAACACCATCCTATTATGTTTATTTTACTGAAAAAGTAGGATATATAGGGGGAGGTTGTTTGGTTATTATTTTTTTATAATTGGTATTTGTGTAGTAGTAAATCTGGCGAATTAAGGTTAAATTATATTTTAAGAATGACAGTTTATGAACTTAAACAGTATCTGAAAACAGACTGGGTATATTAAAGAAGGTATTGTTAAGTGAATAATGAATATAAACGTTTAAAAATACACAAGAATATAACAAAATAGCAATATTAATAAGTTTTATAGGGAATGTGATTAATATGCAGCAGCATAATATAGATTTTGAAAATAAATCAGTTGATGCATCTATAGATAAAAACTTACAGTTTATAAAAAGTTATTTAGGAGATGGTATAGGATTATCTATAGGTAAATTTAATGTGCTTGGTGGAAAAATAGAAGCAGGTATTATATATATTGGTATTCTTTGCGATGAAGAGCTTGTAAACGGGCAGGTGATATCCTCATTACTACAGGGTTCACTACGTGATACCATTAAAGGTAAAAGCATAGCTACATTAGCAAAGAGTTTGTATATCCCGTCACTAAATACTAATGAAGTTAATCAAATGAAAGATATAATATTTGGTTTACTAAAAGGAAATACAATTGTTTTTTTTGAGGGGTATACGGACGCTCTTATAATTCAAAGTCAAAAGCATGAAAAGAGATCTATAGATAAACCAGAAAATGAAGCAGCTGTTTTTGCTGCAAAAGATTCTTTTATTGAAGATATTCATACTAATATAAGTATGATAATTAGAAGGCTTCCTATACCAGAAATAAGGTTTGAAACCTTCAGTATTGGAAGTTTATCTCATACAGAAACAAAAATAGCATGGATAAATGGATTAGCCAACGACGAGATTTTAGATGAATTAAGAAGGAGGATTAAGGATGTTGATATCGAAATGGTGGATGGCACTACTATTTTAGCTGAATTGATACAAGATAAGCCTAGTCAAGTATTTCCAACCTATAGGTTAACGGAACGGCCTGACTTAGTAGCAAGGGCATTAACTGACGGATATATTGCTATACTTTGTAACAATAGTCCATTTGCAATGATAGTACCAATGATGTTTTGGGATAGCTTTAAGAACATGGATGATTATTCACAAATGCCTATTGCAGCTACCATGCTAAGAATTACTAGGATAATAGCTTTTTTTATATCAAGTTTCATATCAGCGTTATATCTTTCTTTTGTGACATACAATCATTCTATAGTTCCATTGTCACTGGCACTAAATATTTCTCAAGGAAGAGAAGGTGTGCCCTTTCCATCGATAATAGAATTAATTGTCATGACTATTATAATTGATATAATCCGTGAAGCAGGAACCCGTATGCCAGGGATGGTAGGTTATTTTATAGGCACTTTAGGCGCCGTTATTATTGGTCAGGCAGCTGTATCTGCTGGATACGTAAGTGTTTCTCTTATAATAGTTGTAGCTTTCTCAGCTATAGCGTCCTTTGCTATTTCATCTACCGTATTAGTAAATACCTCAAGAATAATTAACTATTTTTTAATATTGATAGCAGGATTTTTAGGTACAGTTGGTTTGTTTTACGGCATTTTTATCATCTTATGGAGGATGTCAATTTTAGAGTCTTTTGGTGTTCCATATTTGTACCCAGTTATACCAGTAGAATTTGCAGCATGGAAGGATGTCCTAGTTAGAGCTCCTTTTAAAGTATTGAAAACAAAGCTTAGGCTTATTACCAATAACAAAGAAGAAGAGAACAGCGATGAATAACTAATTTTTTTCTTCGGAGAAGGTGGATTTCATTGAAGTATGATATGTTCACTAAAGAACAAATAATTTTTCTCACATTTGCAAGCGGCTGTAGCAATATAGCTTTTAACTTTACTTGGGCTGTATATTTATGTGGAAGAAGCTCCTGGATTGCATTAGCAATAGGAATACTATTAACAATTCCCTTCACTCTTGCAATTTTATATTTGAGTAAAGGATATCCTAAATGTAGCATATTTGATATCATTCAGATTAAATTTGGAAAGTTCATATACATAATTATTGTGACAATTAATTTGGCAATAAATATTGTTTTAGCAGTAACTATTTTAAACTTTTTGGCTGGAACCATTAAGATTTATTTCCTGCAGTTAACACCTATTTGGATTATTATAATTATTAATATTATTCTAGCTTTTTTATTTGTAAATAATAAGATTTTATTATTTGGAAGAACTGTTGAGCTACTTACTATATGGTATGTAATTAACTATTTTACTGGATTCTCGCTTAGTTTTTTTCAAGAATTTGATTTTAGAAATATATATCCTATATTTGATACGACCCTATTAAAGTTTGGAGAAGCAGTATTGTTTTCATTCTGCTCATCAGCAGAAATACTACTCTTCGTCATAGTAGTTGGCGGACATATGCCCCAGACTGCTGGTTGTAAAAAGAGTATCATAAAAGGGATCTTATTATGGAGTTTTATATTACCATTAGCAGAATTTATTATGCAGGGCATATCTGGCACTGAGTTACTATTAAGTACTTCTTCAGCAGGAGTTGAAATATCAAGAAGTATTTTCTTTGGAGATTTTTTAAGGGGATTAGAAGTATTCATCTTAGTCACTTATCAGCTTATTTGTATCATGAGATTGTCATTGTATTTATATTGTTCATGGATACCTATAAAAAAGATATTTAATAAAAGATATTCGGTGATAATATTATTGCTAATATCTTTGGTGATTTTTGTACTTTCAACTAGGTTAGATTCTTATAATAAAGCCTTTTTTATTTCCCTATTTATGGAGTATTATGTGGTTTTTCCTTTTGTATTAGTGGTCATAGTATTTACTTTTTTAGGTACACTCATAATTAAAAGAGGTAGTGGAAGTTATGAAAAAGAATAAGAAAATATTATTATTACCAATATTAAGTTTATTGTTTTTTTTTAATGGCTGTTGGGATTATAGAGAATATGAGAGTATGACTCAGGTCTATTCCTTAGGAATAGACCTGGATAGTAGCTCTAAGAATATAACTGCAACCCTTCAATTTATTCCAATAAGTAAGTCTCTAGGGGAAAAAGCAGATGCTTCAAGTAAAGGAACGGTCTATTCTGCATCAGCAATAAATTTGGAGGAGGCATTAACAAAATTGCAGCAAGCAAGTCCGAATAAATTATTTTTTGGTTACTTGCAAGTTTTAGTGCTTGGTGAGGATACAGCGAAATATATTATGAAGGACATAGCTGAGTATTTTCGTCGTACCCCAAGTGTCCGTAACTCTGTAAGTATGGTAGTTGTACCTGGAAAAGCGGAAGGTGTAATTGCAACTCTTGATCCTAATTCTTCAACCTCCTCAGGGAAAAAAATACGTACCCTATTAACTTCATATAACAGCAATGGAAATGTGTATTCCGTTACATTACATGATCTTTTGATAATGTTAACGAGAGAAGGGGTAGAACCAGTGGTTCCAAGAATTCTAACTACTTCTATAAATAATGAAGGTACAGCCTTAGGCGGTGCTTCAGATGATCTTAGATTTGCTATAGAAAAACAAGGTAATATAGTGGCTAGCGGTATGGCAGCTTTCAAAGGAGATAAATTTGTTGGCTGGCTTAACGATAAGGAAACCTTAGGATTGAACTGGATACTAGGAAATAAAATTAATACCTATAAGGCTGCTAGTTCAGAAGAATTAACTACTGATAGCAGTTTTCCTCTTTACTCAGATCCAACAAAATTAGAGTATTTCTACATAACTAGGTCGGGAAGTAAAATTAAAGTTAAAATAGAAGATGATAGACCGGTTATATATGTAAATGTTAAGATTGAGGCAGCATTAAGGAAATACTTTAGCTTTGAAGGTGGTGAAGCAGAATTTATAAGTTCAGCTGAAGTGGATGAAATTGAGAAGAACTTAGAAAAGAGTATATATTCAGATATTGAAGCGGCACTTAGAAGAGGTAAAGAGGAATTTAATTCAGATATATTTGGATTCGGATTTAATTTCTATAGGCAGCATACTAAAGAATGGCGTAATAATTATCAATGGAATTGGGATGATATATTTCGTGATGTTTCTGTTAAAGTAAATGTAGATGCTAAAGTCAATAACACAGGAACAAATATTAAAGGGTTTTCTATAAAGTAGATGTTTTTTTAGATTATAAGAGGTATGATAGCAACAGAACGTAAAAACTTGCATAGTAGTAATTTTTAAGGGAAGTGAAAAATATCACTTCCCTTAAGTTATTTAGCAGTTCTTTTGTTTTTAAAATATTTTAATCAAAACAACTCCTGTCAACATAAGAAACAATCCAACTATTTGGATTGGAGTGATTTTGTTTTTAACTGAATTTAATAAACCAAATTGCTGAATTAGTAAGCTTCCTGCAATTTGTCCAAATAAAGCAAGAACTACAGTTTGACCAGTTCCGATTTGTCCAACTAAATAGACATTGATAAGAATGTATAATGCTCCAATAGAACCACCAACCCAGACCCACCAAGGTGCACCTTGAGTAATTGGGTTTATTACATTTGAATAGGAGCGTTCTTTTAATCCTACTATAACAATCAAAAGAGATGAACCTACAAAAAACGAAATAAAAGCTGCATGAAAAGAGGAGTGAACCACACGACCTAACTGACCATTAATTGCTGATTGAATTGCCATTAAAAAACCTACTAATATTCCGATAATCTGCCATATTAAAAGCTCGAATTTTTTCTTTTCTTTCCCTGAGACATTGTCGCTATTAGCACTAAATGAATTTACGGCAACAGATAGAAATACTCCTAATAATACTAGAACAATACCAATAATTCTATTAAAACCAAAGGAATGTTTTATTGAATTAAACCAACCAAAATTATCAATTAGCATTCCCATGACACTCATTCCTAAAATCGGCATTACAGTTGTTTGTACACTTCCTAGTTTTGAAAATAGAAGAATATTTGAAGTAAGTGCAATAACACCGCAAACACCTCCTAACCACAACCAATAAGGCTCAGTGGCAAATAGATGCAATGCAACTGTAAGTGAGGAACCGCTAATTAGAGTAGCTGCTGTTAGAAAAATAGTTCCAATTACAAATGAGATCATTGAAGCCAAGAATGGTGAACCAACAAATTTTCTTAAATATGAATTAATAGCTGTTTGATTTGCGAGTCCCACCCCAATAACTATAGCTAAAGCTGCTGTAAACATATGAAACCTCCTAATTTGAAAAAGTTACTATAGTAGTTCTTTATAATTGCCGTACCATGAGGTTAATGGCAAAATAAATATATCACACTAAAGTAACTTTATGTCAAGCTTATATTTACAACAATCTGCTAAAATAACCAGAACAACCTATCCTTTGATATGCTAAATCCAAGCTTCTTTTGTAAGGCCAGTGATTTTTCATTATCCACTTCTATTTGCGCAAAAGGGACTAAATCTTTTTCAAGCATGTGATTTATCATATAACTTTCAAGCATTGTGCCATAGCCTAAACGCCTATACTGAGGAAATATCTCTAAAAGTCCCATGCTTCCTTCAAGGTGATTTCCTATAAAACCTATGAGTATACCGTTTTTATATCCTCCGAATAAATTTCCATCTTCTAAAATCGTTTCAAGTTCGCTCTTTGATAATTTACCATAATGCTCTAATATGATTTCTACATGGATCTTATCTAACTGTTTGATTTCTAATTCTTCACTTACACTAAGTTTAGCTTTATCTATATAAACTGCCTGAAAACATTCAAGTTTTTTAGACAGCCTGAATCTATCTATTATATAGTCAACCATAAATTCTTGATGTGAAAGAATTAGGTTACAGCTCGATATGCTATCCACTAGTTCTTTTCCTTTTTCAAAATTAGCTACTGAAAGCATATAGGCATTACTCTTTTGTTCTTTTAGTAATACGCCATCAGTGTCAGCATACAGTATGATTGCAGTGCCTCTACGTATTGGCTCAAGTATGCCCATATGTAATAATGGGTTTTTTATTAAATATTTAATTGCTATATCTTTCATTTTTTCACCTTTAATTATTTATTTGTTTTGAAATCCTTTATGCATAGATAACTACTTACGACTTTATAAATCGTAATTATGATATAAGTCGCTTAACAGATATCATAATTATAATATAAGTTTGAAAATAATGTATGTAAATATATGAAATAACAAATAACCAATCACCACAAAATAATTAAAGTATGAGAAGTTTACAAAAGATTAATGATAGAAAAAACTAATATAAGGCTATATTTTTTGATGAAAAATCCTTTAATAAAATAATATAAATTTACAAAATATGTTATAATCAAAAGAATAATAAACTTTTTGGTATGGGCTAAATAAGTAACAAACACTTATTTGATAGGAGAGATAAAATGCATTTAGGTTCAATTTATTTGATTGTAGATGATTTTAATAAATCAATTAAATTTTATGAAAAGTTACTACAGATTCCAGTGACCAGAAAAAATATGGACAGGTTTGCAATGTAAGTCCATATTATTACTTTCAATTGACTGATCCTGATGGAAATATTATTGAAGTTACTGGTGAATATGTTCCTGAAAAAGGAGAGTTTCAATAGTGGTGTATTAAAATAAGCATGTAATATATGGATGAATCTTTAGATAGTGAAATAGTTAAATGGGAGATATGAGGGGCATCATGGATTATAGAGAATTAAAAGAATTGTGGGAAAAAGAAGAGAAAGATACAAGTGAAGGATGGGATTTTTCTCATTTAGAGAATAGAAGTGAGGAAGAAGATTTACCTTGGGACTATAAAGAGATAGTGAGAAAGTATTTAAAACCAGATTTTAAATTACTTGATATGGGCACTGGTGGAGGCGAATTCCTATTATCATTGAAGCATCTCTTCAGCAATACATCTGTTACAGAAAAGTGGGACCCTAATGTAAAATTGTGCGAGAAAAGATTAGCACCACTTGGAATAGAAGTAAAGCGGGTATTTGATGATTCAGAGTTACCTTTCAAAGATGAAGCTTTTGATATGATTATTAATAGACATGAATCTTTTGATATTAAAGAAGTAAAAAGGTTATTGAAGCCAAATGGGATATTTATCACACAACAAGTAGGAGGCAGAAATAACGAAAGCTTATCAAAAACATTAATTAAGGATTTTGAACCGCTATTCTCTAAGAATACTTTGGAGAATAACCTGAAGGAAATAGAAGAAGACTTTTTTGAGGTCTTATATGCTAAAGAGTTTTTTCCATATCTACGTTTTAAGGATATTGGAGCATTAGTATATTTTGCAAGGAAGATTCAATGGGAATTCCCCAATTTTTCTGTGGAGAACTGTTTTGAAGAATTATGTAAATTGCATGAAGAGGTAAAGACCAAAGGATATGTTGAAAGTACTGAACACAGATTTATTATAGTTTGCAGAAAGAAAAAGTAATTGCATGTTTATGGTTGCCTATGATTGGGAAAGAAAATAGAAATTTATATAGGAGATATGATTATGGATACAAGGACTATTATGATTTTCCCTAAGTTTGAAAATATTCATATTATAGATGATATTCGTAAGAAATATGACCAATTGGCAGATCTGGTGTTGCCGCATATTACTTTAGTATTTCCTTTTAATAGTGAGTTGACTAATGTGGAACTTAATTTGCATTTAGAAGAGTGTTTGAGAGGAATACATCCATTTAAAATAGAATTGAACGGTTTTACTAAAAGACAAGATAAATATGGAAACTACCTATTTTTAAATATTGTACAAGGTACGGATGAAATAATAAATATTCATAGCATACTATATAAAGATAGATTAAAGAAATTTAATTCAGGGTACGATTATATTCCACATATGACAGTTGGAAAACTACCTTCTAAAGAGTTGCTTGATAATGCCTTTGATGATGTAAGTAAGTGCAATGATAGATTTTCCACTGTGGTTAATAAGATATCCGTTGAAATGATTGGCGAGCATGAAGAATCAATTATTGTAATAGAATACGAACTAAAGTGACAAAATTGACAAGGGGCCTCAAAGTAGTTTATCATGTGATAAAAAGGAAGTGAATTATGATGTATTTAGCAATAGTAGTAAGCTCCATGCAAAGCTTGTAGAATATGAAAAACTTTTGCTTGGAGCCAATAGATAAAGATTAGTTTTTCATATTTTATAGAGCGTTGCATCTTCATTTAGAAATTAAATGTTGATTGGAGCGAAGATTATGAGATATGAGAAAGCACAGAATATATTACCAAACAGTATAATAGAACAAATTCAAAAATACATTGATGGCGGATATATCTATATCCCTAGAAAAGACGAAAACAAAAAGGCTTGGGGAGAAAATACTGATACTAAAAAGCAGCTTGGTACTAGAGATAATGAGATTTTTTATAAATATTCCTCTGGAATATCAGTAAAGATCTTAGCTGAGCAGTATTTCCTAACTGAAAGCAGTATTAGAAGAATAATAAGGAATAAAAGAAAATATGGATGATAGATGAGGCGTATTTTTCACAGTTAGTTCTGTGGAGAATATGCCTTTTGTTATTTAATATGATCATATTTATTACAGAAATATTTGCGACCTTGGACCATTGAGCGACCGGTGATAGTATATATAGATGAACCACTTCATAATTGAACTTATATTTTCAAATTCTCCTCTCAGAACCCAGAGGAGTTTTGAAAATAGATTTCGGATTGAAGTGTTTCATCTTTAAATGTACCGCTTCGTTTCATAATTTATTTTTTTAGCTCTCCTTTTAGAGCCCGAAGGAGTCCTAAAAAGATTTATGAATTGAAATGGTATATACACCAGTTCCAACTCAAGATAGACCAGTTCTAAATAAAATATAAATTAGCACGTAAGTTAATAATATTATTATTTAAATTCTACCAAATAGAACTGATATATATAGAATTTAAAGATGGAACTTCATTATATACCTTATGACAGTTCAAGGAGGTGTAGATACATGAGCATTTTAACAATTGAAAACATGAACCATTCCTTTGGCGATAGAATATTGTTCAGTAATGCATCCTTCAAATTATTTAAAGGAGAGCATGTTGGTCTTATTGGTGCTAATGGAGAAGGTAAATCAACCTTTATGAAGATTATTACAAATCAAATATTACCTGATGGTGGCACTATTCAGTGGAATAGAAAATTCAGTATTGGATATATGGATCAGCTTGTGGATTTAAAAGAAGGAATTACTGCCATAGATTTCTTGAAAGAAGCATTCAAAAAGCTATATGATATGGAAAATAAAATTAATGATTTATATAATAAGCTTGGAAATATGGATACAGAAGAAATGAACAAAACACTAAGCAAAATAGCCACAATGCAGGAAGCATTAGATAAAAATGATTTTTACAGCATTAACTCAATAGTTCAGGCAACTGCAGCGGGACTTGGATTTAAGGAGCTTTTAGAGAAAGAAGTTTCAACCTTAAGTGGAGGTCAGAGAACTAAGCTTTTACTTGCCAAACTGCTTTTAGAAAAGCCAGATATTTTACTTTTAGACGAACCAACTAATCATCTTGATGAAGAGCATATAGAGTGGCTTAAAGGATACTTGATAGACTATAAAGGTGCTTTTATAGTAATATCCCATGATAATATTTTTTTAAACAGTGTAGTTAATGTAGTTTATCATCTTGAGCATAAGGAACTTACAAGATACGAAGGAAACTATGATTACTTCCTTAGACTTTACGATATAAGAAAACAGCAAAGGTTAATTGAATATAAAGAGCAGCAAAAGGAAATCGAAAAACTTGAAGAATATATAAGAAAAAATAAGGTGAGAACTGCAACTGCTAGGCAGGCTAAAGCTAGAGAAAAAAGGCTCAATAAAATTGAAAGAATAGAGATAAAGAAGGATATTAAAAAGCCATATTTCAATTTTAAAACTGTAGCAATGCCAGAAAAGATAATTTTTCAAACAAATAGTTTATATATAGGTTACGACAAGCCATTAAGTAAGCCTCTTAATTTAAAGATGGAGAGGGGACAGAAGATTGCTATAACTGGAGCCAATGGTTTAGGAAAAACCACTCTTCTAAAAAGTCTACTTGGACTTCTAAAACCTATAGATGGAGAGATAGCTTTAAGTGAATACACAAAGATTGGGTATTTTGAGCAGGAGCTCACAGAGGATAATACAACCCCGGTTTTATATGATGTGTGGAATGTGTTCCCGGACTTTACTGTAACTGAAGTAAGAAAAAGTCTTGCAAAGTGTGGATTAACCTGGCAGCATATAGAAAGTCCATTTAATATATTAAGTGGAGGAGAACAGGCTAAAGTAAGACTATGTAAGCTAATAAATAAGCCTTCTAATATACTGGTCTTAGATGAACCTACAAACCATTTGGATCTTCATGCTAAAGATGAACTAAAGCGTGCCTTAAAGGAATATGAAGGCGGCATAATTCTAGTGTGCCATGAACCAGAGTTTTATAGTGATATTGTGACGGATGTTTGGAATTGTGAGGAATGGACAACTAAAATCGTATAATATATATAATTAATCTACAAACTAATATAGATAATAATACAAGCAGCAATAATATCAAAGGGTATTATTGCTGCTTGTATTTTACTTAGAAAGATTGCGATTGGAGTATACTTACAGTGTAATAATGTTTAATGATTTGAATATAATGTGAGGAAACTTTATTTGTATAATTGAGGGATTGGGAATGGATAATTTTTTAAAGTATTGGTTTAATGGCTTTCAGAAATCCTTGGATCAAATTGATGATATTAGCAGAAAGCAAATATTAAAAGAATGTGGAAAAGCTTGTTCAAATTCATATACTAAGCAGGTTTATTTGAATGTAAAAAATAATTCAAGTAATGAAGAAGAATTTATTGAAAAGTTAAAGAAAGCATTTCCGGAAATTATTATTGATGTAATAGAAAAAGAACATTTATATCATATAAAATATAAATTCTGTGCGTGCGATTTAGTTAATAAAAATTATATAAATACACCTTACATTTGTGAATGTTCACGAAATAGTTTGCTATATAATTGGGAAACCATATTTGGTGAAGGTAAGGTAAATATTGAATTAGTTCAAACAATATTGCAAGGGGCATCTTGTTGTAAGTTTGTAGTAACTGTCTTATAAAGATAACTTAATATATATTAAATAAAGGTGTAGCTACTATATATTAAAATTTGTTTAGTATAAAGAAATAGAATTTTTTACAGAGATATAATGTAGTGGTATAATCTTAGAATATATATTTGGAGGTTAAAACGTATGATAGAATGCCAGTTATGTGAAGAGTATTTCGATGAAGAGGATATGACAGAATGTCCGGAATGTTTAAAGGAAATGTGTGAAGATTGTTATGAAAGGCATGTTCCTATTTGCTTTTATGTTTCAGAGCATGATAGTAACGATATCGATAGTTAGTAGATAGTATTTACGACCATAAAGCTAATTATGATTATGTAACTATATGTGAGGCATTGGCTACTAAAATTGTTTAATAGTTTCAGATTAGTTGGAGTTAGTTTTAATAACTAGCTCCTTTTAGTTTTGTAGTTTCGAAGACACTAGGAATCTGGGTTTGAGATAAAGATGCATGTTATAAAATCTTTATGTTATAGTATATATTGGAAGTATTTAAAGGAGTGGTTGCCAATGAGTAAGATATTAATATTTCAGAATTTATATAAAGATGTAACACTTCGAACCGAAATCTATTTTTAAAACTTTCACCGCTTCTGGTGAGAGAATTTAAAAAATAATAAGATTTATTACGAAGTGATGCATCAATAGGACTACTTCCAATGTAAGAGATTAAGAACATTTTGATGTACATTTAAAAAGGATATTAATTTATGTCTTCATAATATATAGATAGCTATATTGGAGTAGGTAAAAAGTTATTCTAGGGTATAGTTATGCCCTAATATTGATTTTATGGAGGCTAAGTAAGAATGAGTTATAAGTTAATTAAAAGAGATGAGAATATAGCTGTAAAGAAAATAAGCCATAGTTTGGAGACCGAAAGATTGACCATATCCCCATTACAATCACATCAACTTGCATTAGCATTAGAAGATTATGCAAAAATGCAAACTGATTTAGGATTGAACGTAGTAAGTGTAATTCTTGATGAAGAAATGGAATATGCAATGAAAGTAAGGTTAAGAAAGGTACTGGAGGATGTTGAAAATTATTTATGGCTAACTAATTGGGCTATAATTCATAAAGAAGAGAATCAAATAATTGGTTTCATAATACTTAAAGGATGTCCTAATGAACTTGGTGAGGTAATAGTTGGATATGTAATTGAGGAAAGCCATCAAAGAAAAGGGTATGCTACTGAAGCATTAAAGGAATTGACTCAATGGATTTTTAAAAATCCTGAAGCACTTTCGGTTATTGCAGATACGGAAAAAACCAATACACCATCAAATAAGCTTTTAGAAAATTTAGGGGCTGTTAAGTATAAGGAAACTGACGGAATAATATGGTGGAGAATTGAGAAGTAAACTTAAAAGCGAAATAGTAAAATTAGTCCTGTATTCATGAGATGGAGATAGAAAAAGTTTATATATTACTAAAATTCTCAAGATAATACGAGCTATAAAGTATATAAGTTGCTACAATATATTAAAAATAGCATAAAAAAGGGGTAAGAGATATGATAGCAAACTATATATCAAACGCTGGAACAGCATATATGATAGCTATGGAGTTTTTTTCAATAATGAGTGATATGGACAAATTGATGGAAGAAAAGGGCAAGACAGAAGATGAAGCAGTAAGAAAACATTTAGATGATAAGTATGATGAGTTAGCAGAAAAGTTTTTCGAAGTTCAGGAAAAATTAAAAAGGATAGAGATAATAGTAGAATAAGTCCACAAGTTTTTATTTTCATTATCATACTCACATGCTAAAATTGAATTCTATGCTAAATAACAATATTGAAAATTATACTCTCAATTTGCATACAAAACATCAAAATTGCTATATAATTATATGAGTTCATGTATGTCTTTTGAAGAAGAGTATGTGAAAAGCATAGCTAGAAGATTTAATTTGAGTCTTCAAGAGGATAATTAGAGGAGGAACTTTATGAAAATTTCAAAAAAGGATGCATTGAGTTGGTTTGAGTTTTTTGCAATGTTACCAGAGGATGAGGAACCAATGACAAAGCAACAAGAAATCATATACGCTACCTTTGCCCAAATTGAGGCAGCGATTGATCATAGAAATGAAATGTTAATGTCAGAAATTAAAA
The DNA here is from genome assembly GCF_014193895.1 of Clostridium fungisolvens. Taxonomy (NCBI): domain Bacteria; kingdom Bacillati; phylum Bacillota; class Clostridia; order Eubacteriales; family Clostridiaceae; genus Clostridium; species Clostridium fungisolvens. The sequence goes on along the minus strand of NZ_BLZR01000001.1, from coordinate 2,897,074 downwards.
ATTTTAAAACCTTGGGAAATAGAACTTATTATGTAGGAAATGATAATAAGTTTTCAAAAGGATGTAGCTCTTGTCTGTTTGGAACTGGTTTGAGTGCTATTAGAAAAACAAACAAATGTAATATACAGTGTAAGTTCTGCTACAACTATGGAGAACTAGATTATATTCCTCCAATTGGTGAAGGTATGTGGCAAATTGGAGAAACAAAGTTTTATGAGAAGGATATAGATCTTCTTCTTTCAATACACAAGAAACCAACTGGTATTTCCTACGTTTATTTAGAACCATTTATGGAAATAGAAAAATACTACTCAGTAGTAAAGAAATTTAGAGATGCTAATATTCATCAACATTTATATACAAATGGTCTTTTAGCTACAGAAGAGACATTGAAGGCATTAGCAGAAGCTGGTCTTGACGAGATACGTTTTAACTTAGGTGCTTCTAATTGCTCTGACAAAGTTATTGAAAATATTAAAATAGCAAAGAAGTATTTTAAGAGTGTAGGTATTGAAACTCCAATGACTCCTGAGTTCTTTGAAACTTTCTTTGAGAAAAAGCAAGCGATATTAGATACAAAAGTAGATTTTATCAATTGTGCAGAGTTACATTTAAATGAGAATAACATAGACAACTATTATGGGGAAAACATGTATATCTCAAGACATGGTTACATATCTCCAACTTGGAGTAGAGAATTAACTCTAAAATTCATGAAAATAGCTGATGAAGAAGGTTGGGATTTAGCAGTTCATGATTGCTCAAATCATACAAAATTTGCTAGAGACTTAAATTTGAGCAGCAAAGAAGGTAAATGGTTCGGAGCAAGCAGTTATGGCTGTGAGTTCTCAAAAATCCCATACGAAGTATTTTTACCAATACTACGTGATGACAACTTCAAGTTTTTAGTAGAAGAAGAATTGCCAAGTGGATACAGACCAGGAGAGCTAGTTTTTTAGTTTCAGGTATATAAAATAGATAATTAAGAAGAAGTGCTTACGTTTAGTTAAAATGGACCTTATGTCAAGGCTATTTTAAAGTGGACGGAGCACTTTTTTTCATTAGACAAAAACTATAACTAGCTAAAATTTAATTTTTGTAGTTGAAGATCCTTCAAGTTCTTTTCTGAAACTTAAATGTATCTCCATTGTGAGCTGGATAAATTAGTCTTATAATGAATTTATAGAAGGTCTTTGAATTGAGGAAAAACGGTGGTGTTAAAAGTGAAAGAAAATAGAGAAGACATAGAATTAGGAAAATTTATTAGTTTGATTTTAAGACATAGCCCAGAGACTATAGGGATTACCCTAGATGAAAATGGATGGGCAAAGGTAGAAGATTTAATTGAAGGAATAAATAGAGCAAGAAAAAGGATAGATTTTGATACTCTAGAACGCATTGTTAAGGAGAATAATAAGCAAAGATATAGTTTTAATGATGATAGAACAAAAATAAGAGCTAATCAAGGTCATTCAATAGAGGTTGATGTGGAATTAGCGGAAAGTATTCCGCCAAAGCACCTTTATCACGGAACCTCAAAAAGATTTATTGATAGTATTATGGATTTAGGTATACAAAAACAAAGTAGGCAATATGTACATTTGTCTATGGATTTTGACACAGCCTTGTCAGTAGGCAAACGTCATGGAAAGCCCATTGTACTTAAGATTGATTCTATAAGAATGTTTAATAATGGACATAAATTCTATCTTTCAAAGAATAAAGTTTGGTTAACTGATTCTGTTCCTGTGGAATATATAGTAATTCAAAGTAATAACCAATAGGAACCTTGAACGATCAGGGTTCTTTTTTAGTTTTCCTATGAATTTATTGTTAAAATATCGGTAAACAGTATACCCTACAAAATTGAACTAGATAAGTCGGATAGACCTCTGTAAATTCTGATATTCTATTAATGAAAGGAGAGGTTACAAAATGGATTCGCTAAAAAGAATGAATGAAGCATTAGATTATATTGAAAAGAACCTTACAGATGATATTGATATTAAAGAAGTAGCTAGATTGGCATTATGCTCAGAATATCATTTTCAAAGAATGTTTTCTTTCCTAGCAGGGATATCTTTATCTGAATATATTCGTAGAAGAAGGCTTACTCTTGCTGCTTTTGAACTTAATAATAGCAATGTAAAGGTGATTGATATTGCAATTAAATATGGATACAGCTCACCAGATTCCTTTACAAGAGCTTTTCAAAACTTGCATGGGATAACGCCTTCTGAAGCAAGACTGAAGGGTCAATCATTGAAAGCATATCCAAGAATGACCTTTCAACTAACAATTAAAGGGGGAAATGAAATGAATTATAGAATTGTAGAAAAAGAGGCATTTAGTATAGTAGGTATAAAGAAGAGGGTTCCAATTGTCTTTAACGGAGTTAATCCAGGTATTGCAGAGATGTGGAAAAGTTTAAATGAAGAAATGATTCATCAGCTTAAAGAACTTTCAAATATAGATCCACGAGGAATAATAAGTGCATCTACAAACTTCTCAGAAGGAAGAATGGAAGAAAGAGGAGAGCTTGATCACTATATAGGAGTTGCCACAACAGAAGAGTGTCCCGTAAACTTAACTAAGCTTGATGTTGCTGCATCAACATGGGCTGTATTTGAGGCTGTAGGACCATTTCCGGGTACACTTCAAAATGTGTGGGGCCGTATATATTCGGAATGGTTTCCATCTTCAAACTATGAGCAGGCAGAAGGTCCTGAAATTTTATGGAACGAAAGCAAGGATGTATCTTCACCAAACTTTAAAAGTGAGATTTGGATACCAGTTAAAGGGGTATCACTTTAATCTAAAACATATGTAAAAAAACCTCCTCTGGATTTTCAGAGGAGGTTTTAGTATATAGATTTAAATCTTCATTAATTATATCCTTTATGCTTTTCACGAAATTCATTTGGTGTAACATCAAAGTAACTCTTAAATTTCTTATAAAAAAAGTTTAAATTTTCGTAGCCAATATTATTTGCTATCTCATAAATAGGTAAATCACTGTTGGTAAGTAAAATAGAAGCTTGAGTTAGTTTCTGAGCCTGGATCAGTTCCTTAAAGGATTTATTGGTGCTTTTCTTAATCAAAGAACTTAAGTAATTAGGATGAAAATTAAAATGTGATGCTGTTGAGGCTAAAGTGCAGGTCATATAATTTTCTTCTAAGTACTGAAGTATATCAATTATTGTAGCATTTCTGTTTGATGTTGCTTGAGACTGATTGGTTTCATACTGAAATACTCTCATTAGTTCTGTAAATATAAGTATCATATAACAATCTATTATTTCATCAGAGTATAGTGATTTGTCAAAATACTCACATAGAAGTTCTCTTATATGATTAGGGAGCTTTTTATTATTTTCAGAGTTAAAAATAATGTAGTTATCATGTTCTTTTCTGTCTGATAAAGCGTTTATCAAAAACTCTGATATAATTCCTTTTCCTGATAGTCTGCTTAGGAAAGCGGTGGAAAAGTATTCTTTACTCATTAGAAAATTGATTATAATATCATTCTCTGTAGTTGCCAAAACTGCATGGGGAACGCCCGTATCTACAATACAAACCTGTCCTTCTCTAAGTATTATTTCCTTGTCGTTAATGATTTGGGTGCATTGACCTGAATATATGTAGTTAAGCTCTATATGAGTATGTATATGCATAGGAACTTCTGAAAAACGAGTGTGTTTATTTATAAGAAATTTACCCTGTTGAAAAGCCTCATCAAAATTAAATACATATGCAGGTTTGCCATTTACATTTACTTGCTCCATACTATTATATATTTCAGAAGTAAAAGGTTTTTCCTTATGTCGCTTTTCACTTTCTGTTAAGGCTTGCAGCTTCTTATCTAACTCAACATATTCCATATAAAAATCCATCCTTTGCTAAAGATATACCACTTCAATCAGAAATCTATTTTTAAAACTCTTACGGGTTTTGGTGAGTGAATTTAAAAATATAAACTTTATTACTTTGTGGTAAATACATATAATAATATCTATAGGTTATAATATTAAGTTTGGTTAGTCAACATCTTTTGTTTTGATATTTTTGAAGCATTATATAAAATGTTATCATTTACATGTAGCAATTATAATAATTTGTTTTTTATTGATGGGAGGAGAAAAAATGGATTTCAAGGCTTTAGCAAAACAGGTAGTAGAGCTTGTTGGTGGAAAAGATAATATTGAAAGTGTAACACATTGTATAACAAGACTACGTTTTGTATTGAAAGATGAGAAGATTGCAAATACAGAGGCAATCAAGAGCACAAAGGGTGTTTTATCTGTAGTACGCCAAGGGGGACAGTATCAAGTAGTTATAGGTAATGAGGTAGGAAAGGCATACGCCGCAGTGACTGAAATTCTTGGTATTAAACAAGATGCTGCTATAGTTGAAGCATCTGAAAATGGGAAAAAGGATACTTGGTTTAATACGCTTTTTAAAACTCTTTCAGGCATTTTCGGTCCAGTGCTTGGAGCATTAGGTGGAGCTGGTCTTATGAAAGCAACTCTAGCTATATGCACTACTTTTCACCTATTATCAGCGGATACAGGAACCTATAAAATTCTATATGCATTTGCAGATGGATTCTTCTACTTTTTACCAATAATTTTAGGTTTCTCAGCTGCAGCAAAATTCAAGTCAAATCAATACCTCGGTGCAGCAATTGGTGCAGCACTGGTATATCCTGATATCATAACAGCTTTTAGTAAGCAAGCAAGTATGACGTTTGTAGGAATACCTGTAATTTTGATGAATTACACAAGTTCTGTTTTCCCAATCATACTAGCAGTGTATGTAGCATCAAAAGTTGAAAAGTTCTTTAAGAAAACATTACCTACACAAATGCAATTGATGTTTACACCCTTCTTTACAGCATTGATAGTAGTGCCACTAACTTTCTTGGTAATTGGACCTATAGGAACATATATCAGTAGTGGATTAGCAGCTTTAACTTCAGGTATTTTCAATTTTAGTCCTATACTTGCAGGTATAATTCTTGGAGCATTCTGGCAACTAATAGTAATATTTGGGCTTCACTATGCATTTATTCCAATTCTAATAAACAATATTGCAACTATGCATCAAGATCCAGTAAATGCCATTCTATCAGTAACTGTATTTGCATTGTCAGGAGCAACTTTAGGGTTTGCATTGAAAGTTAAGGATAAAGAAAAGAAAGCCTTTGGTTTCTCTAATGTTATTACAGGTTTACTAGGTGTTACTGAACCTATCATTTACGGTATAGCATTACCTTATAGGAAGGTTTTTGTAAGTGCCTTCATTGGTGGAGCTATAGGTGGTGCAATCACAGCAGCTGGCCATGTTGTTATGTATGGTTTCGCTGGTGGTGGACTGCTATCAGCACCAATGTTTATCAACCCATCAGGCAGCAATAGTGGATTTGTCATATATATAATAGCTTCAGTAGTTTCATTTGCAGTTTCCGGTGTTCTAAGCTTCTTTATTGGAGTAAAAGGAGACGAGAAATAATATTTAAAAGCTATATTTGGTAAATTTAGGAGGATTACTTTTGTTAAAGATGTACAAATGGCTAATCCTCCTATTTGAATCTAGCTGAAAATTAAAGGTAAATAGTACTGATGTTAAGTTTGGTCAGTAAATATGTTGTGTTTTGATATTTTTATTAAAATATATAAATGATAATATAACTTACTATAGATGTAACACTCTGATTTGAAAACTATTCTTAAAACTACTCATGGTTCTGAGAGCAATTTTGAAAATATAAATTTAATTATGAATTGTTGTACCCATATAATCATTATTCCTTTGAAATGATGAATATCAAGCATGTACAGATTAAGTTTCTGTAATGGAGCATTTTAAAGATTAGCAGACGAGGAAGGTAAACTATGAAAAGATTGAATGAAGTTTTAAATAATGAAGAAAAAAACTATATACTGCCTTTCTTTTGGCAGCATGGTGAAGATGAAGAAACTCTAAGAGATTATATGAAGCATATAAATGAAGCAGGTATCAAAGCAGTTTGCATAGAATCAAGACCTCATCCAGATTTTGTTGGACCTTTATGGTGGAGAGATATGGATATCATAATGGAGGAAGCAAGAAATCGTGGGATGAAGGTATGGGTATTGGATGACAGCCATTTTCCTACAGGCTATGCAGCAGGTAAGATAAAAGAGGAATATCCAGAGCTTAAGAAGTGGTATCTAAATGCACACCGTATTGATGTTCCAGGACCAATGAAAGATTCTTCTTTTATAATAAAATATTATCCAGGACGGGCCTCAGCAATACCTGGTTATAAAGGTGAAGATAAGGTTTTGGTAGTTATAGCTGCTAAAATATCAAATATAGAAACAGGTGCAATTGATGAAAAGACACTTATTGACGTTTCGGAATTTGTTCAGGATGGAGTTCTTTATTGGGACTTACCGGAAGGAAACTGGAGTATATTTGTTGTCTTTATGACTCGTGACGGAGGGGAAGAAATAACTAAGGATTATTTAAATCCAATAGTTGCTGAAGCTACAAGAGTTTTGATAGATGCAGTATATGAACCACATTACAATAGATATAAAGAAGACTTTGGGAAAACTTTGGCTGGATTCTTTTCTGATGAGCCAAGGTTCGGAAATCTAAAAGGCTTTGAAGGATCTATCGGTAGGACTAAAATGGTACTTCCGTGGAGCGATGAGATGCTTGAAATATTGAAAGGTGAAGTTGGAGAAGAGGCTCTAGTAAACCTACCACTTCTGTTTGTTGATGGTGTAGAAGATAAGGATCATACTATCAGATATCACTATATGGATATTGTAAGCAGACTTTATGGCAAAAATTTCACTACGCAGTTAGGTGATTGGTGCAGAGAGCATGAAGTGGAATATATAGGACATGTAATTGAAGATAACGGAGCACACAGTAGATTAGGATATGGACCAGGCCATTTCTTTAGAGCTTTAGAAGGACAGGACATGTCTGGCATTGATGTTATTGGAGGTCAAATCGTTCCTGGAATGGATTTCTCACATAGCGGATTTACTGCAGCAGGCTGGGACGGAGAATTCTTTCATTATGGATTAGCGAAATTAGGGGCTTCCTTGGGTCACCTTGATCCAAAGAAAAAGGGCAGAACTATGTGTGAACTTTTCGGAGCCTATGGATGGGTTGAAGGATTAAAGCTTATGAAGTGGCTTACTGATCATCTTTTAGTAAGAGGTGTCAACAATTTTGTACCACATGCATTTTCACCAAAGCCTTTCCCAGATTGGGACTGTCCGCCACATTTTTATGCTGGAGGAAATGATCCTCAGTTCAGGTTCATGAAAAAATGGTCAGATTATACAAATAGGATAAGCCACCTACTTTCAGAAGGAACTCATATAGCACCTGCTGCTGTGTTATACCATGGAGAAGCTGAATGGTCAGGAGAATATATGCCTTTCAATAAAGTAGTTAAGGAACTGTTACAAAATCAAATTGATTGTGATGTAGTTCCAGCAGATGTTTTCAGTGGCGATTTACCTGTGAAAGATGGAAAGATATTTTTAAATAATGAAAGCTTTAAATGTGTTGTAATACCTTATGCTGAAGCTTTACCACAGAATTTATTAAAGAGTATCGCTGAACTCACAGAAAAAGGGCTTAAAGTGATTTTTATAGATAAGCTACCTGAGAGAGCAAGTGAAGGTGTTGAGGTTGAGGAACTTATAGTTACTTTGCAAGAAAGAGATAACTGTGAAATAGCAAAGCTTAGTAGTATAGCAGAGAAAATAAAAAGTTTAAGTATAAATGAAATTACATTAGATAGTTTTGAACCTAATGTAACTTACTATCACTATAAGCATAAGGATGAAGATATATTTATGTTTTTCAATGAGCATCCATATGAAAGCATAGATACAAAGGTATATATTCCATTGAATAAAAAATCTGTATCTTATGACGCTTTTAATAATTCAATAAAAGCCTGTAAATCTCAGCTTAAAGATGGAGGCGTAGAAATAGATTTAAAATTAAGTGCGTATGAGTCCAAGATCATTATATTTAGTAGTGATGATTTTGAAAATTATGATGTGGACAATATAGAAGTCTTAAAAGCATCAGAAAAGTTTAACATCGAAGGAAGCTGGAAGGTTTCTATGGCAGGACCTTTAGATTATCCAAACTTTAAGGAAGAGATAAAGTTAGATGAATTAGTGAATTTAGCAAAGCCTAAGCTATATCCAAGTTTCTCCGGGACTGCACGATATGAAATAAATTTTGAAGTAAAAGAAACTGCAGAAAAAGCTCTATTGGATCTCGGCAGAGTTTATGAGGTTGCAGAGCTGTGGTTAAACGAAGAAAATCTTGGAGTGAGAATATGTCCACCATACAAGTTTGATATTTCAAACTATATAAAAAAAGGCGTTAATTCCTTAGTAGTTGAGGTTACTAATACATTAGTTAAGGCTCATAAAGATGCATTTTCTCAATATGCAGTACAAGAACCAGTGGGTTTACTAGGACCAGTTAAGGTATCAACATTTCTAGAATAAATAGTATCGTGAGGTAAAAAGCTACATTACTTGGAGTAGGTGATGTAGTAAAAAACAAAATATATTATACAGCCAGATTTTCCGATATATATTGGGAAAGGCAGATGCACAAAAACTCGCTGAAGAAAGGTAGCTTCAGCGAGTTTTTTAATATCCTCTTTTTTGTGTGTTTATGTATACTCAATAATTATTTATTGTTTTTCGATAAATAATTATTGAAATTATTAAAAAGGTATAGTATTATGAAATCAGAAACTTGTAAAGATGTACCACTTTAATCCGAAATATATTTTTAAAATTCTCACCGGCTCTGGTGAGAGAATTTAAAAATAATAAGTTTTACTATGAAGTGATACATCAATATAAATGGAGGCATTAATATATGAAAGAAAACAATTATAATTCTATGGCAAAAATTTTGATAATGGTACTAAATGTGCTAATTGTTGTTGGAGTAGTAACCTTTCTAAGCATAGTTATAAGCACTTTAACTTCAGGAAACTCAGGAATGGCAAGCGGAAAATATATAGTGAACTGCTTATTGTTTTTTGGTGGTACTTCTTCTTTGGTATTCATTCTTTACTGTCTTAGAAAAATTCTAAAGTCTGTTATAAAGGAAGGACCATTTAATATGAGTAATGTAAGAAGCCTAAAAAATATAGCTTTTAGTTGTTTTGTTATAACTGTAGCTTACTTAATAAACTTCTTTTACAACAATCAATTTAAGAGCTTTAAGCTAATTGAGATAGACCAAACAGGCATACATACGGATACAGAATTTTTGATATTCTTCTTTGCTGGGTGCTTTGTTTTGATACTAGCTCAAATATACAAGCAGGCTGTAGAAGTAAAAGAAGAAAATGACTTCACAGTTTAGACAGTAAAGGAGGCTTATTATGGCTATAATTGTAAATCTCGATGTAATGATGGCAAAACGTAAAATATCTCTTAATGAACTTGCTGAAAAGGTTGGTATAACCAATGCCAATTTATCTATATTAAAGACCGGAAAGGCAAAAGCAATAAGATTTTCTACTCTGGAGGCCATCTGTAAGGAGCTCCAATGCCAGCCGGGAGATATCTTAGAGTATAGAGAGGAATAGAGGGGTGAAGAAATGGAAGATAATAAAAATTTAGAAGCTATAACTAAGGATGGATTATACTGTATACTACTTTCACTGCTACTTGGTGTGATATTTGACAGATTATTTATCGATAAGGCCCTTGGAATATCCTTCTTCATATTTATAGGGCTATGCATTATATTTTTCTTATGGACCGTAAAAGTTAGAAGAATTGAAAAAAGCTTTGGCTGGTTTTTACTTGTACCTATAGCTTTACTATCTTTTAGCTTCACCATTCATACTAATCAAGTGTTTAATTTTTTGGATTTTTTAGCAGTTCCAATACTTATGATTGCAAGCTCAATCTTAATAGTGAATCCAAAACTTAGATGGGATAAAGCTAGCTTTATAGGTGATATGCTAAGGAGAGCAGTGGCAAAAATGTTTGACAATATCCCTAAGCCTTTTTCGATTTTAAAAGCTTCAATAAAAATAAGAAAAACTGTTAAAATGGAGGAAGGAAAAAAGCAGATATTAATTGGAATACTTGTTTCTCTGCCTTTGCTTGTGATTCTAATAGTACTTTTAAGCTCTGCAGATATGGTTTTTGGATATTATTTTTCTAATCTGACAGAGGTTTTTAATAATATAGAAATAGGAGACTTTGTACCTCATACCATAATAGTTTTAGTTGTTTCATTTTATCTATTTGGGTATGTTTGGAGTTTTAAAGATGATAAAAAAACCATTGAGAAAAACTTAAACCCTACTGCTGAAAACTGGGGTAGCATCACTGTAATAACAGTATTAATTGCGTTAAATATACTTTATCTGATTTTCACAATGATTCAATTTTCTTATCTATATGGTGGTGGTAAGTTAGCACTTCCAGCAGGTTTTACTTATGCGGATTATGCTAGAAGAGGTTTCTTTGAACTTGCAGCAGTTACCGTTATTAATTTTGTAATAGTACTAAGTTGTTTAAAATATATAAAAAAAGATAATACAAAAACTTTAAAATTAGCAAATCTTCTTTTAACTGTGCTTGTAATATTTACCTTAAATATGCTTTTCTCCGCAAATTTCAAACTTACTTTGTATGAAGCTGCTTTCGGGTATACCTTCTTAAGGGTATCAGTGCATTTGTTTATGTTACTACTTTTCATACTATGTTTAGTTATAGTTGCGGGTATTTGGTATAAAAAGATTCCTATAATGAAAAGCATAATTGTGATAACAATAAGTATGTATACAGTGATAAACTATCTTAATATAGATGGCTTTATTGCTAAAAAGAATATAGAGATCTATAATCAAACCGGAAAGATTGATGTTAATTATTTGACTTCTTTATCTTTTGAAGCCGTTCCTTATCTGATTGAACTTAGAGATAAGGGGGACAATAATATAAAAAATATTATTAATGGAAATTTAAAGTATAGAAAAGAAGTACTTGATAGAGAGAAGTCATGGACTGAATTCAACTTTAGTAAGAATAATGTTAGGAAATTGTTAAACCAGGGTAGTTAATGCCCTGGTTTTTTGAATTAATAATAAGATGGTATACTTAAAAAGAGGTAAGTATTGCCTTGTAGCTGTTACAATTCAATATTAAATTGGGTCATAAGCTCCAACACAAGAGTTGCTTTCAAAGTTTTCTCTAACTAACTGCATAAACAATGACATTGCAGGGCTTACCCACTTATTTTTGTGATAAGAATATATTGCTGTAATTTTAGTATCAGAGCAGTTCGTTTTAATTTCTTTTAATCGATTATTTTTAAGTTCATTCTCCACTACAAAACGAGGCAAGAAAGATATTCCTAAATTGCTTGCAACACAGTTTTTGATTGCTTCAATGCTCCATAGCTCTATTGTATTATTCATGGTTATGTTATTCTCACGAAGATAATTCTCAAATATTCTTCTATAAATACAATTAGGTTCATTAATAACAAGGCTTGTATCTATTACTTGGTTTGGGTTATTAAAGTCAACATTATCATGATTAAACAAAGGTGAGCATACTAGAGCTAATGAAAACTCAGTTAGTTCAACAGAAGTTAAACTTTCCTTATGAGTTCCTACATCATAAAGTAAACCGATATCTATCTCACCCTTCGATAACATATCGTTAATCACAAAGCAATTTAATGAAACTATAGAAATTTTCACATCAGGAGCCTTTTGTTTAAATAATCCAAGGACATTTTGCAGTTTATAGGACATCAATGAGTCTGCTATAGCAATTTTTAATTCACCCCTAGGGATACTATCATTTTTTCCTATACTTTCAATCTTCTTTACCGTTTCAAGTAGCTCGTCTGTATATGATATCAGCTCTTTTCCGAGAGGCGTTAATACCATGTTGCGTCCTATTTTTTCGAATAGTTTTATTGAAAGCTCTTGTTCTAATTGTTGAATCTGCGATGTAACAGTAGATTGAGTGTACCCAATTTTTAATGCTGCATTTGAAAAACTGCCTTCCTCAATTATACATTTAAAGGTTTTGAAATGCCTTATATCCATTTATTTTACCTCAACTTATCTATAGTAAATTTTAAATCTGAACTCATTTTCACATATAAAATAAGGGTATATAAATCTATTTAGAGAATCAGAAAAGTGCTGAGTTCAAATCTATTGATTACTAACTATAAATGATATATTGAAAAAAATGAATTGTCAATTCGAAAACATCAATTTTACAAATATATGATGGTTTGTTAGTATAAATTAACGGAGGAGATCTTGAGAAATCAAATATAGGACAAGTATCTTCAAGAAGTATTTTTAGAAGGAGATTTATATTATGAATTTAGCAGCATTTTTAAGTTTTACTCTTTTAACAGCCTTTACACCTGGTCCAAATAATATATTAGCCATGTCTAACACTAGCAAGCATGGATTGAAGAAAAGTATTGGATTGATTAAAGGGATTTTTACGGGTTTTTTATCTGTGATGGTATTATGCAGTATTTTTAGTTTAATCCTTATAAATATAATCCCAAGGATTAAACCTGTTATGACTTATATTGGAGTGGCGTATATCTTATGGCTTGCCTGGCATGTGGTTAAAAGTAAATCACAGTCACAGGAAGAAAGTACAGAGAAAGCAGATAGCTTTATCACAGGTTTTATCCTTCAATTTGTAAATGTAAAAATTATATTATATGGTATAACAGCTATTTCTACTTTTATCCTGCCTTTTTACAGCTCTTTCTTTTCTATTGGGGCTTTCACACTGCTAATCACAGTTTTTGGATGTTCGGGGGTTTTATCTTGGGCTATTTTTGGAGCAGTATTCCAGAGATTTTTTGAAAAGTATAGTGTTGCAGTAAATATAATAATGGCTTTGCTTTTAGTTTATTCTGCAATTACCTTAATAATATAATCTATTGGCATGTATAAATTAGTAGCTGTGTTAGCAACTCTAAAACCCAGGGGAGTTAATGCCCGGGTTTTCATATGTTTGAAATACTTATATAAATTTTGCTATCTATTCTATGGTAAGAGATAGAATAATTATATACAAGTTTGACAAAGCACAATAATCCTATAGGGAGTAGTCTGTGCTGGTATGCTCTTAGTAGTCGGACCGAATATAACCACTAGATTTCTATTTTCAAGTGGTCTTTCAAAAGGCTGATCATTTGTTAAAAAGACCTCAGTAGAAGGAGAAATATTTAGCTTCAACATACCATCGCTGCTTATTAGATCATTGTTAAAGTAGTCTACAGTAACATTTTGCTGTGAAGAGTTTTTTGTCATTACTATTGCGGGAAATTGAGGGGGATATATAAGGATTGCAGGTTTAGTGGCATCATAAAATCCTGTGACATCATCTCCAACCTCAACTATTTCATGATCCACGAAGTAAGTTCCAGGAGATATTACAAAATTTAGAGGACCATGTTCTTTGCTTTCCAGAGACATTAAATAATAGCAGCTTACTGACGGGTCATTTGGAGCTGGATAAAAATCCTCAATTCTCCTAACAATACCGCTAAAGGATGCAAATTTTGGAGTTTCCTGTCTCCAGTTTTCATTAAACACAGGGTAAGTTGGTGGATTAATATAATAAGGGAAATATGGATACGGATTATTATACATATATTACTCCTTAAAATTACTACAGTATAAAATTTATCATTAATAGTATATATGTAATTTTAAAAATTGTTACAGGTTTAATTCAGTGACACATTGATGATTTTTTAATAGAAGAAATGCTACATACTTATTGCTATTTTGGTTTATAATTATTTTTCGTAAATTAATCTAAAAGAAGGTTTCTATAGTTTATTCATAGAAGTCTATTAAACAAGTTATGTCGAATATTGATGTTATAAGCGATTTAATGTACAATTACTTATTATAAATATAGTTGATTTTACATAGTTGGGTTATAATCAAGAGCAATAGAAAAGGTGGTTGGACAGTTTTGAATCAAAATAGTATAAGCAATGACAAGTTACTAGAAATCATTAAAGTGCAGACAGAGGTGGCTCAGCAGGGAATGGATCTTGGTAACATTATGGATTTAGTAACACATCGAACTAAGCTTATTACTAATGCAGATGGTGCTTCCGTGGAATTGATTGAGAAAAAGGAACTGGTATACAGTGCTGCATCTGGAATGGCTGAGAGTTTTTTAGGGCTACGATTGGATATGGAAGGTAGTCTTTCAGGGGAATGCATAAGAATGAGAACCCCTTTGATTAGCAATGATATTGAAAGTGATGACAGAGTTAACAAAGCTGCATGTAGACAAATAGGGCTTAATTCCATGATTGTAATGCCGCTAATATGCATGAATGATGCGGTTGGCGTATTGAAGGTTCTTTCTGCAAAAGCCAATCATTTCAATGATGATGATATAAAAATTCTAGAACTTATGTCAGGACTTATTGCCGCTGAGATGTTTAACGCAATGAAAAATGGGGAAAGTGAGTTGTTTTATAAAGCAACACATGATAATCTCACAGGTATATCTAACAGATCCTTATTCTATGATAATTTGAGACAAAGGTTGTCACAGGCTTCAAGAAAACAAGAGGAGTTTGCAATCATTACACTAGATATGGACGGGCTTAAAGAGATAAATGATAATTATGGACATAGAGCAGGAGATGCAGCTATCAAAGAGGTTGCTTTGAGGATTAAGAATACTTTGGGTGAAAAAGACACAGTTTCTAGACTTGGAGGAGATGAGTTTGGAATTATTGTTGCAAATTTAGTTGACCGAGATGAATTCAATTCATTAATTCAGAGAATGGACTTTGAGATCACAAAACCTTTCGAATTTGAAGGTCAGGAAATAAAGCTTAGAGCTAGTATTGGATATGCCCTTTTTAAAGAAGATGGTATTGAACTTGATGTTTTAATTGAAAAAGCAGATAAATCCATGTATGAAGTGAAAAGAGAGCGAAAAGGCCAAGGAAATGTACGCTGATATAAGCTTTTAAGTGATATACCCAAAAACACATTGATAATTTTGTCAGTGTGTTTTTTATTATGCAAGGGTTGATAGCATTCAAGATTAAATCAATTTTGGCATAGCCTGCTCATAAACTTTTGCTATATTAAAGGCTCTAGCAAGTTTTGCTAGAGCCTTTATGATCTTTATGTAAAAATGTATTTTAGTAGCTTACTTTAATATTCTTTTTTAATTACAAAGAACGAACCACGAATTGTTCCTGCTAGTTTTGATTTTTGTCTAGCAAACTTAAACTTTCCTTCTAATTCCTTTGGAATTTCCATTCCTTCAGAAAGCTTTAAACCAACAGCTCTCTTTTTAGGATCATCAACTGTATACATTACGTTTATACCAAGACCATCCTCATAGAAGACGTATGTAAATTTGATATTTTCTACTTGAAAACATGATGTTTCTAAAGGTTTAGCTGCAAATTCAATATCACGTTCTTCTTTCAAAATTCGGTTCACATAATCGAGGGTATCCTTACTTTCGCTTGCTGGTACAACTGTAAATTCATGCTTGTACTTGTTCATAAAGTAACGTGCTTCATTGGCACGTAAACCTGCAAGGGCATCTGCGACAGGGGAAGATTCTAAACCAGTTGTAGATACATTTTTAAAATCAACTATGTATGACATTTTCATGCCTCCTCTATATATTTATTTCTTAACCACAGGAATCCACATTTCGCCATAAATTAAGCCATTTTGTTTTTCAATTTCAACAGTTGCGTTTGGTCCACCAACATATGCAAAATTATTTACCACTGGCAATACTTGACCAAAGGCGATGCCCGCAAGCTTATTGTTCAATTCATCTGAAGTTGTTGCTTCACCTTTGACAACAAGATAGTCTCCTTTAGGAAATTGTATAACTCTAGCTTCTTCTGGTGCTGCTATATCTGTCATGACACCAGCATAGTGCATCATCTTGTTATTTACCGCTTCGTTCACAGCAAAAACATAGTCATTTTTGGCTATTGATTTTAAAGCATCAAGTCTTCCATCTTCACTGATTGCCTGCCAAAAGTCTGACTTTTCCTTATTTAAACCTACAAAGTCTGTGTAATGGCTCTTTAGCTCAGTTCCAAGGCCTAAAACGATAAAGCTATCTTTTTCTTCAAGAGTATAATCTGCCATTTATAAAACCTTCCTTTTTTTTATTAATCAAATTACTTCTATTCTTCACTTGATAAGTATATAATATTCTTAAATCATGTCAAAAAATGATACTGTTTAGGAGCATTTATGAAAAAAGTTGAACGAATTAATATACTTATGAGATATATAAACAACCGCGCCAACTTCACAATTTCTGAGATAATGGATGAATTCAACATATCTCGCTCCACAGCCATTAGAGATATCAGAGAAATTGAGGCCATGGGTGTACCGCTAGTTGCTGAAGTTGGAAGGGATGGTGGATATTTTGTTATGCACAATTCTGTTTTACCAGCAGTTCGCTTTACTGATAATGAAGTCAAAGCACTTTTTATTGCTTTTATGGCCACCAGGAATGAGCAACTCCCATATCTAAAAAGTCGTCAGTCCTTAACTGAAAAATTACTTGGACTTATATCAGAAAACCAGCAAGATGATCTTGTCCTTTTAAATCAAATATTACTTTTTGAAGGAACAAATCCAAACAATCCTGACCTTCTTGAGCTTTCAGACCTACCTCACCCATTGTTAGAAAAGCTCATACAAAGTCTTCTTGCGGATAGATATTTGTCGGTTACAATCAAAGAAGATGAGTTAATAAAATCGTATCAAATTTTCTTATTACATCTTTATAATGAAAAAGGTCTTTGGCTTATTGAAGGCTTTGACTTAGAGCAAGAAAAGAAAATTATTTTTCCTGTGGACCAGCTAGACGATGTAAAAAACTATTCTATGAAAAAAAGATTAAGTAAGAAAAAGATTTTGGAAAAGTTGAGTAAGCAGGGAGAAATCATTAATTTTGTTGTTGAATTTGGCCCCAAAGCTATTGCCCAGTTCAAAAAATATCATCCTCTAAAAGCTTCAATTTCTTATACAAATCCCTATCAATCCACTGCTATTTTAAGGACTTATGTTGACGTCAATAAACCTGATGAATTAGAGGAAATAATAAATTGGTTACTTTTTCTAGGTAGAGATGTTAAGGTTAGGGAAGTGCCAAAAGAAGTTTTAGAAGGTTTACAAGAGCGATTACGGTTATACTGCACATAATCAGTGATCAGTTTTAAATACTTTAAATATCTATTAAAGTTCTTATTTATGCAAATAGTTTTTAAGCAAAATAAGTGGCACATTCATAAGCTGAACGAGTTGATATAAATAACAAAAACTATTAAAATTGTAGATGTATAAATTAGCAATTTAGTTAGAACTCTATTTAGATGGCTTTGATATATATTATGATAGGAGAATTTATTATGAAGGAGCCAATAGGCAAAAATAAAATTATAGAAAAATCTTGGGAACTACTTAAGGAAGAAGGAATTTCAGGATTTTCAATGAGAAAGCTGGCTAAGAGTGTAGAGATGACGGTGTCTTCCTTATACTATCACTTTGAAAGCAAAGAAGCATTATTCAATGAAATGATAGATCAAGCAAGCGGAACAATTGCTTATCCTATAAATGAAAGAGAGTGGGATATGCGCTTAAGAAAATACGCCGAAAATATTTTAAGTGTTTTAAGTGAGTATGCTCAACTAGCACAATTGCTAATGATGTATCCGCCTACAAGCTCCAACTACGGCAAGCTAATGGATAATCTATTAAAGATTATTGAAAATTTGAATTTAAGTGAGGAAAATAAACTGTACGCAGTTAATTACTATCTCAATTATATTCTCACATTTAAATTAGATAGTGAAAATATGGCTTCAAATGAAAAGCTGAATTTTACAGAAGGTAGTGGATTTTCTCAAAGTAACACACCATATTTATATAAATTAAAAAGTGAAGGTTTTTTTGATAAGCTTGGAAGTCGCGAAATGTTTGAATTTGGATTAGATATTTTCATTAATGGAATAAAAGTATTAGAAAAAAGTCTTTGAAATATAAGATTTTTTTCTTTACAGTGTTACCGAACAGTGTTATTATGACTACAGAACGCTGTTCGGTAAGGAGAGGATAAAAATGAATGAAAAAAAAGAATTTGATTTAAAAAAAGTTCTACCAGCAGTTTTAACAATTGCTATTGGAATGTTACTGGTGATGATGGATACCACAATTATGAATGTAGCATTACCACATATTCAATCAGCGTTTAATACTGATCTAGCTACCTCACAATGGGCTATCACAGCTTATACCTTAGCGATGGCTACGGTAATCCCCTATTCAGGTTGGCTTTCAGACCGTTTTTCTACTAAAAAAGTATTTGGTGTTGCTATTCTGTTTTTCACTATAACATCATTCTTAGTATCAATCTCAACAAGCATTGAAAAAGTAATTTTATATAGAATATTGCAGGGATTAACTGGTGGAATAGTTGGTCCTATTGGGATAGCAATGTCTTTTAGAATTATTCCTATTGAAAAACGAGGCAGTATGATGGGAGTTTTGGGGTTACCTATGTTACTAGCTCCAACAATTGGACCTGCATTATCTGGCTTGTTAATAAAATATTATAGTTGGCACACAATTTTTCTTATAAATATCCCAATAGGTATTATATCCTTAATGATGATTTACTTGTTTTTACCTAGCTTTGAAGCCAAAAAAAATACTAAGATTGACTTGAAGGGAGCCATTTTATCACCGTTAGCGTTTCCGATTCTTATATATGGAGTTCACGTTGGGTCTGATAAAGGATGGACAACCCCTCTGGCTCTCACGGTTTTAGCTTTAGGTTTTATGATGCTGATTATCTTTATATATGTGGAATCAACAACTAAAAACCCATTGTTGGAGGTTAAGGTCTTTAAAGTAGCTGAATTTCGTAAAGGAATTATATTAATGTGGCTCAACCAAGCTGCTGTTTTTGGATCAATGCTATTGATTCCTTTATATCTTCAGAATGTTCGTGACTATTCTTCCTTACAATGTGGGTTAATGATGGTTCCACAAGCAGTAGCAAGTTTTATTGGCATGACAGTTGGTGGACGATTATTTGATAAATTTGGTACAAAATCTGCAGCTATTCCAGGATTTTTAATGACAGGTTTTAGTTTGGTTCTATTAGCTCAAATTACAAGTACTACTTCAGTAACTTATTTATTGGCTTGTATTATTCTTTTAGGTTTAGGTCAAGGATTAGTAAATATGCAGGTTAACAATCATGCACTACAATCAGCTCCATTAAATTTGATTACTAGGGTTACACCTATGTCAAATGAATTACTACAAGTTATTAATTCATTTTCTATTGCATTTATAACTGCATTTTTATCAAATCAAATCAGAAGCGCTTTAAAGAATAATTCTTTGACAATAGCGGGGAATATTGCTTTTCATAATACTTTCATGCTGCTTACAGTATTTATTTGTGTAGGGTTTGTATTAACCTTCTTCTTAAAAGACAAAAAATTAGATAATAATTAAATGACTTGATAAGTTGAATTATCTATAATTATAATTTTAAAAATTAAGTTGAAATACATTTTAAAGCAATATATGATGAATTCAGGCATCGATGTACTTTATAAAAAAGAAGGTAAGTTATGGAGATTAATATTGAAATAATACCATCATATAAAATTGCTTATATTCGTAGAACTGGTTTTTATGGTTCAGAGAATGTGAAGGTAATGGAAAGCTTAAAAAACTGGGCTAGGGAAAGGCACTTAATTAATGAAAGTTCAATAATATTAGGTATAGCTCAAGATAATCCAAGATTCACGGAACCTAAGGATTGTCGTTATGATGCATGTATAGTGGTTTCAGATGAATTTGAGCCTGAAAATAGCTTAATTAACTTTGGAGAAATTATCGGTGGAAAGTATTGTGTATTTAAAATAAGTCACACAGTAGATGCTATGCAAAAAGCGTGGGAGGAGATTTTTTCTGAGTTATCAAAAAGAAACTATGCATTGGATGAAGGAAGACCTATTCTTGAACGATATGCTATGCAAATGATAAAAAATCATTACTCAGAAATTTGTGTACCAATAGTATAAAAAAGTATATAGAATTAAAAGCTGTAGCCTCTGATTGTCCTCAGGGGCTACTAGATTTATTCTTATACAAATAGGACACACTATAAATTTTAAGTTTCACTTATTAGCTAAATAGAACAAGTTGGTTGCAAATCTAGTAATGCTCCAAATTTTTGAGAAGCTGTTATGAAACATATAAGTGCTAGAAGTTCAGATATTTCATCTTCACTAAATTCGCTTTTTAGTAAATTAAAGTGAGCATCATCTAGAGTATGACTTTTAGAAATAAGATCTGCTGTTTTTGTAGCAACTGAGATTTTAGAATCTATTATTTTATTTGAAGGCTTACCTTTAGCCATGCAATATTCACATCCATTGTTGAATGCAAGAGTACGTCTTATTTCCTCTTTCAATTCAGGTGTAAAAGTATTACTGCTAAAAAAACATTCCTCCAAAACAGACCATTGTGTCATTATGGTTTTGTTGTATCCCATTAATTGCTGAAAGGGTGTATTTCCTTCTTTTGAAAAAGTTATTTTTGCCATGTTTTTTCTCCTTATAAAGTGTTTTTTACTGTAATACTATTATATAAACTATTGTGATGATTTTGTATTTCAAGTGATATATAATATATCTATTAGATGTTTTAAATAATACGATATTATGGGGAATTGATTACAGATGAAATGTGATAAAATTGACAATTTGATTTTAAAGGAATTACAAAACAATAGTAGATTATCTATAAGGGAATTATCAAAACGTATAAATCTTTCTGCACCATCTGTTACT
Source organism: Clostridium fungisolvens (assembly GCF_014193895.1). NCBI lineage: Bacteria > Bacillati > Bacillota > Clostridia > Eubacteriales > Clostridiaceae > Clostridium > Clostridium fungisolvens. The sequence continues at coordinate 2,876,110 of NZ_BLZR01000001.1, read as the reverse complement.
GAAAGAGTGAGAAGGCTTGAAGATTCAGGAGTTATTGAAGGATATACAATTAAGATAAACAAAAAGAAACTTGGGTTAGGAATTGATTGTATAATTAAGGTAACTATGAAGAATGGAGAATACGAGAGATTTAAAGCTTTTATTAAAGAATATGAACGTAGTGAATGGTGTTATAGAATTGCTGGCAATGGATGTTTTATAGTTAAATTGTCAGTTAAATCATTAGAAGAAATAGAAGCGTTTATAAATGTTATTTCTTCATACGCGCTAACAGAGACGATGATAGCATTTTCCGAAGTAGATATAAATAATTGCATAGACAAGTTTTTGAAAGAATAAGTAGCTCACTGGAAAGGTGGGCTATTTTTTAAAATAGATAAAAAGTTTATTTTCATTTTACAGTAAATTCGTTTTTGTTAACGAAGTCATATGAGGCTGAAGAGTTATTATGTTTATGGTATAAATTGTATTTAAATGTTATAATTGTAAAAGGATATATGAAGTGATTCATATAAGAAGATTTGTAATCTGCAGAGGAGGGGGAAGATGGATAAGAGACTCACATTCAATGAGGATGCTAGTAACTATGACAAGTGGCGACCAACATATTGTGAAGAATTATTTGAGGATATCTTTAGGTATTCTGAGATTAGTAAAGATAAAAATGCATTAGAAGTTGGAATAGGAACAGGTCAAGCCACAACGCCTTTTCTTAATGCTGGATATAATGTAACTGCTGTGGAACTTGGAAATAACCTTGCGGAGTTCTCAAGAGAAAAGTTTAAAGAATATAAGAATTTTAAAGTTTATAACACTTCTTTTGAAGAATTTCAGTGTGAGGATAACATTATAGATATTCTTTATTCTGCTACCGCTTTTCACTGGATTCCAGAGAGTATTGGATACCCAAAGATATTGAGGTTATTAAAAGATAACGGGACCATAGCTTTATTTTGGAACAAGCCATCTCCTGCGGACGAGGAGTATTCTTTACACCTAGAAATTCAAAAGATATATGAAAAATACTGGCCATCAACAGATAAACTTTTGGAAAGTAATAGCGAAAGGTATAAAAGAATTTCAGAAACCATCAAGACTTATGGATTTAGAGATCTAGAGATGAAGCTATATCATAAGACACGAAAGTTTTCTTCAGAAGAATATATTTGTTTGTTAAACACTTACTCGGACCATAGAACTATGCCAGAACCTTCAAAGCAATTGTTTGAAAATGAAATTAAAGATATCATTAAGAAAAATGGTAATCTATTTGATATTCATGACACAATTGAATTATATTTGGCAAGAAAATAATTTGATAGATAGTATAAGTTAAATTTTAAATATATAAATACTTTATTGAAAGGAGAGGTTTGGTGGAATGAATGTAAATTTTATAAATAATGAGCGTGCAAGGAGGGTTCACGCAAAATAAACCCTCCGTATTTGAATGGAGGATTATTATGGAAGTTTTTGATTTTGATTTGAAACATGTGGAAGAGGCAAAATTAATTGCTATTAGTAATTACAATGAGGAACGTGAGTATGTAAAAGCTTTACCTGGTATAAAGACTTTTCCTGACTTAGAGCATTTTGCAAAGAATGGACTAGGTGTTGTAGCCTTTGACAAGGGAAAAATGGTAGGGTTTTTATGCTGTTATGAACCTTGGGAAAATGCACATAATTCTAAGGCAAAAGGAACTTTTTCACCTATTCATGCTCATGGGGCTGTAAAAGAAAATAGAGGTAGGATATACCAAAAGATGTATCAAGCAGCTGCTGAAAAATGGGTGAAATATAAAATTACGTATCATTCAATAGCATTATATGCACACGATCAACAGGCTATAAATGCTATGTTTAGCTATGGTTTTGGACTTAGGTGTATTGATGCCATTAGACCAATGGAAGGTTTAGAAATACAATGCAATAAAGAAATTATCTTTGAAGAACTTTCTAAGGCAGAGGTTACTAAAGTAAGAGAAATGCGTAAATTGCTAACTGAACATTTAGGTGATAGCCCATGCTTTATGTATTCTACACAAGAAGGTTTTGAAGCTTGGCTAGCTCGTGCTGAAGGGCGAGATACAAGACTTCTTGTTGCGATGGATGGGGAAAAGCCAATTGCTTTTGTAGAGATATCAGATGGCGGAGAAAATTTTGCAACGGAGGTTTCTGATATGTGCAATATATGTGGTGCCTTCTGCCTTCCAGAATATCGTGGAAAGGGCATTTATCAGAGTTTGCTCAATTATACTATTTTGAAATTAAAAGATGAAGGATATAATCTGTTAGGAGTTGATTTTGAAAGTTTTAACCCTAATGCCAATGCCTTCTGGACTAAGTATTTCACCCCATATACTAATAGCGTGGTTCGTAGAATCGATGAATGTGCTTTAAATAATAATTAATGTAAAAATGCAGTCAACTAGTAAGGTTGGCTGCATTATTTTTATTCTATCTGTACTTTTACTTGAATTTATCAATTAATCTGATGAAAAATTAATTATAAATTTAATATTGTAATTACAAGTTTTTTGAGTTAGTAATACTATATCTATGGCATTCTAGCAAGCTATCATATCTATAACAATGGTTTTCTTACGCATTGCTTCAAAATATTCGTATGCTTTAATCCAATAATTAAGAAGATTTTCATTATAAGCTAAAAGATGTTTAAGAAATTCATCAAACATATTAAGTTTAATTAATATTTTAATTATTTCTTTAGGATAGGGGATGTTTTTTTGGAAGACCTTTCTCGGATCAATAACTTGTATTTTTTCATCTTTATTTATAAAGATATGTGCATTTCGAATATCAATTCTCTTGAAATTTAGACGCTTAAATTCCTCTACAAGTTCTATTATTTCAATGGAGAGGTTGTAAGATAATCCGTTCTTACTAATGTATTGGTATAAATTTGTTCCATCAACATAATCTCGCAGAACTTTATTTTCAGTAATAAACATAACTTTTGGAAAAAATCTACTGTCATTGGCTTTTTCCAAAATAGCAACTTCACTTTCAGCTTTTTTCTTGTCATAAAAGATTTTTAAAGCAAAGCCCTCTGGTGTTAAATATACTGATCCTTCATCACCTTTTCCTAAAAATTCGCATTCTTTAATGTTTAAAATGTATCGCATATTATCCTCAAAATGATTGTTTTAAATATCATATGATTTTTGCTATAAGAATTCCACTGTGTTTGAGTAATTTTACAGTTTTGTTGAGGTTTTGTATAAAGAGGGAACGAATTATTCTAAATCTATACCTTCAGTTGCAATCACTTTCTTGTACCAATAAAAGCTGTCTTTTCTACTTCTCTCTAAGGTTCCATTTCCTTTATCATCACGGTCTACATAAACAAAGCCATAACGTTTCTTCATTTCTCCAGTTCCTGCAGAAACCAAATCGATGCAGCCCCACATTGTATATCCCATTAGATCAACTCCGTCAAGATTTATGGCATCTCTCATGGAGGCAATATTCTTACGTAGATAATCTATACGATAAGTATCATGAACATTTCCGTCTTCATCTTTTTTATCATCCCAACCAATACCGTTTTCTACAATCCATAATGGTTTGTGGTAACGGTCGTATAAGGTATTTAGTGCAATTCTTAAGCATGCTGGATCAGTTGCCCATCCCCAAGCATTTGTTTCTAAATATGGATTCTTGATTCCCATCATTAGGTTTCCGCCAGCTTTATTAACATCCTCATGGGTTGAGACAGTACTAGAGCCATAACAAGAGAAGCTCAAGAAGTCAGCTGAGTATTTTTCAAGAAGTTCAAAGTCTTCAGGTTCTGTATCTAATATAATGCCTTCTCTTTCATATTTCTTTAGTCTGTAAGCAGGGTAGTGACCTCCAGTTTGTACATCTGAATAGAAGAGACTAGTTTGAGCCGCTTCCATAACCATTAATTGATCATTAGGATCACAAGAATAAGCATAGAGAGGCATATATGCGAGCATTTGTCCAACTTTTATTTCACTGCTTATTTCGTGAGCTGCTTTAACTGACTTAGCACTTGCTACAAATTGATTGTGAGCTGCTTGCGCTTTGTTTTGAGGTGATGGGTCATTAAGTCCTCCTGCAACAAATGGAGCAAACTCCATACAGTTGATTTCATTAAAAGTTAGCCAGTATTTAACTTTTCCTTCATAATACTTAAAGACTGTTTTGGCATACTTTTCAAAGAAATCTATACACTTTCTATTTGGCCAGCCACCATATTTAATTGTTAGATTAATTGGTGTTTCGTAATGGGATAAGGTTACTAAAGGTTCTATACCATATTTTGCACATTCATCAAAAACTTCATCGTAAAATTTTAATCCATTTTCATTAGGCTCTGCATCATCACCATTTGGGAAAATACGTGCCCAGTTCATGCTTAAACGAAAAGTCTTAAATCCCATCTCGCCCATATATGCAATATCTTCTTTATAATGATGGTAGAAGTCTGTTGCAACATGGCTTGGATAGTATTCACCCTCAATAACTGCAGGAATACAATCTTCTGGAAGTTTTGCACCTGGTCCAAAACCAATTATTGATCCAGTTTCACCTGTTTTTACGTTCTTATAAGTTACTCGACGAGGAAGAGTATGAGAACCAGCAGTCATAACATCAGAGGTGTTTATACCTTTTCCTCCCTCATTCCATCCACCTTCATATTGATTGGCAGCAGTAGCGCCACCCCATAAAAAGTTCTTAGGAAAACCTTTCATTTACTTTACCTCCATTTCTAAATTTTCACCATTTGATTCAATAACTTGCTTATACCAATAAAAGCTATCTTTCTTTAATCTCTTTAAGCTGCCTTTTCCTTCATCATCTTTATCTACATAAATAAATCCATATCGCTTAGACATTTGACCTGTTCCAGCACTAACTAAGTCAATGCAACCCCAGGTTGTATAAGCAATTAAATCAACACCATTATCAATTGCCTTTGACATTTCTTTTATATGCTCTTTCATATATTCAATACGATATGGGTCATGAATACTGCCATCTTCTTCAACCTTATCAACTGCTCCTAATCCATTTTCAACAACCATCAATGGAAGTTCATAACGATCATATATAGTTTCTAGGTAATAACGGAGACCTAAGGCATCAGTACTCCAGCCCCAATCAGAATACTTAAGATATGGATTCTTTGTACCCATGGAGAAATTACCACTAGCATTGTTTTCTACCTTATGAGTTGTTACGATGCTAGAAGAGTAGTAGGAGAAAGTATACATATCTACAGTACCTTCTTTTAAATCATTAAGATCTTCATCAGTTATATCTAACTTCACATTATGCTCATTCCATAAACGTTTTGCAAAGGTTGGATATTTTCCTTTACATTGAACATCTCCGCTATAGAAGATACCTTGCTCCCATTTATAACGTGTCAACATAACATCTTTTGGATCACAGGTCATAGGGTAGTTTGTAATTCCACAAATCATGCAACCAATCATAAATTCTGAGTTTATTTTATGTCCGATTTTAACCGCTTTTGCGCTTGCAACATACTGATAGTGAAGCTGCTGATAAGCTTCTTGATACACCTTGTCAGATGCCTTAGAACCAAACATGTCTAAAAACATTACTGTATTATTGATTTCATTAAAAGTTAGCCAATACTTCACTAAGTCTTTATACTCATTGAAGATTGTTTCTACATAGTGAACATAGAAATCGATCATTTTTCTATTGTTCCAGCCGTTATAATTTTCTTCTAAATATAAAGGGGTATCAAAATGTGAGATTGTAACTAATGGCTCAATATTGTATTTTCTTAATTCTTCAAACACAGAACGATAAAAGTCTAATCCTTTTTGATTAGGCTTTTCCTCGTCACCATTAGGAAATATTCTAGACCAAGATATTGACATTCTAAACATCTTAAAGCCCATTTCAGCAAACAGTGCAATATCTTCTTTATAGTGATGATAAAAATCTATACTTTCATGATTTGGGTAATAGTATCCATCCAAAATAGCACCTTTAGCTCCTTCAGGCATATCAAATCCAAATCCATTTACTTCTCCAGTTGTGCCATCAGGCATCTTGTAGGTAACTGTGCGCATTTTATTATAAGAACCGGCAGTTGTTACATCTGTTCTTGCTAAGCCTCGACCATCAGTGTTATATGCACCTTCGCATTGGTTAGCAGCAGTAGCACCACCCCAATAAAAATTACTCGAAAAACTCATATTATTTCTCCTTTATTCAACTTGAAAAGCACCAGCTTTTTAATGTATCGCTTCATTATAGAATTCATATTTTCATATCTGCCTCTTAAGAGATAGAAGCGGTTTGAAAATAGTTTTCGGATTGAAGTGGTACATACTGATTTGCTGGCGCTTATTGTATTTTTATAATTTTTACTATGCTTCTACTAGATCAGCAGCAGCTTCTTTAGCAACCAATTGTTTTTCATAAATCTTAAAGAATGGGTACCAAACTATTGCAGAAGGAATTAACATTAAATAATCCCAAACAGCATTTTGCCATCTTAAGGTAGATAAATATGCACCAAAACCCATTGGAAGTAATGCTGAAATAGAAATCCAAGCAGGTTGTAAGAAACCAAATTTATATGCTAGATAGGTGCATAACATAACAAAAGGAATATTTAATACATAAGGTATACAAAGGATAGGGTTATACATAATTGGCATACCAAAAGTCATAGGTTCATTAATTCCAAACCATCCAGGAACTGCGGAGATTTTTGCAACTGCGCTGATTTGTTTAGATTTAGAACGAAGGCCCATTAATGCAAGTGGCAATGTATTTCCTGTACCACCGCAAATAGCTATTGCTCCAAATAATGCTACTGGATAGAATACAAGTGGTTGTCCAGCTGCATGTGCTGCTCCATTAGCAACTGCTGCTTGAATACCTAAAGGCATAATGATTGGAATCAAAATCATAGTTCCATGAATACCAAAGCACCATAATAGTGCACCAAAAATACAAAGTATGAACATACCTGGAACTGATGTTAATGCATTTAATGGAACTCCTAGGAGAGCCATAAATCCAGAACATACATTATAAGCTCCTCCTGTACCTACTGATACAACGGTGGAAATAACTAAGAAAATAATAGCACTGAATAGTAATGGTAAAATTGATGAAAAACCGTCTTGTAAGAATGGAGGAACAACATCTGGCATCTTAATACGAATGTTCTTATCAGCACAGTATTTTTCAATGTGTACAGACATAAACACAACAAGAAATCCAATAAACATACCTTGTGCTCCGAGATAAGTCATATTAATGCCAGTTGCACCTGTTTCAGTTGTAATTAATGCACCAGCTACTAATAAGAAACAAACTAGTGCGTCAACAGCATTCATAATAGGAGACTTCATTTTTAAGTTTTTTGCGTAGTGGTATGCAAATAATGCAACAACCCACAAAGATAAAGAGTTCATTGTAAATTGATAAGGTAAATAGATGATTGCGTAAATTTTACTCCTTGAAGAAAATAGATTTAACATGGTTTCGCTGCCTATTGAACAAATAATTTGTGATATGGCACCAACCATTATGATACCCATTAAGGACATCATAGAAGCCTGAAGCGCAGATAAGAATTTGTTACTGCCCAGTTTTTGACCAAAATCCTGAAGTTTGATCATAAATTTACTTTCAAATAACTGTTCCATTTTACCTCTCCTTATTTCATTATTTTTCAGCATATAACTTTTTTGCTAGCTTCATAATATTAGGACAATTTGCAATGGCATAGTCAAAGGATTGAATTGGAGCACATGGGAGTCCAGTGTATTCCTTTACTTCTTTTAAGCGATAGGATACTTGAGGTCCCATTAAGACGATATCATAATTTTGATACACATCTTGATACTCAGCGAGGCCCACTGCTTTAATATTAAGTGCTTCCCCAGCTTCCTTCCAATAGCTTTCCATCTTCTTCATTAAAATACTTGTTGACATTCCACCTGCACATACCAATAAAATTTTCATATATTTGATCCCCCTGATTTATTTATTTTTGTATAATAAAACAATTTCTTTAATAAGCTCATTTGCAAGCATGCTTGTCATTAAGTGATCCTGTGAGTGAACAAGTAACACATTAAGCTCTTGCTTAAAACCATTGGCTTCTTTGAATAATAACTCTGTTTGTGCTTTATGAGCTAGGTTGGCTGCTTCATCAGATTTTGCTAAAAGCTCTTCTGCTTTTTCAAAGTTTCCAGTTTTAGCTTCTTCCAAAGCTTGAAATGCAAAAGAGCGTGCATCACCTGAATTTGCAATAATTGTCATTGATACTAAATCATTTTCTTCGTCCATTGGATATCCCCCTTTTGAAAATATGTAAATTATTTCCTGAACCGTTTTTATTTTAGTGTATAAAAAAATATTTGTCAAAACGATTACAACTAGGATTTAAGAGGCTTTTATACAGTAGTTCTTTAGTATATTTTCAAAAATACACTTTTTTTTTATAAAAATAAGCTATTTTTTAATATTAATGCCTTAGTGTATTAAATTTTCATGTTCTTTTTATGCAGTGTATAATTGTATTATTTATAAAGTATAGTTTTTTACATTTTTATAATTTTGTAAAAATGTTACGTTTTTTACTGTATTTATTTTCCAAATGCTGTGCTATAATGTGTCCATGAAACTAACAAGAATATTAAAAATAAATGAAAAAGACTTTTATGATTTTCTTGAAAAAGATCTCTTATCTAATATTAATCAATGTATGAGTAAGGAACTAAGCGCAAAGGATATCAAGAAAGGACTGAAGTATTCAAAATATGATAATGACGCCCATACTCGTATTGATATAACCATATTAGATTATAAAAGAGGAGAGTTTTACAAGTCACAAATCAAATCATTACTAGACACCATTACTATTTCTTATGAAACAGAAGTAGTGGACGAGGGCTTAAAAGTAATATTTAATCAACATATCGAAAGTTTTGAGAAAGAAAAACACAACAAGTTGATGAGAATGTTTAGTGAGGCTGTTTACTACGGAAGAATGACAGATACACTTTATGATATCCAGAAAAAGATTCTAAATAGTAAAGAGGGGATTGTAGAACCAGTTCATCCACAGCAGGCTGAGTATAAACATCTAAAAAAGCTATTTTCTAAAGAAATATAATAGAAACTAAGAAATGAAAAATGCCTCCTATCTATGTTTATAGAGTAGGGGGCATTAAATTTGTATTTTTTACACTTTCTTTATAATCATTATAATGGTTGTAATTTCATTATCATCTATTATGACTTTGAAGATCTTTTCTAAAGGTTTTAGGATTTTAACAATAGCTTGATAATCATCTTTAAATACTGAGATAATCTTGCTTCTGTCATTATTATTTACTGCTGATTTACCATCTAACAATCTTTCTACTAAACAGGCTAGATGCATAAATAAGCCAACTCTTTGATCTTCGGTAAATGAATAGAGCATACTGAATTCATCAATGATATTTGGCAGCACAGTTTTCAGTTTAGATATTGATGTATATTTAAACTGTTCCCCTAAGTATTTATATACATCATTGTAATTCACAGACCGAGAATTTACAGGCTCAAACATAAGGATACGGTCTAAATCTTCTTTAGAACTTTCAAAAACCTTTTGTATAGAAATAAATGGAATGCCAAATAATTTCGGATCATATGCACCAACAAAACTATGAATATTATAGGTTTTTTGGAGTGCTAAAACTTCTTTTAAAAGCGCATTACGTGAAGATATTGCAAGGGCTATGGTTTTTATTCCTAGTTTCGAATACTGATCAATATATAATTTTAATTGTGCTGCGCCGCCTTCACCTGTATGACAAAGAGTAACGATGATATTATTATGCTTTTCTACATTTTTTCGCATATTATTGATTTCGAGATTTGCCATATGATAGACATAATCTATATCGCTTTCCATGGAGCATTTTCTTGCAACATCAATACCGATTAAAGTTATAGGCATATTGATATACCTAATTTTTACATCTATTTCCTCTGCGATAGTTTCAAGCATTGTCTTTATGGAGCCCATATCATATATGACAATAACACCTTTTCCACGGTCGATTTTTTCAATAAGTGCTTTGATTTCTTCTACAGCCTGTCTTGTTCCAACCTCCAAAGCCAAATCATAGCTGTAAGCATTATGGCAATGGGTTAAACTATTTGTAACATCTTTTAAGGACGAGGCCGTTTGACTGCCGTGCATAATATAAAGTAGTACTGGGTGTTCCTCGTCATTATTTTCATCTGATTCGATTAGAAACATAGCTATTAGAACAATCTCATGAATAGGTAAGTTCAAGCCTAGTTTTTCTTTTAAAATATCTGCAAACTGTACACTTGCAGCGTATTCCTCTGGATAATCTTGAACAATCTTAACAATCTGATTATTTTCTACCCGTTGCTCAGAAAGATTTAAGTTTAATAGTGAGTTTATATGTAGGCAAAGCCCGTAAAATACATTAGATTTATAATTTACTCCAAGCTCTTTTTTTCTAGCATTCAAAAAATAACTAACCATATCTATGATTCTTGGGTCCACAATTTTAGAAAGTTGCTCTAGATTGTTTGAATCACCAAAACCATTATAATACCCATATTTCTTAAATAAATTACGAATATGAGTATTCATGACGTTTTCGATGCCGCTATTATTAATGCCAAGATTAGACAACTCATCATACTGTTTCTTAATTTCAGAGTACATATCAACTGTAGAATGAGGATCATAAGATCCTTGATCAATAATGTTTTTATCGTAAATAATAGATTCTCTTTTACCTAAGAGTACTTCAATCTCAGTATCATAGCTTTTTAGATTTAATAAACTTTTTTTTATTTGTCCTTTAAAATCATTAACACATACGCAAATGGCTTGTTCAGACTCGTTAACTACTCGTACATAAGCATTTGCACAGGCTGATTTAATATCAAGCTCTAGACCTTTGATATTGTAATTAAAATCCGAAAGTAGTAATGCTTTAATTGATTCAGCAGTTACTTCAATTGAACGTTCCGAGTTTGCTGCTTCAACTTGAAAAAAATGATTGATAAGATCAAAACGTTCTTCCATAGAGCGATCTTTTAATTCCGGCAATTCTATGGTAACAGGAATAATACGGTTTATTTGCAAAACACTTTGTGGGGAACAGGCTAGTACCAAAAATAAATCATTACAATCTAGTGACTTAGATTTATCTTCTGAATATATTTTTCCTGTATCCAAAAATCTAAACAAACAACCCTGCTGCTTAGCATCTAATAGATCAACATTGTCAATAAATAGCATTCCTCTCTGGGCTTTTACAAAGCAACTGCTGTTCAAATTACCTTGAGTCCCAAAGAGTTCCTCATCTAATACAGACACATTTTTAGAATAATGACGACAATCAATTTTTACATAAGGAGCGTCTTTTGATAAAATCCCCATTTCTTTAGCAAAATCAAACATTAATGAAGCAAAATAAGTTGTACCACAACCTGTTTTGGAGGAAAGCAAAACATTTAGACTAGACCGTGGATAAAGAATAGCAGCTTGTGCTAATTGAATTGCATTTCTTAAACTGCCATTGTAGCCAATCAATTGTGTAAAGCATGACTTTTCTGTACTTTGGTGAATTAGTTCAGGAAGCTTATAATAAACAGGCCTTGTGGTTGTCTTAGCAAGTCGTCCTTCTTTTACGAGCTCGTTTAATAAAGCACTTACATTAGAACGATGTAACCCTAAAGCTTCTGCAATTGTCTTTGTTTCCAAACCATTTTTATTTTCATTTTTACTATAAACTTCTTGCTGTATGAATTCGTATACAGTTTCCTTTATGCTTTTCAACTTGTTATCCCCCTCACCGTCTTCGTTATTGTGTATTCTGTATGTTTTTATAAGTATACAGAATACAAAAAATACCATACACTAATTATAAAATTAAATTTAATTATTTACAATAATTGGATGAAGGTAAATTGCTAGGTTTTAAAAACTACTTCAAATCTCTGTATCTTGCTTTGCAAAATAATTCTCTATTGCATATTTAAAACAATTAACAAGGAATTCATGGGCTTTTTTAGTTACCTCAGCCTTAGGGCATATCTGATCAAAGCCATGGTAACAACCAGTGAAAATTTCAAAATGAACAGGTATTCCAGCCTTTTTTAGGTTTTCCACATAATAAATAGTTTCATCTCTGAAAGGCTCTAAGCTACCTACAAAGGTTGCTGTTGGTGGGAGCTTACTATAATCTTCAGATCTTGCAGCAGCGGCATAGTATGGAACTTTTTCTGTACCAAATAAACATCCAAGATATAGCTTCCAACCAAGAGAGTTTGATTTAGAGTTCCAAACCGGTGCATCATTTTCCTTCGCAGACTCAGTTGTCATTCTATCATCAAGCATTGGATATAGTGGCATCTGAAAAGCAATATTAACTTCGCCTTTATCTCTTGTGTATAAAGTAAGGGCTGCAGTAAGTCCCCCTCCTGCACTATCACCTCCAACCATTAGCTGATCTGACCTGATTCCTAATTCGTCTGCATGATTTTTCATCCATAAAAGTGCTTCATAGCTATCCTCCAAAGCAGCTGGATATGGAGCTTCGATGGATAGCCTGTAATCAGGAGCTATAACAATACAATCACTTACTTCTATAAATTTTTTAGCATATAACTTAGATACCTCAGGGGATCCAAGTGCATAACCTCCTCCATGTAACCAAAGAACGCCTGGAACATCTTCTTTAAGAGCTAGAGGTTTAAATACGCAAATACGCAGTCTTGACCCATCTTTTCGCACAATATATTCTTCTGAGAATTGTATAGTCTTATCGTTTACTTTCATTTTGCTTTTACGGCTTAATTTATACATAAAGCGTAGTTTTGATTCCGTAAAAGTATTATTAAGAAGCTTAAGTAATCTACCAGCATTCCTCAGGTCTTTATCAATAGAACTAAATTTTACTTTCATCTTTTGCCCTCCACAGTTATTCGGATAATATCAAATTAGGTGTAAAATTAGACAAGGTGTTGTATATTATATTAAATTACAGTAGAATTTTATTCAATAAACACTTGAAGACAATTAAATAAAGCTGCATATGGGAGATTAATAGATAATATTTCTCTGGAAATATTTTACTGAAATGTTTAGAGCTACTATCACTTATACATAGGAAAAGGAGAAAGACTTTATGAATATAAAAGAGGTTGCCCAAAGAACAGGAGTATCCATAGATAATCTGCGCTACTATGAGCGTATAGGATTAATCCCACCTATAAAAAGGACAGAGTCAGGTATACGAGACTATGATGAAAGAGCAATTCATTGGGTGGAATTAGTTTTAAAGTTTAAAAAGGCAGGAGCATCGCTTGAGTTTATTAAAGAATATCTTAATCTTGCAAATGATGGAGAATCCACAAAGGAAGATAGACGAGCTATTCTTTTTGAAATAAAGAACAACATTGCGGAGCAAATGCAAGAATTACAGAAATGCTTTGATATGATAAATTATAAAATTGAAAATTATGATGATTTGTGTGACCCTGTGACAACAGAAATCATAGGAGAATGGAAATCCTCAGAAAATAAAGATAAATAGTATAGCCAAAAATAAATATAAATTCAAATAAAGCCAGTAGAGCAAGAAATTACTTGTTTTACTGGCTTTAACTAATTCAATTTACATTAAGCTCAAGCACGAATTTAATATTGCAATCAAGAATTTACTATTACATTTTACATAAAATATTTGAATAAATACTTGACTTGGAGTTAACTTCAAGTGCTAAACTGATTATCAAGAAAATAGTTCAGCGTGAGGTTAATTATGATAAAAATAGTACTATTTTGTGCTGCTGAAAATACAGCAAGGTTGCTAGTACAAAAAATGGAACAAGAAGCAGAAGCAAGAGACCTAGAGATATATATTAAAATATTTTTAGAAAGGCAAATAGACGAACAATTTGATGAAATAGATTTAATTTTAATTACACCAGAGGTTGCATATATTCTCCCAATGGTTAAGGAAATATATGAACCTGAAGGAATACAAGTAGATGTAATATCAGCAGTAGACTTCAGTATTGTAAATGGAGAGAAGGTTTTAAATTTTGCATTAGATCTACTTGAGGAAAAAGAAGTATATTGTTGATTAGTAGATAAAAAGATGATTTAGAGTTTGGTATTATTACATTGGAGTTAGTTACGAGCAATATAATTATTTAAATATTAGGAGGTACAAAAATATGACGATTGCAGAAGTAAGTGCAAAGTTTGATCTGTCACAGGATACACTCCGTTATTATGAGCGTATAGGATTGATTCCTCCTGTGAATCGCAGTAAAAGTAAGATTAGAGACTATACAGAAGAAGATTGCAAATGGGTTGAATTTATTAAGTGTATGAGAAGTTCAGGTCTTCCAATAGAAGCCTTAATTGAATATGTTACCCTATTCCAAGAAGGTGACGGCACTGCTGAAGCAAGAAAAGAACTTTTAATTGAGCAGCGTGACAATCTTGTATTAAAGATGGAAGAAATGAAGAGTACAGTAGAACGTTTAAATGGCAAGATTGCTAGATATGAAGAAACAATAGGAAAGAAAGAAAAAGGATTAAAAAGGTCCTAAGTTTACAGTATCGGGGACAGCTTAAACTGCGTGTAGTAGTTTATGCTGTCCCTTGTTTTGTTGATGGTATTTCAAATTTCATTTAAGGACACTACCGTACTATATTTTGTGCAAGAGTAAAATCGCTTAAGATGAATTTACTATTGCAAACAAGAATTTAGTTTTTCATTTTAGGAGAGCGGCAATAAAAAACTATTGACTTGGAGTTAGGTCCAAGGAGTAGGGTTATAATAAGAGATCAAGAAAGAGAGGACTAAAAATGAGTGGAAAATCTTTAATAGCCTATTTTACAAGAGAAGGCAATAACTATGTAAGTGGTAATATTGTAAATTTATCTATAGGTAACACAGAAGTGGCAGCGAAAATACTTCAGAAGATAACAGAAGCGGATTTGTTTCGTATAGAAGCTGTAAATCCTTATCCTGAGGATTATACAGAATGTACAGAAGTGGCCAAGAAAGAGCTACAGCAAAGTGCTAGGCCAGAATTAACTAGTATGGTTGATGACATAGATTCTTATGATGTTATATTCCTTGGATATCCTAACTGGTGGGGGACTTTTCCAATGCCTGTATTTACCTTTCTAGAAGATTATGATCTATCTGGGAAGAAAATCGTTCCTTTCTGTACTCATGAGGGAAGTGGGATGGGACGTAGTGAAAGCGATATTAAAAAACTTTGCCCAGGTGCAAAGGTAGAAAAAGGTCTTGCTATCAAAGGAAGTAGTGTTAAGGGAGCAGAAAAAGAAATTTATAAATGGGCTCAAAAGTACTTAACTTCAATGTGATTATTTAACTTTTTAGATATAATAACAAGAGAAAATGGAGCAGATGAAATGGAAGCAACTTTAGTAAAGAAACGTTTTTTTTCAAATCATGATTTATTTACATTATTTTTACCGCTGATAATAGAGCAAGGACTTGAATATACCGTTGGAATGGCAGCTTCCATGATGGTGGCACAAGTTGGAGAGTCGGCTGTATCAGGGGTGTCACTAGTAGATTTTATCATGGCGTTAATCATTAGTATATTTGCAGCATTAGCAACAGGTGGAGCAGTAATTGCGGGACAGTATCTTGGGCGCAAAGACAAGGTAAATGCAACAAAAGCAGCAAACCAACTGGTCAAATGCTCACTATTATTATCAGTTGCAATAACTGCATTACTATATGTTTTTAAACCGCTGATTCTAAATCACTTATTTGGAGATATTACAAAAGAGGTATCGGATGCAGCAAATCATTATTTTATCATAGTAGCAATATCAGTTCCATTTTTAGCTTTATATAATTCTGGTGCTGCGATCTTCCGTACTATTGGCAATTCTAAATTACCAATGAAAATTATGCTTGTTATGAATATTATAAATGTGGCAGGAAATGCACTGTTAGTGTCAGGGTTTCACATGGGGGTCACAGGTGTTGCTATTCCAACATTAGTTTCAAGAGTTGGGGCAGCCTTGATTATTCTTTTTATGGCACATAAAAGTGATTGTGAGCTTAGAATTACAAAGTTCTTAACTGAAAAATTTGATAAGAACATGATAAAAAGAATCTTAAATATAGGAGCACCCTTCGGTTTTGAAAATGGGATGTTTTATCTAGGAAGGCTGATTGTATTAAGTATTGTTTCAATGTTTGGAACCGCATCAATCGCAGCTAACTCTGTTGCAGGAACCATTGTTATGTTTGAAGTGCTGCCGGGTATGGCAATGAACTTAGGGCTTTCTGTTATTATATCAAGATGTGTTGGAGCTGGAGATTTTGAGCAGGCAAAGTACTATAAGAAAAAAGTGAGAACTATAATCCATTTAGGTTTTATTATTAGTTCTGTGATAGTACTACTTTTAATGCCAGTGATTATGCAGGTTTATAATCTTTCGCCAGATGCTACATCCATGACATGGAAGATAGTTATCGCACATGCAATTATGATGATTTTAATATGGCCATCTGGCTATATGCTTCCTATTATATTCAGAGGAGCTGGGGATGCAAAGTTTCCAATGGTAGTCAGCACATTATCTATGATTTTTTGCAGAATTGCGTTGTCTTATGTATTTGCAATAGGATTTCATATGGGAATGCTAGGTACTTGGGTTGCTATGTTTGTAGATTGGATTATAAAATCAGTGATTTTTGAATTTCATTATAAAAATGATAAATGGACAAAGTTTAAAGCTATTTAAAAATATAAATTTTATTACGAAGTTTTTCAAAAATAGTATTGACCTTAAGTTAACTTAAGGAATTATAGTCAATATGTAAGGAAAACTGATGTATAAAAATACTTTTTGAAAAGGAGATAAATAGCTATGAAAATAACAGTTATAACAGGAAGTCCAAATAAGAAGGGTACCACTGCTTTATTAGCAGATAAATTCATTGAAGGAGCTACAGAAGTAGGACATGATGTGTATCGTTTTGATGCAGCTTTTGAGAAGGTAAATCCTTGTCTTTCATGTGGATATTGTGCAAGGCATGATTCTGAATGTGTTCACAAAGATTCCATGAATAAACTCAATGATAAGCTATTGGAATCGGAGATGATAGTATTTGTAACTCCAATCTATTACTACACAATGTCTGCCCAGATAAAAACGGTGGTTGACCGTTTCCATGCTAAAAATGCAAAGCTGTCTGGTAATAAAAAGGCCATGCTTTTTGCAGCTGCCTATGGGTCAGATGATGAAACAATGGAGGGACTACAGAAAACCTATGAAGCAATTTTACGTTTTCTTAATTGGAAAGATGAAGGTGTTTTGTTAGCAAAAGGATGCCCAGCAAGAGAAGTAATTGAAACAACAGATTATCCAAAGTTAGCGTATGAAATGGGAAGAACCATAGTTTAGCAATATAAGAAGGAACCTTCTTGGCCATTATCATTTTTACTATGTATTTATAATGTTGGAAACAATAAAAAATACCATATTGAGAAAAGGAGATGAGATTATGCCAGTAATCACATTAGAAGCAGGAAAACTAAATAAAGAGCAAAAAAGTCAGTTAGTAAAGGAGTTTACAGATGCTGCATCAAAAATTATGAATGTACCAGAGCAGGCATTTATCGTATTAATTAAGGAAAATGAAGCGGAAAATATTGGGGTAGGTGGAGAACTGCTTTCAGATAAGGTTAGAAAGTAATTAGAAGATAATATTTACACTGAAAATAATGAATTAAGTAAATATATTATATAAAAACAGCTTGGACAAATGTTCAAGCTGTTTTTATACAATTAGTAGTAGCGAGCCCTCCATACATAAAGATGATGTTTCTAATATTATGTAAAAATTGTGAAGTACTTACTTTGATAAAAGTGGCTTAAGTAGTGAAATCAAAAAGTTGAAAAAGTTTCATAGTAAATTATCTACTATTTACATAAACAACAGATAAGTCATGTTTTAAAATAAAAAACTTGCTAAAATTAAAAAAATTTTTTTAAAAAAATGTGTATGTCTTTTTTTAGATTTACTGTATGAAAATGTATAGAATTGTTAAACAGTAGTGAAAAAACACAATAAAAGATTGAACACTTCAATTTGTGTATAAGTGTATAATTTAAAAACGAAACATACACAAATTACAGTGTATGTCATTCATACAAAATAGGCTTAATATAAGGAAAATAGCCATGTTGACATATATTTGCAAATATTGTATTGTTTTTTTAGAGT
The DNA here is from genome assembly GCF_014193895.1 of Clostridium fungisolvens. NCBI lineage: Bacteria > Bacillati > Bacillota > Clostridia > Eubacteriales > Clostridiaceae > Clostridium > Clostridium fungisolvens. The sequence goes on along the minus strand of NZ_BLZR01000001.1, from coordinate 2,857,781 downwards.
ATTAAGTGTATAACTTCTTTAGGAGGTGTTTGTATGAAATCTAACAGAGAACAGATTATTGACTTCATGATTAAGTGCTCAAATTCTGTTAATAGTGAAGAAGCTAAAGGAGTATCAACTCAATACTTATCAAATAGATTAGGAATGCAAAGGACCAATATAAGTAGTATATTAAATGGACTTGTTAAAGATGGTGTCGTAGAAAAAGTTAACGGTCGACCAGTTCTTTATAGAATCAAAAAGAAAACGATGACACCACAAGGAGAACAATCCTGCTTTAAACAACTTATAGGTTGCAATGGAAGTTTAAAGAATGCAGTTCAATTGGCCAAAGCTGCAATACTTTACCCGCAACATAGTTTGCATTCACTAGTATTAGGACCAAATGGTTCTGGGAAAAGTTATTTTGTTAATCTAATGTATTATTTTGCTAAAGAAAACAAAATAATAGAAAATGAGGCGCCATTTATTAGATTTAATTGTAATAATTATAGTGATAAACCAGATCAGATGGTTGAAATTTTATTTGGGATAGATAAAGGAAGTTTTCTTAGCAGAGCTAAAGGCGGAGTTTTATTTATAGATCATATAGAGCTACTTCCTGCTGAAGGAAGAAATATTTTAATACGACTTGTTGAAAACAATTACGTAGAAGTTAATGGAATTAAAAGTGAATTTAATGGGATAATCATATGCGCTATGAATGATATAGCGCAACAAAGTTTGATTGATTACTATAGTTCATATTTTTCTATAAGGATACAGTTACCGTCATTAGCAGAAAGAAATTTAAATGAAAGGTTTGAACTAATCAAACACTTTTTCACAATTGAGGCTGCAAGATGTAATAAAACTCTTAATATCAATTCTGAGCTTTTAATATGTCTACTGCTCTATCAATGTGAAACAAATGTAAAACAGTTAAATAGAGATATCCAAATAGGATGTGCAAATGCTTATGTAAGAGAGTTTGAGAACAATAAAGATAATATCTCAATTCTTATGAGTGATTTTCCTTTCTATGTAAGATCTGGATTCTTGAACTTTAAAAGATATAAATCAGAAATTAAAGAAATAATATCTGAAAACTGCAATTATGCATTTTCTAAAATAGAAGCAACCATGATTTCGTTAAGTGAAGAAAAACTCAATAAGAAAAAAAACATGTATGATTTCATTGATGAAAAGGTTAATGAACTAAGAGAAAGAGGAATTGAGGAACAAGATATAAACACTATTATAAGTATAGATGTTGAAAATCAATTCAAGAAGTATAGTAAAAAGCTAATGAATCAAGTTGTAAATGAGGAACAATTATCTGAAATAGTAAATAGTAGAGTTATAGCCTTGGTTAAGGAATTTCTTAACGAAGCCACTAAAAGGTTCAATAAAGTTTATCCTCATTCTATATTCTATGGATTATGTCTTCACTTAAACTCAACTTTAAGTAGGAAAGATAAGGTTCAAAGACTGAGTAATGAACAAATTATGGATGTTATTGGCAAATATCAAGATCAATACAGTTATTGTGTGAAATTTGTAAGCTTAATAGAAAAAGAATTTGCTAAAAGATTGCCTATAGACGAAGTAGTATTCATTACAATGTTTATTACTAGAGATTCTTTAGAAAAAGAAGAAAATAAATATCCAGTGGTATTACTAGCTCTGCACGGAAATACAGCGGCGAGTTCGCTTGTTGAAGTTATTAATAATATGGGGAGTCATGAAACCTACGCCTACGATATGCCATTAAACAAAAGTGTGAATGTGGCATACGAGGAATTGAAAGCAATGATAATAAAGATACATCAAGGAAAGGGTGTTTTTGTTATTTATGATATGGGTTCCTTTGCAACTATGTTAGATATGATATCTTCAGAAACAGGAATTGAGATTAGAAAATTGGAAATCCCAATTACCTTGTTAGCTTTAGATTGCAATAGAAAGATAATGCTTGGAATGGAAATGGATGAAATTCATGAAGGGATTATTGATGCCTATAATAATACGATGTACATGCAGAAAGATGAATATTACAGATCTAAAAGCAAAAATGTAATACTAAGTCTATGCATGAGCGGAGAAGGAGCAGCAGTACAAATAAAAAACTATATTAAAAATAACATAAGACTTCATGAAGTAGAGATAATTCCGTTAGCAATTTCAGATAAGCAATTTCTTTTAGAAGAGGTAAATAGAATAAAGGAAAATCATAACATCATTTGTGTTATAGGAAGCTATAATCCACAGTTAATGGGAATACGATATATACCGATTACAGATATTTTTCAGAACAATTCAAAAGAATTGAGAGCACTATTAAATTTGGGCAATGAGGATATTGATGATAATGATGAAGAAGGCGATGATTTTAAAGTTATTTTTGATCACTTAAGCCACGAGTTGGAACTTGTAGATGTGGACAAACTTAGAGTTTATTTGCCAAAAGTAATTGGTGAAATTGGAGTGAATGAAAATTATCATCTTACTGAAGAACAAGAACTTGCTCTTATGGTGCATATAGCTTGTTGTATAGAATACATGTTAAAAAAAGTGCCAATGTCGTCTAATATACACAAAGAAAATATATTAAATGAAAATAAAGCACTATACAATTCTATCAAAAAAAGTTTTTCTGTTATAGAAAAAGAATTTGATGTAACCTTTAGTGATAATGAATTAGCAAATATAATCTCTATAATGAAAATGTCACAAAAGGGTTAGAGACTTAAATATAGTTAGCTTTAGATTGAAAGCTATTATTATTGAAAGAGGGGAAAATAAAATATGTCTAATATAATGGAAACTATGGAAAAAAAAGTTATGCCTCCGATGACGAAATTGAACAATAATAAAGTTATAAAAGCTCTTACAATGGGTATGATGGCTACAATGCCACTTACGCTAGGAACTTGTTTAGTTGCAATTGCTGCTAATTTTCCAATGAAAGCATGGAGTGACTTACTTGCGAAAACTGGAATTGGAGTGCAGATGAATGCAGTAATTAACGGAACTACACAGCTTATGGCATTATACATTGTAATTGCCATTGCATTTAATTATGCAAAGATTAAAGGACATGATGGAATGACTGCCGCTATGTTGTCTCTAGGTTCATTTATTGTTTTAATGCCACAACAAGTTATGGTTGACAAGACTCCAATACTAGCACTTACAAAAGACTATTTAGGAAGTACGGCTATTTTCGGTGGAATGGTTATAGCGTTATTAGTAACAGCACTATACTGTCAGCTTGATAAAAAGGGTATTGTTATTAAAATGCCTGATAGTGTACCAGAGATGGTATCAAAATCATTAAGTCCAACCTTTATCGCAATGATCATTTTCCTAATTGTATTAATTGTACGTATTGGTTTTGCTGCTACACCATATGGAAATATATTTGATTTCATAACTAAAACCGTTGGTTTACCAATAATGAAATTTGGAGCATCTCCTTGGTCAGTTGTAGTTGTATTTATGATTATAAATTTCTTATGGTTCTTTGGTATACATCCAAACACAATATTAAGTGTATATATGCCAGTACTTATAACAGCAGGTACAGCAAATATCACGGCGTTCCAGTCAGGAAAACCATTACCTTACTTTGCTTTTTCAGCCTTGGCGGCATATATAGGACTTGGAGGAGCCGGTTCCACTCTAGGGTTAGCGATTTGTATGTTGACTGGAAGGTCAGAACGTTATAAGACTATGGGAAAATTATCAATTGTGCCTTCAATTTTTAATATAAATGAACCACTAATATTTGGTGTGCCTATAATGTTTAATCCAGTTTACTTTATTCCAATGATCTTATCAACTCCAGTAGGTGCTGCGGTTGGGTTAGTATTCATTAAGCTTGGAGCTCATGCAAAAATGAATCCTACAATTCAATTACCTTGGACAATGCCACAACCTGTAGCAGCTGCTATTTCAACTGGATTATTTGCGGCATTAGGCGTTTGCTGTGCGGTTGCAGCTGTAACATTATTGTATTTCCCATTTTTTAAATACGCTGATAGACAAGCATTAAAAGAAGAACAAGAAGAAGTTGTTGCAGTTTAGATTTATAGTAAATTAATAAAGGAGAGATGTAAAATGATTCGTATTTTATTATGCTGTTCAGCAGGTATGTCAACAAGTTTATTGGTTCAAAAGATGAGAAAATCAGCAGAAGAAAAAGGTATTGAGGCTGAAATATGGGCTATCCCTCAGCCTGAACTTCCAGAAAATAAAGATAAAGCAGATGTAATATTGCTTGGACCACAAATTAGATTTGCTCTTGGTGAGGTTAAAGAAATGGTTGGTCCCGATAAACCTGTAGATGTAATTGAACTTAGGGATTATGGAACAATGAATGGTAAAAAGGTCTTAGATTTTGCGTTGTCAAAATTAGGCTAAAATTAGAGAGGAGAACATGGCATGGAAAGTTTAGAAATGACTTGCTTTGAGATTATTTCATCAGTAGGTTCTGCACGTTCTTGCTATATTGAGGCAATTCAAGAGGCGAAAGTTGGAAATTTTGATAAAGCAAATGAATTAATGCAAGAAGGTAAAAGACTATTTCAAGATGGACATAAGTTTCATAAGGTATTGATTGAAAAGGAAGCATCTGGTGAAAAGGTGGAAACTAGATTATTGCTAATTCACTCTGAAGATCAGATGATGAGTGCTGAAGTGCTAGAGATTATGGCACGTGAAATTATTGAACTTTATAAAAATAAATAGATACTTGGGGTGTTTTGTAAACACCCCTTAATAAAACTTATAAATAAAGAAAGGAGATAAAAATGATTGATGTAATTATAAATGCAGATGATTTTGGTATGTCAGAAGCTTTTAATTACGGTGTTATTAAAGGATATAAAGATGGTGTTGTATCCTCAACTACATTAATGGTAAATATGGATTCAGCTGAACATGCAGTCTCTTTGGCTAAAAGTTTTCCTGATTTATTTATAGGGCAACATACTAATTTAGTGTTAGGCAAGCCTTGCTCCAATCCACAAGAAATTCCATCTTTGGTAGATGAAAAAGGATATTTTTGGAGTTCATCTTACTATAGAAATGGTAGCAAGAAATTTGTATATGAAGATGTAAAAAAAGAAACTATTGCACAAATGGAAAAGTTTAAGGAATTATTGGGATATTATCCACAGCATATAGAAGGACATTCTGTTTTTGGTGAGGTTATTGAAAAAGTATTTAAGGATATAGCCTTAGAATATAATATACATGCCTCATTATTTACAGAAAAGCTAAAAGGATATAAGGAAACTATGGTGCCAAGCGATTTTAAAGTTATGATGGACATAATGTCAAAGGGAATTTCTGTGGATAATATACTTAATGATGATCTAAATCTCCTAAACTGTGATGGAAAGATAGTAGAACTACATTTTCATCCTGGATATTTAGATCAATTTATTTTAGATAATTCAACTCTTACTTTACCAAGATGTAAGGATTTAGATACATTATGCGATGGCAAAGTTGTAAATTGGTTTAAAGAGCAGCCTATCAGACGTATTAGTTTTGGTGATTTAAGGTTATAGAAAAATACGCATAACTTCAACTCGAAAATTATTTTCAAAGCACATATGTGTTCTGAGATTATACTTTCAAAATATAAGTTTTAAACTGAAGTCATATATTTATATAAATAGATTTTGAAGTAGTATAGATTAAATAAAAATTCAAAATAAAGGTTGGTGTAGTTAACAATGAATTACAAAACATTAAAAGATTTTCCTGAGGATTTTTTATGGGGCGCTTCGACTTCGGCTTATCAAGTTGAAGGGGCATGGGATGAGGATGGTAAAGGTCTTTCTGTCCAAGACCTAGGTAAATATCCTGAAGGTACTACAGATTTTAAAGTAGCAAGTGACTTTTATCATCATTATAAAGAAGATATAAAATTATTTGCAGAAATGGGCTTTAAAGCTTTTAGATTTTCTGTAGCGTGGACAAGAATATTGCCAAATGGAATAGGTGAAATAAATCAAAAAGGAATAGACTTCTATAATAATGTAATCAACGAGTTATTATCATACGGCATAGAACCAATTGTTACAATGTATCATTTTGATTTACCATATGAACTTGAAAAAAAAGGTGGATGGTCCAATAGAGAAACTATAGCTGCTTTTGAAAATTACTCTAAAGTAGTATTCGAGTCTTTTGGTGATAGGGTTAAGTACTTTCTTACAATTAATGAACAAAATATGATGATTTTATTTGGAGCTATCTTAGGAACTGCAGGGGAAGATGGAGAAGATCCAGCAAAGAAGCTATATCAGCAGAATCATCATATGCTGCTTGCACAAGCAAAAGCAATGAAATTATGTCATGATATATGCCTTAATGCCAAGATAGGTCCAGCACCTAATATTTCCTCAGTTTATCCTGCCTCATCAAAACCAGAAGACATTCTCGCAGCTTCGAATTTCTCATCCATAAGAAATTGGTTGTATTTAGATGCAGCTGTATATGGAAGATATAATAGTGTTGCTTGGAGTTATATGGAGAAAAAGGGCTGTACTCCAGTCATAGAAGATGGAGATATGGAAGTCTTAAAAGCTGGGAAGCCAGATTTTATCGCATTTAATTATTACTCAACAATGACCGTTGCTGAAAATAATGAAGAGGATATGAATGATAAATCAAAAGCAGACCAACAGCGTGCTTTTGCAGAAGGAGGAGTATTTAAGGCTGCGGAAAGTGTTGGATTACCAAAAACTGAGTTTGGATGGCCAATCGATCCTGTTGGTTTTAGAAGTACACTTCGTGAAATAAATGAAAGATATGATCTACCATTAATTGTTACTGAAAATGGTTTAGGTGCTTACGATAAGGTTGAAGAGGGAGACATTATTAATGATGAATATCGTATAGATTATCTTCGTAAGCATATTGAGCAGGCAAGACTTGCAATTACCGATGGTGTAAAACTTTTCGGATATTGTCCATGGTCTGCAATCGATCTAGTAAGCACACATGAAGGTTGTACGAAGCGCTATGGCTTTGTTTATGTTAATCGTGATGAATTTGATTTAAAGGATTTGAAGAGAATTAAAAAGAAAAGTTTCTATTGGTATAAAGAGGTAATCAGCAGTAACGGAGAAAAATTAGAATAAGTTAATTGCAAAAGAAGCTCTTTAATTATTTTGAAAGAGTTTCTTTTAAATGAAGTAAATAGCTCGCGATTTAGGAAGGAATATTTTATGGAAATTTTAGTTATCGATGTAGGTGGTACAGCAATTAAGTATGCTCTTATGAATGATAGTGCACAATTTATTGAAAAAGGATCATTACCAACACCTAAAGACTCAATAGAACATTTTGTGGATGTTATTGGTTCAATATATGATAAATACAAAGACGAAATTTCAGGGATTGCTATGAGCATGCCAGGTCTTATTGATAGTGAAAGAGGTTATTTATACACTGGAGGAGCACTAGAATATAATTGCAATAAGAATATTGTATCTATTTTAGAGAAACGCTGCCCTGTAAGAATAACAGTAGAAAATGACGGTAAGTGTGCCGCTTTAGCAGAAGCTTGGAAAGGCAATCTTAGTGACTGTAACGATGGTATTGTAGTTATTTTAGGCACTGGCGTTGGTGGTGGTATTATAAAAGATAAAAAATTGCATAAAGGAAAACACTTTGTGGCTGGAGAGTTTAGTTTCATTATTGCTGATAATGATGGGAAAAAGAAAGATTTTTCAAGATTTCTCGGAGCTCAATCTGGTGTACCAAGATTATGTAAGCTAGTAGCTGAAGCAAAAAAGCTTAATGAAGAAGAGGTTGACGGATATAAAGTATTTGAGTATGCCAATAATGGAGATGAAAAAGTGCTTGAAATCCTTGATGACTATTGTTTTAAGCTTGCAGTACAGCTACATAACTTACAGCACATTTATGATCCGGAAAAAATAGCTATCGGCGGTGGCATAAGCAAGCAAGATATATTATTTGAATATATCCAAAAAAATATAGATTGGATAGCAGATAGTTTGCCTTACGTTATGGCAAAACCTCAAGTGGTCAGATGTAGATTCAATAATGATTCCAATTTAATTGGTGCATTATCTGTATTTATGACTACTAGAAATTAATAAAGAGTTACTATGTCGAAACTTAATTTATACTTGTTCGAAAATCACGCACCTATGAATTTTAGCATGTATAAATTAATAGTTGAGCTAGGAACTCTATAAAAGGCAGTAAAATTAAAGTCTATGAAATTCAGCTAAAAACAACATATTTAAAGGAAGGTATATAAATTGAGAAAATATGATGAAAAAGCCATTGAAAGACTTCAGAAGGAAACTTCTATTGTAGAAAATAACGGAATTAAAGTTATTTTAAAGCCAATTCCAGGAGAAGATAGGGAAGGATATTTGGATCCACTTGAATTAGATCTTATGGAAAAGTTTTGGGCAACAAATGTAGGGGGAGAAGATAAATCTGCAGAACCAACTTCAAAGGAAATGATGATTTCAGCAATGAGGGATAGTATGGGATTCCCAAATTATAATTTAAATACAGTTGAAATTCATACAAAGTTTGAAGAGTTAACATTTGACGGAAATAAAGTTGGTTTGTGGAGGTACTATCCAAGAAGAACTGAAAAAAATAAAAAACGTCCAGCATTCGTATTTATTCATGGTGGTGGATGGATAGGTGGAAGTATTTATACAGTAGAAAATTTCTGTAAATTACTTTCTGAGCTTGCAGATGCAGTGGTATTTAATATTGACTATTCTCTAGCACCTGAAAAACCATTTCCAAATGGGCTGAATGACAATTATTATGCTGTGAAATACGTTTACGATAACGCAGAAGCTTATGGAATAGATGTTGATAAAATTTGCATTGGAGGAGACAGCGCTGGAGGTAACTATACTGCGGCAGTATGTTTAAAGGCAAGAGATTTAGGAACACCTAAGCTTGCAATGCAGGTGCTAATTTATCCAGTAGTTACAATGGCTGATGCTAAGGTAGAGGGATACCAGTGGAGTGAGGATTTGTTTGAAATGTGTGAGGAGCAAAAGCACATTATAAAAAACTGTATTGGACTTGGAAGACCGATAAAATTTGAGGACGATATGTTCCTTCAAAACTATATTTCAAATAAAGAAGATATTTATAATCCATATGCAAGTCCTATGCTTGCAAAATCTCATGCAGATCTTCCAAAGGCTATTTTAGCTGGGGCAGAGTTTGATGGTTTGCGCTTGCATACAGAGTTTTATGCAAAACAGCTTTCAGATGCAGGGGTTGATTTTACAGTATTCCGTTATAAAGGGATGACTCATGCCTTTATAGATAAACTTGGACATGTTGCTCAAGCAGAGGATTTATGTATTGAAATAGCAAATGCTATGAAAAAGCTTTAAGTAAAAAAAGTACCTTATAGAGTAGTTTCTATAGGGTACTTTAAGTTTTGGGCGATTATTTACTCTGATGGCACTAATACGCTTGTGTATTATATTTAAGAAAAGAAATATAATTTCGAAGTTCATGTATTCCATTTCATATTAGGTGTTGTTAAAGCATCATTTAATTTCAACAATATTCTTAAATAGAGTTTTATTTTAAATTACCTGTAAAAAAGCTATAATATTAATAAAAGTAAATTTGACTTATAAACATATATGGAGAAATAAAGATGGAGATACGAGTTTTAAGATATTTTTTAACAGTGGCAAGGGAAGAAAGTATTACTAAAGCCGCAGAAATCCTTCATATTACTCAGCCAACCTTATCTCGTCAGTTGATGCAGCTAGAAGAGGAATTAAGAGTTCAATTATTTATAAGAGGAAAAACTAAGATAACTCTTACGGATGAAGGAATGCTGCTAAGAAGAAGAGCTGAAGAAATTGTGGATTTAGCTGACAGGACAGAAAGAGAGTTCATTGAACAGGATAACCTTATTGGCGGTGAAATATTTATAGGTGCCGGTGAAACTCATGCTATGCATGTACTTGCAAGGTTAATCAAGAAGTTCAACAAAGAGTATCCGCAGGTAAAGTATAATATATATAGCGGTAATGCAGATGATGTTAAAGAAAAAATTGATAAAGGTCTAATTGATATAGGCTTATTGATGGAGCCTGTTAATATTGAAAAATATGATTTTATAAGGCTTCCTAATAAGGAAACATGGGGAGTTCTCATGCCAAAAGACAGTCCTTTGGCTGAAAAGGAGTATATAAAATCGAAAGACCTTACTAATATGTCAATTATAAATACTAAGCGGTCTATTGTTCAAAATGAAATTGAAAACTGGTTTGGTGAACAATATGAAAAACTTAACATCATTGCAACTTACAACCTTATTTATAATGCTGCAATTATGGTTGAAGAAGGACTAGGGTATGCCATATGTTTCGATAAATTAGTTAACGTAAATGATGAAACCAATCTGTGCTTTAAACCTTTCTATCCTAGACTAGAAACAGGAACGGTTATAGTATGGAAAAAACATCAAGTATTTTCTACTGCCACAACAAAATTTATTGAAAAGATTATAAATGCCTTAAAGGCATAATCAAAGATGTAAAATAGGTATTAGACATGCTTGATTGTTTAAGATATGATGTAGGTAACCAGATGGGGACCTACATTTTTTTATTATATATAAAAGTATAAAAATTTAAATATAGCTAAGTTTTAAAGTAAAGTGAGGGGATATATATGAGTAAATCAGAAAAGAAAAATCAAGCTCGTGCGCCGAAAACACAAACATTTGGAGCGGAAGCATTCGAGACTTCAGATAAGACTGTTATTCGCTGGCTCGGAAATGCAGGAACATTCATTAATAGTAAAGGAACTTGTATTATGATTGATCCTCTTTTAGAAGGGTTCGATTTGCCTCTGCTTATAGATATGCCAATTTTATCTGAAAATGTGCCTCATTTAGATGGGGTATTTGTGACTCATTGTGATAATGACCATTTTAGTAGAGTTACTTGTAAGAAACTTGCTAATGTATGTAAGGAATACCACGCTCCACATTATGTATCGGAATTAATGAATGAAGAAAAGTTGTCTGGATTTGGACATGATATTGGAGAAGCTTTTGAAGTAGGAACTATTAAAGTTACTTTAACACCTGCGGATCATGCTTGGCAAAATGAAAAAAAGAAATATGCTCGAGTGTTTAAATTTGAAGACTATTGCGGTTTTTGGTTAGAAACTCCTGACGGAAATATATGGCTTCCAGGTGATTCTCGACTACTACCTGAACATCTAGAAATGCCAATTCCAGATGCTATTATTTTTGATTTTTCTAATAATTCATGGCATATTGGACTTCAAGGAGCTGTAAGATTGGCAAATGCTTATCCTAGCACACCATTATTACTTTCTCACTGGGGGAGTGTAGATGCTCCATATATGGATGCATTCAATGCTGATCCAAATGATTTATATGGACATGTCGAAAATCCAGAACGAATTTATGTGCTTGCACCTGGTGAGGCTTTTACTCTTACTAGATTAAATTGAAAAAGACATTGAAATAAGGTTTGACATTTTTAAAGGGAGGTATGAGATTGAAGATCAAAGAAGTAAGTGAAAAGTTCAATATTTCTATTCCAACATTAAGATATTATGAAAAAATAGGATTATTTGATCATGTGAAAAGAATCAATGGGATTAGAGAATATGAAGATAAAGATATTAAACATCTTAGCATGATTATTACCTTGAAAAATGCAGGACTTAGTAATGAATTGATATTGAAATACATGGAATTAGCAAAGCTGGGTGAAAATTCAAATGAAGAAAGAGTTTTTATATTGAAACAGCAGAGGCAGAAACTATTGGATGAAATACACCGTAAAAATAAGAACCTAGATTCTTTGGACTATCTAATGTACAAGATAAAAAATAATTAATATCGAGGTAATAAAATGGCAAAAACATTATATTTAATGAGACATGGACAAACTCTTTTTAACTTACGACGAAAGATTCAGGGATGGTCTGATTCTCCACTTACTGAAAAGGGCATAGAACAAGCAAAAACTGCAGGAAAATATTTTAAGGCTAACAATATAATATTTGATCATGCCTATTGTTCTACATCTGAAAGATGTGTTGATACCTTGGAGATAGTAACTGAAAACAATATACTTTACACTAGAGTGAAGGGTTTGAAAGAGATGTATTACGGTACTTTTGAAGGTGAAAGTGAAGATTTAAATCCCAAAACTCCTAAAGAATGTGAAACATTTTATTTGCCATATGGAGGTGAATCCTCAAATACTGTAAGAGATAGAATGATTAAAACCCTAACTGAGATAATGGAGAAGGAAGATCATTATAGTGTCCTAGCAGTGTCACACAGTGGAGCTTGCTTCAATTTTCTAAGAGCACTTCAAGATCCTATGGAGGAATTGGAAAAGGGATTTACAAACTGTTGTATTTTTGTATATGAATATGAAAACAATCAATTTAAATTAAGAGAAGTTATTAGACATTGTGAAAGCTGAGGTGTTATATGTTTTCAAATAAAGCACTTAAAAAATTAATTATACCTCTCTTTATGGACCAAATTTTAATAATTACTGTCAGTATAATTGGAACAATGATGGTTTCTTATGCAGGAGAAGCGGCGGTTTCCGGAGTATCTTTAATAGATATGATAAACATGCTACTCATAAATGTGCTGGCTGCGCTTGCTACTGGAGGAGCAGTGGTAGTTTCACAGTATATTGGGCGTAAACAAAAGGAACAAGCGTGTTTTGCTGCAAGTCAATTAATAACCATCACAACAGTTATTTCTACTGGTATCATGCTAGTTGTTCTTATACTTAATAAACCACTTTTAAATGTCCTTTTTGGTAGAGTGGACAAGGATGTTATGACAGCAGCCGTTATCTATTTTATTATTTCAGGATTATCCTACCCATTTTTAGCTGTGTACAATTCCTGCGCTGCATTGTTTCGTTCAATGGGTAATTCTCGTATTCCTATGATTATTTCTATTGTTATGAATGTGACCAACGTAGTTTTAAATGCTATTGGCATTTTTGTGTTCCATGCAGGAGTGGTGGGGATTGCACTTGCAGCACTTATCGCTAGAGGTATTGCCGCAGTTATTATGATGTACCTATCCTTAAATAAAAACAATGAGATATTTATCCGTTTCTCTGAGATTTTTTCATGGCAGGGGAGCATGATAAAAAGAATCCTAAATATTGCTGTGCCTAATGGATTAGAAAATGGTATTGTCCAATTAGGTCGTGTTCTCCTTGTTAGTATTATTGCACTGTTTGGTACAGCTCAAATTGCTGCAAATGGTATAACCAATAGCTTGGTTGGTATAGCCATCAGCTTTGCAACAGCCATGAATCTTGCCATAGTAACGGTAGTTGGTCAATGTGTAGGTGCAGGTGATTATGAACAAGCTTCTTACTACAATGAGAGGCTTACAAAGGTCAGCTATATAGGAACACTTGTCATTAGCTTGGCTCAGATTTCATTGCTTCCTATAATTTTAAGCTTATATACCTTGTCTCCAGAAGTTCGTCATCTAACTTATATTCTTGTAGTGATTCATAATTGCTTTGCAATCTTTTTGTGGCCACTTGCTTTTACTCTTCCAAACGGGTTACGTGCTGCAGGAGACGTACGCTTTACCATGATAGTTTCCATTGGATCAATGTTTATTTTGCGTATAGCTCTCGGCTATACTCTTGGAATTGTATTTAAGATGGGAGTTATAGGAATTTGGGTAGCTATGGGTTTTGACTGGATGCTTCGTTCTGGCATATATATTATTAGATTTAAGAGTGGCAGGTGGAAAGAGTTTAAGGTTATATAATTAATAATAATGAAATATTTAAATATTTCAGATATTTTACACCTACAAACTAATTGAGAGACTGTTAAATTTACTAAAATTTCTTGACTTCGTGCTACACGAAGGTGATAGATTAAATTTATCACAATTTTCAAGAAAGGATTTATGTTAGCAATGATATTGGGGATAGGTTATCTCAACCTAAATGTAGGGAGGAAATAAGAGAAAATGGATAATAGGATAAGCAACACATGGAAAATTTACTTATTAACTTTTATAAGTTTTTTATCGGGCACATTGCAGTTTGTAATTGGAGGAATACTAGATAAAATTGCAGTATCAGTAGGAGTACCAATATCTACAGCAGGACAACTTGGCACTGCATTCTCTTTAGCTGGTGCTATAGGTACGCCGGTTATTATTATGATCACTGCAAAGATGGATGGACGTAAGCGACTACTTATAGGACTCACTGCCATATTAATAAGCACATTTTCAACAGTAGCCATTCCAGGTTTTGGCTTTTTGATGGTTTCTCGTATACTGCTTGGTATTGGAATGGGAGTTTACGGAATAAGTGCATATTCAATAGTTGCAAAGCTGACTCCACCAGAACGTTTGGCAAGAGCAATGTCAAACCTATCAATGGGATCTAGTGCATCACTGGTAATAGGTGTTCCTATAGGCCGTGTTGTAGCAAATGCATATGGTTGGAAGAGCATATTTTGGGCAATAGGATTTTTTATTATTTTGGCAATGGTAGCTGCAATAATGTATATTCCAGCTTCTAAAGCTGAAGCACCTATCCCACTTGGTAACCAATTGGCCTATCTAAAAAATCCAAGAATAGCCATGTATCTTGGTGCAGCGTTTTTCATGTTTATAAGCTACTCAGTAGTATATAGCTATATAACTCCGTTTTTAATCGGCTTGTTGCCATTAATTGAAGGGAAGATGAGCATAATACTGATGGGATTAGGAATAGCAAGTGTGGTGGGGGCAAAGCTTGGTGGATTTTTTGCAGATCGTCTAGGGGCTAGAAGTACTCTAGTAGGAGGTATGGCTATACAAGCTGTTGCATTAATTTTAATATCAATTGTTCCTAAAACGATAGCGTTAATATGTCCATTGCTAATTATTTGGGCTATAGCAGCATGGATCTGTGGACCGACTTTCAATTTTAATTTAATATCAGTCGCTCCAGAAGCATCTGGTATAATGTTAAGTCTTAATAGTACTTTTGTACAGTTTGGTTTTGCAGCAGGTGCCGGAATTGGAGGAATTGTACTTAGAGGGTTCTCCATAATTGCAATAAGCTTGGTTGGTGCTATTGCTGTTGTACTAGCAGCCTGTGTAGCATTGGCAGCATTTGGAAATACA